>NZ_JAAHHT010000029.1:42721-86716 GCF_010672085.1 Okeania sp. SIO3I5
CCCCATTTTTTGCCTACCCAATATTTTGTAAATTTCTCCAGAGTTAGGTGAAATTTTTAAAGCTTTAGAACAATTGGCATAAACTTGATCTAATTTTCCTTCAGATAAATATCTTTCAGCTTTTTGCTGGAAATTAAATGCTGCTGTTTCTTGATTCTCTAGCTCCGACATATTTGCTATAACTCCTAAAAGTAAATAGTTAATGACTAATCATATAGGGTTTCTCAGTCAAGGTGAGATTAACTTATCTTGTCTCTTTGCTGATTCTAACTACCCCATTTTTTGCCTACCCAATATTTTGTAAATTTCTCCAGAGTTAGGTGAAATTTTTAAAGCTTTAGAACAATTGGCATAAACTTGATCTAATTTTCCTTCAGATAAATATCTTTCAGCTTTTTGCTGGAAATTAAATGCTGCTGTTTCTTGATTCTCTAGCTCCGACATATTTGCTATAACTCCTAAAAGTAAATAGTTAATGACTAATCATATAGGGTTTCTCAGTCAAGGTGAGATTAACTTATCTTGTCTCTTTGCTGATTCTAACTTCCCTATTTTTTACAAAATATTACCTAATATTTTGTAAATTTCTTCCGTAGGAAATACTTCCATAAATAATTAATCATTATTGCCTCAATATGCAGCACCTTAAAGAGTGCATTTTAGATAAAGTCTTAACTTTTAATTCTCCCTCAATTTCAAGGTAAGTATTTCTAATTCTTGATTAATTGCCACTTCAAAAGAGCGATTTTCCCAGTTTAATCTCTGCCAATGATGGTATTGAGAAAAAGCTCGATCTACTGGATTTCTTAAAATCACCAATAATTTAATACTAGGCAATAAACTAGAGATTCTTTCTGGAACTTCATCAGTGATTAAATAGTTAGAAGTAGCTTCCCCAGTAATAAAATTTTCTGACTTAGGAATAGGAGGAAAATAAGCCAGATACCAATCTATATATTTGCCAAAATACTTTTTTCCTATTCCCTATTTTCTCTTCTCAGTTAAGTGTTCCCTAACAGCAATAAATTTCTAGCTTTATTCTTGCATTGAGATGTAACTGCCTGAAAATTTACCAATTAAACTTCATCTCTAAATATTCTTCTAATCTCTGATTATGAGGTTCAAAATATTCAGATAATCTCTGACGGAGTAAATCAGAAATTGGTGCATAAGAACCAGAATTTAACTTTTTATATTTGGCTAAAAGAGCGGTCTTCCCAGTTTAATCTCTGCCAATGATGGTATTGAGAAAAAGCTCGATCTACTGGATTTCTTAAAATCACCAATAATTTAATACTAGGCAGTAAACTATAGATTTTTTCTGGAACTTCATCAGTGACTAAATAGTTAGGAGTAGCTGCCCCAGTAATAAAATTTTCTGACTTAGGAATAGGAGGAAAATGAGCCAGATACCAATCTATATATTTGCCAAAATACTTTTTTCCTATTTCCTATTTTCTCTTCTCAGTTAAGTGTTCCCTAACAGCAATAAATTTCTGGCTTTATTCTTGCATTGAGATGTAACTGCCTGAAAATTTACCAATTAAACTTCATCTCTAAATATTCTTCTAATCTCTGATTATGAAGTTGAAAATATTCAGATAATCTCTGACGGAGTAAATCAGAAATTGGTGCATAAGAACCAGAATTTAACTTTTTATATTTGGCTAGTTTATATTCTGGCAAACCTAAAAAATTAAACACTTGCTTCATCGTATCATCTGACCTTTCATAAAGGTCTTCTCCTCTCAAAATTAAAAATTGTTCTCTAGGAAATACAGCCATCCATTTCTGCATAAATTCTATATAAACACCTCTTCCTATATAATTTCCTGAGAGTTGCCAATATTTTCTATCTCCTTGAGGTTGTTTAGGAGTAGTTTTAAGTATTTCTAATTCTTGATTAATTGCAACTTCAAAAGATCGGTCTTCCCAGTTTAATCTTTGCCAATGATGGTATTGAGAAAAAGCTCGATCCACTGGATTTCTTAAAATCACCAATAATTTAATACTAGGCAGTAAACTATAGATTCTTTCTGGAACTTCATCAGTGACTAAATAATTAGGAGTAGCTTCCCCAGTAATAAAATTTTTTGACTTAGGAATAGGAGGAAAATGAGCCAGATACCAATCTATTCCTCGATGAAATTTACCTGACCAAAAATGAGTTTCTTTCTTAATAGCTGGTAAAACTTGGGGATGTTGACTAATGTAATTTTCTAAAGAAGTCGTACCACTTTTTTGAGAACCAATAATAATGAAATTAGGATGCCCTAAATGATGAAAATTCCCATAATTTTCGACAAAGGCAGGATTTAATTTTAGTGTTTTGTTATAGCAAGCTTTTTGATAGCTAAAAATTGCTTCTTTGATATTCCCTTTTTCTGTAAAAATTTCCCCTAGATTAAGATGACACAAAATACTATTTGGTTCTTTTTGAGTGGCATTTTGATATAAATTTAATACTTCCTCAAGCCTACTTTCTAGTAGGTATTTCCATAAGACTGAATGACGGGAAAACCAAGAATGTTCTGGTCTAAGTCTAACAGCTTCTAAGTAAGCAGTAATAGCTTCCTCTTTTTGAGAATTGTGCAAAAAAGCATCTGCTAAATTATAGTATGCACCAGAGAAATTTGGATTGATAATAGTTGCTTTTCGGTAAGCATAAATTCCTTCATCCCACCTTTGTTGTTTCATATAAATATTGCCTAGATTATAGTAACCCCAAAAGAAATTTGGATTGATTTCTGTAGCTTGTTGGTAACAGGCGATCGCTTCCTTTAACTCACCTTTTTTCTGAAAAACGTCTCCTAATTTTTTGTGAAATAAATGATTCTCTGGTTTTAGTTTTATCCCATTACCATAGGCAAAGATTGCTAAATCATATTCTTTTTTTTCTTGCAGAACTTCTCCTAGTAAGTAGTAACATCTAGGATTTTTAGGAGTTAGTTTTATTGCCCGCTCTAAAACTACTAATGCTGATTCTAGTTCCCCTTTTTGAGTAAGCACTTCTCCTAATTTTTGATATGAATATGATAAATTTGGTTGTAGTTTAATGGCTTGACGATAACAGTTAATTGCTGCTTCAATCTGGTCTAATTCTAACAATTTATTTCCTAAATTCAAGTGTTCTTTAGCTGTAGCTGATTCTGGTTCTAGAATCAGTGTTTGATAAGTGCATTCTGTGGCTAATTCTTCTTGATCAATGTACTGCCATACTTTAGCTAAATTCCGATAAACTCCTACTAAATCTGGTTTAATATAGATAGCTTTTTGATAATAAAAAATTGCTTTTTCCCAGTCCTGTTGTTTAGCATACATACTACCAAGGTTAGCATGAACCTCAGCAAAATCTGGCAGTATTTTTATAGCTTTATTGTAGTAACTTATTGCTACTTCTATATCTCCTTTTGCTTGCAAAATATCTCCTATATTTTTACAAGCTGAGGCTAATTCTTGTTTGCTATTTGCTGTTTTTAAACAAGCTGCATAAGCTTCATCTAATTTTCCTTGGGTTAAACTAGCTTCTGCTAGCTCATTAAAATTAATAGCTAGTTTTTCTCTTTTTTCGTTATTAGACATATTATTTCAGTTATCAGTTATTAGTTATCAGTACCTCGTGCAATAGGGAGGTTTTAAACACTGAATTTTTTTAATTTTTTAGGTAGTCCTTTGATGATTGTGATTTATTGTAGAGAAAGGGAACACTTAACTCTTAACTGGGAACAGTAAAGTACCTTCAATTCTTAGTTTCAAAGAAATCATATTTCCTAGAAAATTTGACTTTTTTTAGAATATCACTACTTGTACACCACTACCATTTTTTATTCCCTTGAAAGGCGACACTTGAGACATGATTTTTTGGTCATGTTGGATTTTTTTCCAAAACCAAAAATCAAGGTAAGCATTCAGCTATTAGCAGTCACCTCTCCGTTTTTTAATGAATGAAGCTAACTTAATTTTAACTTCTACTAGATTTTTAATCAGAGTATTATCAAAATTAAGCTATAAGCAGTCACCTCTCCGTTTTTTAATGAATGAAGCTAACTTTATTTTAACTTCTATTACATTTTTAACCAGAGTATTGAAGCACAAGAAAGACTCGCTTGAGTTGTAAACCCATACAATTCTGTGGTAGGAAATGAGTTAATAATTCATAGCTGTTAGCTGAATCCTGACGACTGAATGCTTACAAATAAAGTTTAGTTTCTCTCTTAACAATAAGTTTTGCAACTTTTGCGGAATAGAAAGTGATCAAAGATTATACCAATATTATTTATTATTAGGTTATACCAATTTAAAAAAATACCGTTACATTGATTTTTTTTAGTAATTTAGATTAATAATATTCAAGAATTTTTTCTGATTTCTATCTGCTTATGACTTCAAAACCCTCTCTCATATAAAATCCGGTTATACAGTAATCGCAAAATTACTTCATCTTAATACAGATGTTAAGCATGAATACTAATTTAAAATTTCATGCTATTCAAATCTTTTTTTCTCCGTACGGACGTTGCTTGAACATTAATGCGTTACATGTCGCGCAGCAATACGTCCCTACCTCCTGACTCCTGACTCTATCAAGCGATACGATAACTAATTACCCGGATTCTATATCACTATCAATTTTAATATTAGTTATTCGTAAAGCATAGAAAATAAATTAGTCAGCAAATTTATTTTCTTTCTTAATATGGTAACTCCTGTTTATTTCTACATTTTTCTGCTGCTTCCCAGTCACCTAACTGCTCAAAAATATAAGCTATTTTTTCGTAAGCTTTATCGTAGTCTGGTTTAATTTGTATTGCTTTTCTAAAACATTCGACAGCATCAGACCAATTTTTTTGTTGAATATATACTTGTCCTAATGAGGCATATAACCAACAAGAATTAGAATTAATTTCTATAGCTTTTCGATAACTAATAATAGCTTCATCTAATTTCCCTAACTCCTGCAAAGCATTTGCTAAATTACGATGAAATAAATAGTTATCTGCTTCTAATTCTATCGCTTGATAATACGCTTTAATTGCTAGCTGCAATTTTTTTTGTTTACTTAGTGCTTCCCCCAATTTGTAGTGAAATCTTGCTAAATTAGGATTAAATTTGAGGCCTCTACGGTAGATCAAAACTGCTTGATTTATTTCCCCTTGCTTGATAAATATTTCTCCAATTTTACAGTAACTATCCCAAATATTAGGATGATTTTTCATCAGTTTACGATAACAAGTAAGCGCTCGATTTAACTTTCCTTGCTCATACAAAATATCTGCTAAATGTTTCTGAGACCAAGGAAACTTTGGATTAAGTTCTCTAGAAATTTTAAATGCCTCAAGTGCATCATTTAACTTACCTATTTCTCGTAAAAGTTTTCCTAGTTTATAGGGAATTAACCAATTTTTAGGCAACAGTTCAATTAAACTTTTATAACAAGCGATCGCTGACTCTAATTCTCCCTGACTGACTAAAATTTCTGCTAGTTTCGAGTAAGCATCCGATAAAGTAGGATTTAATTCTATAGTCTCACGATAATAAGCGATCGCCTCTTTAATTTTTCCTTGACTAAATAGAATATCTCCTTGATTTAGCTTTTCTAATGCTTTTTTTTCTAATTCTATTTTTTCTGCGTAATACCAATATTTTTTGGCTAAACTTAAATCTCCTAACTGTTGGCAAACCCGAGATAAATTACGATAAACACCAGGCAAATTTGGTTGTAATTCAATAGCCTTTTCATAACAAGCTATAGCTGGTTTCCACTCTTTTTGTTTAGCATATAAACTACCAATATTTGTGTAAACCTCTGCCCAATTTGGTTGTTGTATAATTGCTTGTGCATACCAATTTATTGCTTCATCTAACTTTCCCATAACCTGCAATACATTTCCCATACTTTTGCAAGCTAAAGGATAGAATGGTAAGATTTCTAGAGCTTTTTCGCAAGCTAAATAAGCATCATCTAATTTTTCTGCTTCTAAATAAGACTCTGCTTCTTGACATAAAGTAAAAGCTGACATTTCTGGAGTTAAATTTGAATACATATTTCTTTTTTAAAAGAAGGAAAAAGGAAAAAGTAGGAATATAGAATGAGTCATTTGAGTTATCAGTTGTTTAATTATCAGTACCTCCTACTTACAGCAGTTTTAGAGTTAATTAATACCAAGGGTGATAAATTTTTTCTACAAATATTTGGATTGTTTATAGTAGGGGTGATTTCCTACAGAATGCTCCTAATTACGCGAATCACCCGTACAGTAGGTGCGATTCGCTCTTCGCCCATACTTTTATTATTATTTTTTGCCATGAAAAAATATATTCTAGTAAATGTGCATCTGACTTCAACTACTTTAGTTAACTAAATTATTCATAACATTTTTGTTGAAAAATGGTATAAGAACAAAGTTTGATTCCTTGAATAAATAGGGAAGTAATATTAGTTTTCAACTATATCTTACCATCCTCAAAAGTGCTTTAAGTAATAGGTAAGAAAATCTGAGATTTGCTTTTTTATAAGAGTCGAAGTCTAGCATTCTGCCATTGCTAAATTTTGTTTGCCGAGGATTTCCCCGCCGAAAACTAATGAGGGAGATTACTTCTGAATTTTCCATTCTCAATTCTTAATTCGGATGTACCTCTCGATTTTCTGCCTTGCTTTAAATAATAGGTAAGAAAATCTGAGATTTGCTTTTTTATAAGAGTCGAAGTCTAGCATTCTGCCATTACTAAATTTTCTTTGCCGAGGATTTCCCCGCCGAAAACTCACGAGCAAGATTACTCCTGAATTTTCAATTCTCAATTCTTAATTCGGATGTACCTCTTGATTTTTAAAAGTGCTTTAAGTAATAGGTAAGAAAATCTGAGATTTGCTTTTTTATAAGAGTCGAAGTCTAGCATTCTGCCATTACTAAATTTTTTTTGCCGAGCATTTACCCACCGAAAACTCACGAGCAAGATTACTCCTAAATTTCCAATTCTTAATTCTCAATTCAGATGTACCTCTCGATTTTCTGCCTTGCTTTAAGTAATAGGTAAGAAAATCTGAGATTTGCTTTTTTATAAGAGTCGAAGTCTAGCATTCTGCCATTACTAAATTTTCTTTGCCGAGAATTTCCCCGCCGAAAACTAATGAGGGAGATTACTTCTGAATTTTCAATTCTCAATTCTTAATTCGGATGTACCTCTTGATTTTCTGCCTTGCTTTAAGTAATAGCTAAGAAAATCTGAGATTTGCTTTTTTATAACAATCGAAGTCTAGCATTCTGCCATTCTTAATTCAGATGTACCTCACGATTTTCTGCCTTGCTTTAAGTAATAGGTAAGAAAATCTGAGATTTGCTTTTTTATAAGAGTCGAAGTCTAGCATTCTGCCATTACTAAATTTTGTTTGCCGAGCATTTCTCCACCGAAAACTCACGAGCAAGATTACTCCTGAATTCTAAATTAATCTAAATTATAAATTCTAAATTCAGAACTACTCCCAGTTAAATTCCATCCCTAAATATTCTTCTAATCTTTCATTATGAATTCGGAAATAATTACTTAAACTCCTACGCATTAATGGGTCGATTTTTGAATACTTCCCAGCATTATAATTCTTGTAATCTAACAGTTTATATTCCGGCAAATCTAAAAACGTTAAAACTTTTTGCATACTAGCTTCAGGATGTGCATAAAAATCTTCACTTTTCAAAATAAGAAATTGTTCCCGTGGAAATAAACTCATCCATTCCTTCAAAAACTCAACATATACCCCCCTTGCTAAATAATTTAATTCCTTCATCCAGTAATTAACTTTTTCAGGAGCTTTTCTTAGTTTCTCTAAATCTGATTCAATTGCCTCTTCTAAAGAGCGATTTTCCCAATTTAATCTTCGCCATTGATGATATTGAGATATGGCTCGATCTACAGGATTTCTCAATAGTATGAGCAGCTTAATTTTTTGGGAAAAGTCGTAAATCCTCCTAGCAGTATTTGGATGGTCGAAATAACTAGGACTAGCTTCCCCAGTCAATAAATTTTTTCCCTCTGGAATTCCTGGAAAATGAGCTAGATACCAATTAATTGACTTATTAAATTTCCAAGACCAAAAATCCATTTCTTTTTTAATCGGAGGAATAATTTGTGGATGTTGAATCAAATAATTATAAAGGGAAGTCGTACCTCCTTTGTGAACTCCAATAACTATAAAATTCGGTCTTTGAACTTGTTCTAAATTCCATGGTTGCGATACTAATCTAGGGTACAATTTCTGAGTTTGCCGATAACAAGCTGTTTGATAATAAGGTATAGCTTCATCAAATTTTTCCAAACGAGTTAGAGCTTCTCCTACATTCAAGTAAGAGCAAAAAGAGTCGGGATGAGCTTTCTGAAATATCTCGAAAAAAGTTAGTATTTCTGTTAGTTTACCTTCCCTAGCAAAAGCTTCCCATATATTGTAGTAAAACCACCAAGATAGGTCTGGATTAATTTCAATACCTTGACGGTAAGCTACAACTGCTTCCTCCCATTTTTGTTGTCGAGTTAGGGCAATACCAAGATTATAGTAAGAGCTACTATTCCGGTTTAATTCTATTTCTTTTCTGAGTTCTAATATTTCTCGTTCTAACTGATTTTTTTTATCTAATACTTGCTGTAGCTTTTCAGAAATCTTTAAGTCATCTTGATTAAGCTCTAGAGCTATTTTATAGAAAATAATCGCCCCGTTAATTTTATTAGCTTTAGTTAAACCATCTGCTACTTGTACAGATAAATTAGGATTTTGTTGTAAAAGTTGCAGCGATCTATCGTCAATATAATATTGCTCATAGTCTGGAATAGCTTTGGGGTAATCCTTAATTTCTGTATCTAAATTTGACTTATATTTTTGTTCTATAGCATCTCCTAATTTACTGTAAATTCCGGGTAATTCTGTCTGCAATAGGATTACATATAAATAGTTATATATAGCTTCATCCCATTTTTGTAACTCGATCAAAGCATCACCTAAATTGTAGTAAGACCAAGGAAAATTTACATCTATTTTAATTGTATTTATGTAAGCTTTAACAGCCTCTTCCCATCTTCCTAACTTACTTAACGCATTTCCTAAATTATAATAAGACCAAGAAAAATTACCTTCTAACTCTATTGCCTGATCATAATTTTTTATAGCTTCATTCCAATTTTGCTTTTGATATAAAGCTTGTGCTAAGTGATAATAATACCAAGAAAATTTTGGCTTTAGCGCAATAGCTTGACGGTAGTTTTCAATTGCTAAATCCCATTTTTTTTCTTGAGCATATATGCTGCCTTGGTTAGCATACTCTTCAGGTGTATTCAAATTAGACTTATTTTTTGATAACATTGTTTATTGAAGATTTATCAATAGAGATTTACCGAATAATTAATAATTAAATAATTAAATAATTCAGGTTGAAAACCTCCCCAATAAAGGGGAAAAAAGCGGTTGAGGGATGGATAGGTGACCTAACCATATCCAATCAACCAAGAGAAATAAATTTTTTCCTTCTTGGTCAATCCTCTCCCTTTTAGGGAGAGGTAATTATCCATTATCCATTATCCATTATCCATTAATGAATCCCCTCCAAACCTACTCCCCTATTCTGACAAGGGTATGTTTTTAACAAAGAGGCGAGTAATCACTTTTATTCATTATAAAATCTACAAAATAATGTGCTTTTTCTATACAAGAAATCGGATAAATTTATCCCCACACTTCCCACACTTCCCACACTCCCCACACTTTCCACACTCCCCACCCCTCCCACACCCAATGGCATAATTCTAAAAAACATACCCCCTTACTTTGAAGATTAGAATCAGATTTTTCCCATCATTAAATCTTTTCATCCATCCCTCTCCCTCATCCATCCCTCCTGAGCAGAAAACCACAAACATTTTCATTTTCTAAAGCTCCTAAAAAAAATCGGCGCGTCAAAAGAATTTCTGTTGCATCTTGACAATTTTTGTGATACCGTAAAGATTAACTTGGGTTACTCGCCTATACGCATGATTTTTTATTCAACTAAATTTCCTAGCTTAGAGACAATCAAGTATTCAGGAATTTTCCCCAGAAAAAATACCAGAAAGATTTTCATCTTGTGAAGCTTCCGCATAAATATATCTGCTGGTTTTTGCTCGATCAAATCTTTTCATTCATCCCTCCTGAGTAGAAAACCACAAACATTTTCATTTTCTAAAGCTCCTAAAAAAATCGGCGCATCAAAAGAATTTCCGTTGCATCTTGACAATTTTTGTGATATCGTAAAGATTATCTTGGGCTACTCGCCTATACGCATGATTTTTTATTCAACTAAATTTCCTAGCTTAGAGACAATCAAGTATTCAGGAATTTTCCCAGAAGAAATACCAGAAAGATTTTCATCTTGTGAAACTTCCCAATAAACATATAGCCTTGGTGATGCGTGACTATGATTTTTCTGGCATTCTAGAAACCAGGGAAAGTATTAGATGCCAATACATACTGACATCTGTCTCGAACAAACCCGGTTTCTTATAACACGCTCCTTAGATTTCATATCAAATCCGGTTATCAAAACCACGTTTTTAAAATTCCTTTCTAAGTCTTCTGCCTTACCTTCATAAATATTGGTTTTTTGTAAACCGGATTTAGTATCATAGCTCGGTTCACCAATGCCAAACATATATATATGCTTGTTTTTGCTTCATCAAATCTTTCCATCCATCCCTCCTAGTGTGGAAAACCACAAACTAGTGTGGAAAACCACAAACATTTTCATTTTCTGAAACTCCTAAAAAATTCGGCGCGTCAAAAGAATTTCTGCTGCATCTTCACTTTAATTGTGATATTCTAAAGATTAACTGGAGTTACTCGCCAATATACATGATTTTTTCTTCAACTCAAACTAGCATAGCCTGGCTTGCGCTAGAACTCCTTTCCGCTTTTCGGCTGTCGCCGACAAAAAGCTCTGCGACATGAAAGGTGAAGCAAATCGCTCAAGCGGTAGAAAGGAAAATCAATCTTAAAGATACGCTTCAATAATTAATAATTGTAAGCATTCATTTATTAGCAGTCAGCAAGAGAGCAATAAGACCCTACTTTTAAGGAAGGAGTTTAAATGAATATAGACTTTAACAGCTTTATGTAGTAAAATTTAATTCTGACTTGATTGATACAGCTTTGAACCTACACTAAAAGCAATAGCTGATAGCTGACGGCTGAATGCTTACTAATAATTACCTCTTCATTTTTAAGAATAGGGTTGCTTAAAAGGAATTTTTTTTTCTTGGTGATTGGATATGATGAGGTTTCCTCAGCATCCCACCCTACAAAAAACTTTCCTTACTGAATGCTATGGCAAACCTTAACGACTGCTTTTTTTTCCTTGAAAAGAGATGCTTTAAACCTGATTTTTTCGGTAAAGTAATGCTAGTAATATTTCATATCTTAAAAGATAACCATCCAAAAAGCCAAGAATATCGCAATAAAAGAGTTCTTAAACTTATACTAAACTAAATTTATAATATACATCTAATAAAAAAATCAAACCAACTACCCTACTCTTATTCATCGATTATTTCCCCCTACTCCCTACTCCCTCTTTTCAAGATTAAATTCCTACTGGCAGAACCAAACCTTCTTTGGCCATAACTGCCATAGGAAAAGCTTCTTTGACTTTTTTTGCCATCTCATCCAAAAAATCATCACTATGAGTTGGTTCATGGTGAAAAATTACCACTCGCTTCACCCGAGCAGCTTTAGCAACTTTAATTGCTTCCTGCCAAGTTGAATGTCCCCAACCAACTTTAGGCGACTTTGGATTATGATACTCATCATCAGTGTACATAGCATCATAGATAAGTACATCAGCATCCCGTGCCAAATTAACCACACTTTCATCTAAGCGATCGGGAAAATGCTCCGTATCAGAACAATAAACCGCACTCCGTCCATTCCATGTCACCCTATATCCCATTGCAGTATTAGGATGATTTAGAGAACCAGTTTCAATCTTAATACCATGGAGCATCATTTTTTGGTTATGCTGAAGTTCATAAAATCTTAAGTCTGCCTGAATACCTTTGAGTGGCACAGGAGAGTTATAATGCAAGACTCTATTTATAAAATGCCCTTTCATTGACTTCCCTTCTGGAGGAGTTGCTCCATAGATGTGAAAACAATTTCCTTCAGTAAAAGCAGGAGTAAACAATGGGAAACCTTGAATATGATCCCAATGATAATGAGTAAAAAATATATAAGCTTCTACTGGCATTTCCTGCATCAATTCTTTCCCTAGTTCTCGCATCCCAGTACCTCCATCAAATATCAAGCGCTTACCAGATATTTGCATTTCTATGCAGGAAGTATTTCCACCATATCTAACAGTATCTTTTCCAGGAGTAGGAACACTACCTCGCACTCCCCAGAATTTAACTACAAAATCATCTAGATTTTCAGAAAACTTAGCAGAGTCAATATTATCTTGGGTAGGCACAACAGAAGAAGGTCTAGTTTCCATATCAATTTTCTTACTTTAAGGTCTTACATTGTCCATGATGACGTAATAAGTGGTCACATAGTACTATAGCTACCATTGCTTCTACCATAGGCACAGCTCTAGGTAAAACGCAAGGATCATGCCTTCCCTTTGCTGCTAATAATGTCTCTTCACCTGCACGACTCACAGTACGTTGTTCTTTCCGAATTGTAGCTGTTGGTTTAAATGCTGCCCGCAATACAATATTTTCTCCGTTAGAGATGCCACCCTGTATCCCACCAGAACGGTTAGTAATTGTACGAATGTCACCTTGTTCATCTGTATAAAATTCATCATTATGCTCGCTACCTGTAAGAGTAGTACCTGCAAAACCAGAACCAATTTCAAATCCTTTGCTTGCTGGTAAGGACATTACACCTTTAGCTAAATCTGCTTCTAGTTTATCAAATACAGGAGAACCCAAACCTTTTGGGACATTCCGAGCTATGCATTCTACCACACCTCCCACAGAATCTCCCACATCTCGTATTTTTTCGACTAATTCAATCATTCTATCCGCACATTCAGTATCTGGACAACGAACAATATTACTTTCTACTTGTTCTATTGTTACTGTTGTTGGATCGACTATAGCCTCTAAATTTTTGATCCGCTTCACATACCCGACAATTTCTACACCGGAATATTTTTGCAGAATTTTTTTAGCGATCGCCCCTGCTGCTACTCGTCCAATTGTCTCTCTGGCCGAAGATCGTCCCCCACCTTGCCAATTTCTGATACCATATTTAGCGTCATAAGTTGCATCAGCATGAGATGGACGATATTTAATGGCCATCTCGTCATAATCCTGGGGACGAGCATCCTTATTTCGGACTAAAATCATAATTGGCGTGCCCAAGGTTTGACCTTTAAATATGCCAGAGAGTATTTCACAAGTATCAGTTTCTTTACGGGGTGTAGTAATTTTACTTTGTCCTGGTCGCCTACGGTCTAACTCATATTGAATTTCTTTAATATCTATTTCTAGTTTTGGTGGGCAACCATCAATTACAACTCCTACTCCTCCTCCGTGTGATTCACCGAAGGTTGTTACCCGAAATAAATTTCCAAATATGTTGCCCATTCAATTCAAACTATAAAACGTTTAATATATTATCTTAACTGGTTTTTGGTTAATCAAGTAGTCAAAACTCACCAGAGTTTTTAGATTAGGTCATTTCAGTTATCAGTTATCAGTTATCAGTACCTCTGCAATAAGAAGGCTTGACATAAGGAATAGTCTCTTTTTTTTATCCCTTTAAAAAGGGAGGCTTTAGACCACAATTTTTCAGTAAAAGATTTTTGGTTTCTAGTTTATAGTTTTGGCATAAAAGTTTGTTACCAAATAATTCAAAATTGATATTAATAATCTAATATTTCAAGTTTCTCCTTGCCTACTTTTACCTTTTCCGAGGTAAAACTATAACATCTTTTTTATATAACTGTTCTGCTGAAGTTACCCAAAGTTAGATTTGGAGACTGCTTCGGTGCTTGACCAAAGAATACTAACCAAAGCCTGTCATTGATTTTATCCACAAGATTAAAATTGGTATAAGAAACTATTTGTAAAAGGAATCTTAAATCTAAGCTTAGGGTGGATTAGGCGACAATTAGGAATCTTAATCATAGGGCAGAATCAGAATTGGAAACAAGAGATAAACTCAGGAAAAAATAACAATCAACAATTTGTAAATATCCATCATTATCGGTTAATAGAGATGTTAACGTATAAAGCTAAATTCAAAGTAATAAAAGTAGTAATTACAGAAGTCTATTATACATCTCAATCAAGCTGCTTTAGACGGGGATAATTTACCAAAATCTGGAGATAAAAAACCGAAATTTAGTGAAAAAATAGTAACAAGAGGGTTGTATAAAACCAGGAAAAATAAATTATTAAATGCCGATTTCATTAATTGATAATGGATAATTGATAATGGATAATTAGAGCGGATGAACGAGTTAGATAGAAATAGGAAGAGAAAATTAGAGATTAAACAAACTCTTTCATTAATGGATAATGGATAATTAGAGCAGATGAACGAGTTAGATAGAAATAGGAAGAGAAAATTAGAGATTAAACAAACTCTTTCATTATCAATTATCAATTATCAATTATTCATGTAATTTATAATTTATTTAACCAAAGAATAAAGGGTTTGCAGTTTAACCCTCTGGCGATCAATCTACTTGTGTTCAACTAAGCTTTCAGATTTTCTCGTTCAGTTTGAGTAAATTTAGTTGAGCGGTTGCTAAATTAAGGGAGGCATCTTTGCCGAACAGGTAAATCCTATCTTTTACTTTCTTTTTCTTCAAAAAAAAGTTTATCCCACAAATATGCAACGCCCTATTTTAACAACAACATCAATCTCAACCACCAAAACCCTGTCCTTAAAGACGAGATTTGAATGTTTGAAAAAAGTATGTTTAAGCATAAGTAGTTAAAATTTTACCTTTTGTTTTTACCCTATCTCCAACTAAGCATGGTAATTTGTATTAGCAGGCATTAATTCTATGGTTATATGGGACTTCAGTTATTAAGTAATTAACACTAACCTAAGAACTTTTTCGATAATTATTAACCAGTTCGCATGAATTATTCTTATGCTTACCAAAAAATTAATAATTAAATAATTCAGGTTTAAAGCCTCCCCTTTTAAGGGGAAAAAGCGGTTGTTTGCGGAGCAGTCCGTAGGATGGGATACTGAGGAAACCTAGCCATATCCAATCAACCAAGAGAAATAAATTTTTTCCTTTTAGGGAGAGGTAATTATCCATTATCCATTATCCATTAATGAACTTTCCCCCACTCCCTCTAAGGGAACTGCGCGACATGAAAAGCGCAGCTAAACAGAACCGGACGTGAGACTTTTCGTGACTTAAAAGGCTTATTATATTTAGCTTTAGCTAGTTTTTAAGCCAACGAGTCGCACTAACCATTAATCTTCGTGTTCATCAAAGGGGTCTACTAATTCCTTGGAGGGTGGTCCAAAGGCTGTGTAAATTGAAAATCCTGTAATGGCCACAGTCATTATACCTATTGAAATACTAAGAACTGTTGCAGGTTCCATATAATTCATTAAAATTGTGAGTGTTATACATATACAATATTACAAAACATTAAAATTTTCTGCTGAAAATAGATTACATCGAAACTTATGCCACAAAAAACTGGATTAGGAGACATCCTCAAACCCTTAAACTCAGAGTATGGTAAAGTATCTCCCGGTTGGGGAACTACACTATTAATGGCCGTTTTTATAGGCTTATTTTTTGTCTTCTTGTTAATTATTCTCCAAATCTACAACTCTTCCTTGTTGTTAGAAAATGTTGATGTAGATTGGGCCGGCCTAACTAAATAACATAGTAGTGGTGCATAGTAATGGTAGAGCTAGGGAGGGAATGCGGCAGTGGGGGAGTGGGGGAGACCTGAAGATTGAGGGTGATGATTTTTTCACCACAAAGAAACTCCAGGATATTTGGATAAATTAGGATATGGCGTGAATACCAAGTTTACTCAATACCATTAAGCTAGCAGGATTACTAATAAAATAAATTTAGATGTTAGTTAAGGCTAAAAAGTTCACTCAAGCTGAATTTTTTAACCACTATGCACTGAAGTGATTGTAAGTATTTAGCTACTAGCAGTCAGCTAGGCGTGCTTTTTAATTAATGAAGCAAGCATTCACTTAATTTCTACTACTTTTTTAACTAGAAAATTGAAGTAAAAAAATGACGATTTAATTTGTCAATTAAAGGGAATAAAGCTGATAGCTGATAGCTGAATGCTTACAACTGATTTATATAAATTTGAAGTAAATTTTGAGGAGGAAAAAAAAGTGAATATATTTGGTATTGGTTTGCCAGAAATGATTGTAATTTTGGTGGTAGCTCTTTTGATATTTGGTCCGAAGAAGTTGCCAGAAATTGGTCGGAGTTTAGGGCAGGCAATAAATAGTTTTAAAGCAGGAGCTAAAGAGTTTGAGAATGAATTTAAACGGGAAGCAAGCAAGTTAGAAGAAGGAGTGAAAGTTAGTACATACGAATCGGAATCAGAACCAGAAAAAGTAGTAAATGTTTCTTCTGCAACAGATACAAACCAGAAAAGCTAATTGGGAAGTTAAACTAGATAAAAAATTAACTGTAAGTATTCCGTGGTTAGAAAGCATCTTACAGAGAAACTGCCTTATTAGGTATTAGGTTTATTGTATTTAAAGGAGGAATTACCATATTCCTGATTTGAAAGAATTATCCTGATTTGAAAGAATTAAAAGTATGAATAAAAGCCGAGCACTTAACCTTATACGATTTCTGTGTAACAATGCACTTAAATAATTATTACTAAAAAATCAGGTCTCTTGCTTCCCCCTTTTCAGAGGGTTAAAAAGCGGTCGTTAACGTTTGCAATAGCATTCCGTAAGGAAAGTTTACCGTAGGGTTAGATGGATGAATTAACTAACCATATCCAATCGACCAAGAGAAAATCAATTTTCTTATTTTAATCCGAATCCTTGACTTGGAGGTAATGATAACTGAAATGACCAAGACCTGAATTTTGCTGATAACTATTATCTTTTATTAAGTACAACTTCATGGAGAAATGGTATTAGCAGTATCTAGAACCACATCGACAATTTTCTGACTGTAAATTGTATGGGTTGACAACTCAAGCTTGTCGTTTTTATGCTTCAATTTATGGCTTGAAAATGTAGTATAAATTAAAGAAATACTTATTTCATTTATTAAAAAGCTGAGAGCTAACCGCTAATAGCTGAATGCTTACAATTAACCTGAGCCAATCTAGAAGATTATTGTAGTTTTGATTTTAAAGGAAATGAAAGACTAACCACAAATCTAACCAAAACGCTTATTTGTGTTTAAATGGTTAGTCCAGCCCACTTTTTTCAAGTAGACGTTATTTTAGTCACAATACGTCGGGATGCGTGGCCAGTTCCGACCCCTATTGTTCGGTATTAAACAGGCAAAGAGATTTGAAAAGCTAGTGTGCCGAACCTCTCAAGCTTAAATAACCGGGCGAGGCCAACTTAACACTCTTTGTAGGAGGGACGCAACAATGTCCAATTCAACCAATTATGTATTCGTACTAGACGCCAAGAAAAAACCCCTAGCACCGTGCCAACCAGCCATGGCGAGGTCATTGTTAAAAGCTGGCAAAGCCAAAGTTTTTAAGCGCTACCCATTCACAATAATTCTGAATAAATTGGTAGACGAAGAAAATCAGGGCTTGCAATTAAAAATTGACCCTGGTTCTAAACAAACAGGCTTTGCAATGGTCACCCAAAGTGAAGAAGTTATCTTTGCAATGGTTCTAATCCATCGTGGCCAGCAAATTAAAAATGCGCTGCTGCGACGGCGAACTCTTCGCCGAACTCGTCGTCACCGAAAAACTCGCTACCGTAAGTGCAGATTTCTCAACCGCAAACGAAAAAAAGGATGGCTGCCACCAAGTTTGAGGCATCGGGTTTTGACTGTAGAAACCTGGGTTAATAGACTGTCTCAACTAAGTCCGGTAAGTAGTTTGGCTATAGAATTAGTCAAGTTTGACACCCAGAAAATACAGAATCCTGAAATTTCAGGGGTTGAGTATCAACAAGGTGAACTATTTGGTTATGATGTCCGGGAGTATCTATTAGAGAAGTGGGGTCGCTCATGTGCTTATTGTGGGGCAACAGATACGCCTTTAGAAGTTGAACATATCATTCCACGCTCAAAGGGTGGTAGTAATCGGGTGTCTAACTTAGCCATAGCTTGCCATCAATGCAACCAAAATAAGGGTGCGATTGATATTCGGGAATTTCTTAAAGATCAACCGTCTGTACTAACTCACGTTCTTAAAGTTGCCAAAACGCCTTTAAAAGATGCTGCTGCGGTTAACTCAACTCGCACATCTATTTTTGAAACCTTAAAAGTAAAAGGTTTGCCTGTGGTTACTGGTAGTGGTGCGGGTACTAAATATAACCGTCGTCGATTGAATTTGCCAAAGGAACACTGGATAGATGCTGCTTGTATTGGTGAAGTTGAAAAGTTAACAATACTTACTAATCAACCCCTAGTCGTCACAGCAATGGGACATGGCTGTCGACAAATGGTTCAAATGGATAAATACGGTTTTCCGAGGAAAGGTTACAAGGCCAAAAAACCTGTACCAGGCTGGAAAACTGGGGATATTATCAATGTGGTCAAAGGCAGAAATGCTGGGTTAAAAGGAGTCAGGATTAAAACGGTGAGAAGCAAAGGCAACTTTGATATCCGACATGGGGATAAAATTTTGTCTGTATCTCGAAACCATATCCAACCTGTTCATAGACGAGATGGATACAATTACTCGTTTTAAGTATATTTTTTCTAAGAGGTTGCGCCAGGAGCAAACATGGTGATTCCTAAATTAATTGTAGGTTTGGGAAATCCAGAGCCAAAATATAATCAAACTAGGCATAATATAGGATTTGCTGGAATAGATACTTTAGCTAATAACTGGCAGGTTTCTTTATCTGAAAATCGTAAGTTTAAAGCGGAATTTGGAGAAAGTAGAGGAGTAAAAGCAGACAAAATTTACTTGCTTAAACCCTTAACTTATATGAATAAATCGGGAGAAGCAATTCGTGCAGTCGTAGATTGGTATAAATTACCACCTTCTTCCGTGCTGATAATATATGATGATATGGATTTACCAATGGGACGACTGCGGTTACGGTTATCTGGATCGGCAGGTGGCCATAATGGCATGAAGTCGGCGATCGCTCATTTGGGAACCCAAGAGTTTCCTCGTTTGCGAATAGGTATTGGTAAACCCAAAAATGTTACTGCTGAAAGTGGAGACCCAAAAACTATTAGTCATGTTTTAGGAAAGTTTAGTCCCACAGAAAGCAAATTGATGACTCAAATGCTGGATCTAGTTGTAGAAACAGTAGAACTTTCTCTGAAACAAGGAATTGAAAAAGCGATGAGTCTCTATAACAGTAAAACTATCATTTTACCAGAAGATTAATTGACCATTTAAAAATTATTTTCAAGACTTTTGATCAAGAGTTTGAGAAATGATTTTTGAGTGAGTGAAAGAGTGACTTTATAACTATTAATACTATTAATGAGTTCTAAGGGTCTACCAGAAACTACTGCTTACATTAGAGTAACTCGCCACTCTTGGCAAAGAGGCACTATCGAGGGAGAGGTGAGTGCTGGTCCTTTTGGTTGGCATTTTAAATGGTATTTTAGAAAGGGAAAAACTCTTTCTATTCAACCTTCTCAAGGACGTGCCCTAATTCAAGAACCTTTGGGTAGGTTTCTAGAAAAATGGGATTATCAACTAGAACCTGGTGGAGATTACTCTTTTACTATTAAGGCTAAATTTTAGTAACAATTAAGTCTTAATTTTTAACTAAATCCACGAGAAGCGCCACTCCATAAAGTCTGTTTTCCGTTTATGGATTTTAGTGGGATAAAAGTTAGATTAAGTCTAGCACTATAGTTTGTAATTACTATATTATAATGATGCTTTTACTGAAGCTAAAGATTACTAATTCTAGGTAGTTAGTATTTAATTTAGTTAGAAAGGAGTAAAAGTTAGATTAAGTCTAACAGTATAGTTTGTAATTACTATATATGATATTTTTGCTAAAGTTAGAGATGAGGAAATCCTTGGTAGTTCTCTAAAATATATATGAGTAAGAAAGGAGTAAAAGTTAGATTAAGTCTAGCACTATAGTTTGTAATTACTATTTATGATGATGCTTTTTCAGAAGCTAAGGATTACCAGTTCTAGGTAGTTAGTATTTAATTTAGTTAGAAAGGACTAAAAGTTAGATTAAGTCTAGCACTATAGTTTGTAATTACTATTTATGATGATGCTTTTTCAGAAGCTATTATTTACCAATTCTAGGTAGTTAGTATTTAATTTAGTTAGAAAGGAGTAAAAGTTAGATTAAGTCTAGCACTATAGTTTGTAATTACTATTTATGATGATGCTTTTTCAGAAGCTATTATTTACCAATTCTAGGTAGTTAGTATTTAATTTAGTTAGAAAGGACTAAAAGTTAGATTAAGTCTAGCACTATAGTTTGTAATTACTATTTATGATGATGCTTTTTCAGAAGCTAAAGATTACCAATTCTAGGTAGTTAGTATTTAATTTAGTTAGAAAGGACTAAAAGTTAGATTAAGTCTAGCACTATAGTTTGTAATTACTATTTATGATGATGCTTTTTCAGAAGCTAAAGATTACCAATTCTAGGTAGTTAGTATTTAATTTAGTTAGAAAGGACTAAAAGTTAGATTAAGTCTAGCACTATAGTTTGTAATTACTATTTATGATGATACTTTTTCAGAAGCTAAAGATTACCAATTCTAGGTAGTTAGTATTTAATTTAGTTAGAAAGGACTAAAAGTTAGATTAAGTCTAGCACTATAGTTTGTAATTACTATCTATATTATGATAATACATTTGCCAAGAGGCCAAAATACTTTTTGCTATACCCAACGGTAGCCTACAGCAAAAGCATGGGTAGTAAAATTTAGTGGAGCTAATCTACAGTTTACAACTTCCTTCTTCCTTATTAAAAAAAATCTATGACTAAATTTGTATTCATAACTGGTGGAGTAGTTTCCAGTATTGGTAAAGGAATTGTAGCAGCAAGCTTAGGCCGTTTACTCAAATCACGGGATTATTCTGTTTCCATTCTTAAACTAGACCCCTATATAAATGTAGACCCGGGGACAATGAGTCCCTTCCAACATGGAGAAGTATTTGTTACAGAAGATGGGGCCGAAACTGACCTAGACTTAGGCCACTATGAACGATTTACAGATACCTCAATGTCTCGCCTCAATAGTGTTACCCAAGGTTCAATCTATCAGGCAGTAATTAATAAGGAAAGACGAGGGGACTATCAAGGTGGAACTGTTCAGGTTATCCCCCATATTACCAACGAAATAAAAGAAAGAATACATAGAGTAGCAAGAAATTCTAACCCAGATGTGGTAATTACAGAAATAGGGGGGACTGTAGGGGACATTGAATCTCAGCCATTTTTAGAAGCAATTCGGCAGTTTCGCAAAGATGTGGGACGGAATAATGCTTTATATATCCATGTGACATTAGTGCCTTGGATTGCTTCTGCTGGAGAAATGAAAACTAAACCGACTCAACACTCGGTTAAGGAGTTACGCTCTATTGGTATTCAACCAGATATTTTGGTCTGTCGTTGCGATCGCCAACTTACTGAAAACTTAAAAGAAAAGATGTCCGAGTTCTGTGATGTACCCGTAGAATCTGTAATTACATCTCAGGATGCTCAAAGTATTTATGAAGTCCCTCTAATGTTAGAGGCGGAAGGACTAGCAGTCCAAGCTCTAGAATTATTAAAAATGGAGCAACGTGAACCAAATCTTAGTCAGTGGCAAACTTTGGTCAATCGTCTTTACCATAGAGATCAAGAAGAAATATATACTAACCAGGGCCAATTATCTACTACTACTGTAGAAATTGCCATAGTAGGTAAATATATTCAACTAAGTGATGCTTACCTGTCAGTAGTAGAAGCATTACGTCATGCAGCGATCGCTGTTGGTGTGGACTTAAATGTGTGTTGGGTCAATGCTGAAGATGTGGAGTCCAAGGGGGCGAAGACCTACCTGGAAAATGCGAATGGAATTATTGTACCTGGTGGGTTTGGTGTGAGAGGTATTGATGGAAAAATAGCTACAGTTGAATATGCCAGACTAAATAAAATTCCTTTTTTGGGGTTATGTTTGGGAATGCAATGTGCGGTAATTGAGTGGGCACGTAATATAGCAAAACTGGATGTGGCCCATAGTGCTGAGTTTGACCCTCAAACACTAAATCCAGTAATTAATTTATTACCAGAACAACAAGATGTGGTAGATTTGGGCGGTACTATGCGACTGGGACTTTATCCTTGTCGCCTTCAAGGGGACACATTGGCGTTTAAAACTTATCAGCAGGAAGTGATTTATGAACGCCACCGTCATCGCTATGAATTTAATAATGCTTACCGAAATTTGTTCTTAGAAACAGGATATGTTATTAGTGGAACTTCTCCTGATGGTAGATTAGTAGAAATTATTGAACTTCCTACTCATCCTTTCTTTATTGCTACTCAATTTCATCCAGAGTTTCAATCTCGACCTAGTACCCCTCACCCTCTATTTCATAGCTTTTTTGAAGCTGCTAATGCACAAGAAAAGTGTTATGATTTGTCTGTAAATAATGCTGAAGCTACTCAAGAGAATGTAGTTAGTACAGGTTCTATTACTTAATTATGATAATTATGAAAGATTAGAGAGCAAATTTGATGGTTTATGAAATACAGTAGCAGTATATTTTTAAATAGTTTTTGAAGTATGGAGTTAAGGTTTGATTCTTGTTGAGCAAATCTACTAGAATCAGTATACAAAACTTACATGGAATAGGCTTTTATTAATGGATAATGGATAATTACTTCTCCCTAAAAGGGAGAGGATTAACTAAAAGGCAAAGATTTATTTTTTTTTCCTTTCTTTATTGGGGAGACTTTAAACCTGAATTATCTAATTATTTAATTGTTTAATTATTAATTATTTCGGTAAGAGTTGTTAGGAAAGATTCTTGATTTGAACTTGATTTATTGTTTGTTATTAAGTTTAATAGCCTGAAGTTGAGTACGATTAATTACCTGAGTATAGCGTTAAGCACTGTCAGATTTTATAATATTGGTGAATGATATTTACTCTCGAGCAAACTTTTAGTAGTGCTGGAACTATCTGATTAAAGAATAAATCTTTTTCATTGGGTAGTTGCTGATAAGATCGAGGGTAGATGAATAATGTTGATCGGACTTTTAGGGTAACTTGCAGGAAGTGGGTATATGCAAGAAATCAAAGCTTTGAGGGGGTCGTGTGGCCTACTGGGTTAAAATAAATTATGAAAGAAGCATATACTTGATCGACCTTGACAGTATTACTGCTTTTTCTTGTCAACCAGATAAGCGCATAACTTTTTGGTTGCCAAATAGCAGTCAGCCAATTATATTGAGTAAGCAAAATAGCGAACATGACTATTATTTAGTTCTAGGATATATTAAAAAAAAGATTGAAATAGGCTATAAAATTTATAATGAATGCTGGGTAAAAATTATTTATGACCGCCATGAATGGTTGATCAATTTAAGTTGTATTACTACATTTGCTTGGGAAGCTAATGGTAGGATAACTTTCTGGCTACCAGATAGTACAAAAGATATTATTATTAACCCTAATAGTAACCCGGAAGCTTATGAAAAAGTTTTGGAATTTATCAACAAAGTAACTGGGAATTCTTTACCTTAATAATTAGGGTTTGCTGAAAAAGTCTTCTTGCTGTTTCTAGTAGTCAGTAGCCAGTAGAAATGGTAGATTGAGAGAATCTAATTGGAACAATTATTTCTCAAAACTTCCCGTTTTATCTTCTATTCATCCTTGCTTTTTGCAGCTCACGAGAGCAAAAAACTGGCACTTTTTTTACACAGATAATGGCTCAAATGTTTAGTCGATCAGCTTTTTATATTTATTCAGGAAGCCCTAATTAATATAATAATTTAAGGCTCAAAGCCGATCTTTTCTTTTAAGTTGGAAAAGAAGAAAAAATTTTCCTTTTACTTAATCCTTTTATTTTTAATAAAAAGTAATTGTTTATTCTTTAATTTTTTTGATTCAAGATTTATTTCTGGCTATGATGTTATTTATAACAATCTTTTTTGCAAATAGTGTTAGTTATTATTAAACATTCCCTACTACCGCCTACTATTACCTATTCTCTGATCCTAGAAAACCTCAAATAGAAAATCTCAAATCATCGATCTGAAAATTTAGTCCAAGCTAATTTAGCAGCTCCCACAATACCAGCTTGATTACCTAATTTAGCAGTTAATAATTGCAAACTTGAGCGAGAACTAAAAAGAACTCGTCGCTCAATTTCTGCCTTCGTTGTAGGTAAAAAAAGTTCTGAGGCGGCACTTATTCCACCACCAATAATTACTGCTTCTGGAGTTAAAATATAAATTAAACTTGCTAATCCTGCTCCTAAAAGTCGTCCGTAATTTTGCCAAAATTCTAGGGCAAACTTATCTCCAGCTAAAGCTAAATTTGCTAATTCTAAAGGTTCTTTTCCTGTCTCTCGACGAACCGCTTGAACAGAAACATATTGTTCCAAAGAACCATTATTACCACTATTACATTTAGGTCCATCAGGGTTCAAAGTTATTAACCCTAACTCTCCAGCAGTACCTTGATGACCCACAAATAATTTGCTATCTAAAATAATAGCTCCTCCGACACCGGTACCCAGGGTAAGCATAATCATATTTTTAAACTGACTACCTGCTCCTACCCAAGCTTCTCCTAAACCAGCACAGTTAGCATCATTAGCTATAACTACTGGTAAACCTGTCTTTTCCTCCAAAGATTCTGCGAGAGGAACCTCTTGCCAGTCTGACAAATTTATTGCTATCCTAGATATTCTACCTTCCGCATCAACAGGACCTGGTACTCCAATACCTATTCCTTGGATAGTTCCTAAGTTGTCTGTTTGAGATTCTTTTCTCAGAATAGATATTGTTTCTTCTATTACTTCAATAACTGCTTTGGGGGTAGCAGGTTGAGGAGTTGGTAAAGTCAAAGATTTATGGCATATTCCATCTCTACTAAAGCACCCCATCTTAATAGCTGTTCCCCCTATATCTATACCTATTACCAAAGAGTTCATTTAAAATCTTTCAACACTAGAAACTAGAATTAAATATAGGTTCAACCCGAATTGCAATTATAGCTGAAGGGCGAACTACCATATATTCTCCTTGAATAGTTTTAATAGGTACATTCACAAACTCTTGAGAGTCATGCTTTGGAACTACAACGCCACTGTACCAGGTTTGAAAATCTTTAAGAGTAACAAAACGTACTTCTTCACGAGCGCCACCTTCTAATAATAGGTGTATAGCAAATTCATCAGGGTTTCTTGGCATATCTTTTATCTTTATATCAGTTATCAGTTATCAGTTATCAGTACCTTCTACTGAAATTTGTTATTTTCATCTTAATTTGATCGAGAAAGAATTCAGAAGTCAGAATTCAGAGAAAAAACTATAGTTGTAGATTCTATCAAAGATTGAATATTATTACCAAAAAAAAAGTCTAAAGTCTCCCATTGGATAGGGGATAAAAAAAGAAAATATTCCTGATGTCAAGCTTCTGGGTGAGCGCCAGAGGTACTGATAACTGTTAACTGAAATGACCCAATCAGCAATGCTCAATAGCTAGTTTAGTTTATAAAAAATGGCGCAATCAAACCAATAAGTCCTAGTATTAGATAAAATAATCGTGCCCCCTTTCTGCCAAATAAACTTACGATAAATCTGGCTTTACGCATTCCATAAAACCATTCCCAATTAAAGATTGCAGCACAAATTAAGTAAATACCTATTACAAACAGTAAGATTTGTGAACCATTCATCTTTTTATTTACCTATGTTTCTATAATTCAAAAAACCTAACTAGATTTTATATTGCTTGTATAACTTTTAAATTTTATTTTTAAATTTTTTAAATAGATATTTAGAAATCATCTTCCCGAAGATTATAGTAAGCATTCAGGTATTAGCAGTCAGCTTTTTCTATATCGTTATGCACAAATAGCTTTTTAATTAATGAGAAATATTAGCTAATCTGCATTTAAGAGTAACTTGGAATTTTTACTTAATCTGTCAATCCTACTTCCTATTTCAAAGCTAATAAATTAATAGCTGACATTTAAAAGCTGACTACTGTTTACTTACCAAATCAAAGATTATCTATCAGTTTTGCTGCAAATTTAAAATTGGAAATAACCTAGCATTCTAAAGTAATGGCTGATGGCTGACACCTAAATGGTTTTAACAATCAAATATAAAATTGGTCTGTATATACTAACACAGCCATTATACTAACCCTTAAAATACTTTGGATTAAGTCTTAATTCTGAAGTAAAAATAAGTCTATGCCGCGACGCCAAGATATACGTAAAATCCTACTGGTTGGCTCTGGTCCCATTGTAATTGGCCAAGCCTGTGAATTTGATTATAGTGGAACACAAGCTTGTAAAGCTCTTAGGGAAGAGGGTTTTGAGGTGGTGTTGGTAAATTCCAATCCGGCCACAATTATGACAGATCCAGAAATTGCCGAACGTACCTACATTGAACCTTTAACCCTGGAACTTGTAGAAAAAGTTATTGCTAAAGAAAGACCAGATGCCCTATTACCAACAATGGGCGGTCAGACTGCTTTAAATATAGCAGTTTCTTTGGCAAAAAATGGCACTTTAGCGAAATATGGTGTGGAATTAATTGGGGCCAAATTACCAGCGATTGAAATGGCCGAAGACCGTCAATTGTTTAAGGAAGCAATGGGCCGAATAGGTATCCAGGTTTGTCCATCGGGTATTGCTAATAATTGGGAAGAGGCCAAGGCGATCGCTCAAAAAATAGGAACATATCCTCTAATTATTCGTCCTGCTTTTACTTTGGGAGGAACTGGTGGCGGTATTGCTTATAACCAAGAAGAATATGAGGTTATGGCACAAGCGGGGATAGATGCTAGTCCGGTGTCTCAAATTTTGGTGGAAAAATCTCTGATTGGTTGGAAAGAGTATGAGCTAGAGGTAATGAGAGATTTGGCGGATAATGTGGTGATTATTTGCTCGATTGAAAATATTGACCCGATGGGGGTACATACGGGAGACTCGATTACTGTTGCTCCGGCGCAAACGTTGACGGATAAGGAATATCAACGACTGCGGGATGCTTCGATTAAAATTATTCGGGAAATAGGTGTGGAAACTGGGGGGTCGAATATTCAGTTTGCTGTTAATCCGGTGAATGGGGATGTGATTGTGATTGAGATGAACCCACGGGTGAGTCGCTCTTCTGCTTTGGCGTCAAAAGCGACTGGTTTCCCCATTGCGAAAATGGCGGCAAAGTTGGCGGTTGGTTATACTCTGGATGAAATTCCGAATGATATTACGAAAAAGACGCCTGCGAGTTTTGAACCTACTATTGATTATGTAGTTACGAAAATTCCGAGGTTTGCTTTTGAGAAATTTCCTGGTTCCCAAGCAGTGCTGACTACTCAGATGAAGTCGGTTGGGGAGGCAATGGCAATAGGTAGAACTTTTCAGGAGTCGTTTCAGAAAGCTTTGCGTTCTTTGGAAACAGGTAGGGCCGGTTTTGGTGGCGATCGCTGGGAAAAGGTACCGAGTTTGGAACAGGTACGAGCGGGGTTACGGACGCCTAACCCAGAGAGAATGTTTACAGTCCGTCATGCTCTGTTACTGGGAATGACTGTAGAAGAAATTTATGAGTTGACTGGAATAGATATTTGGTTTTTGGATAAGATGTGGGAGTTGGTAGAGACAGAAAAGTCGATCAAGCGCATTCCCCTCAATGAATTAACAAAAGAGCAGATGTGGGATATTAAACGGCAAGGTTTTAGCGATCGCCAAATTGCTTATTGTACTAAGACGACTGAGGATGAAGTCAGAAGTTATCGGTTGAGTTTGGGAGTTAAACCTGTTTATAAAACGGTGGATACTTGTGCAGCAGAATTTGAAGCGCTTACTCCTTACTATTATTCTACTTATGAGGAAGAGTCAGAAGTTTTGCCATCGGAAAAGCGGAAAGTAATGATTCTGGGAGGGGGACCTAATCGCATCGGACAGGGAATAGAATTTGATTATTGTTGTTGTCATGCTAGTTATGCTTTGGGAGCGGATGGTTTTGAAACAATAATGGTGAATTCTAACCCGGAAACTGTATCGACTGATTATGATACGAGCGATCGCCTCTATTTTGAACCGTTGACGAAAGAGGATGTATTGAATATTATTGAGGCGGAAAACCCGGTAGGAATTATTGTTCAGTTTGGCGGACAAACACCTCTGAAATTAGCTGTTCCCCTGCAAAAATATTTGGAGCAAGCAGAAACTGAAACTAAAATTTGGGGTACTTCTCCAGACTCTATTGATGCTGCTGAAGACCGGGAACGGTTTGAGAAGATTTTACGAGATTTAGATATTCGTCAAGCAGCAAATGGTCTCGCTCGCAGTTATGAGGATGCTTTGGCAGTTGCACAAAAAATTGGTTATCCGGTGGTGGTAAGACCTTCCTATGTTTTGGGAGGTAGGGCAATGGAAATTGTTTATTCTGACCAAGAGTTGGAACGTTATATGACCTTTGCGGTACAGGTGGAACCGGAACATCCTATTTTAATTGACAAATTTTTGGTAAATGCTATTGAGGTAGATGTAGATGCTATTGCTGATGCTACGGGTAAGGTTGTGATCGGTGGCATCATGGAACATATTGAGGAGGCGGGTATTCACTCTGGAGACTCTGCTTGTTCTATTCCTTATCAAACTTTAGCTCCTGCTGCGGTGGAAACAATTCGCCAATGGACTGTTGCTCTAGCAAAAGCATTGAATGTGATCGGGTTAATGAATATTCAGTTTGCGGTGCAAGGGGAAACGGTATATATTTTGGAGGCAAACCCGCGCGCATCGCGAACGGTACCTTTTGTATCTAAGGCAATAGGAATACCTTTGGCAAAAATGGCATCGCGGGTAATGTCTGGGAAAAAATTAGAGGAATTAGGTTTTCTGGAGGAGCAAATTCCCAATCATGTTTCGGTGAAGGAGGCAGTGTTACCATTTGCTAAATTCCCTGGTACAGATACAATATTAGGACCTGAAATGCGTTCCACTGGGGAGGCGATGGGTATTGATGTTGACTTTGGAAAAGCTGTTGCTAAAGCGCAGTTATCCGCAGGGCAAAAGTTACCTTTAGAGGGAACAGTATTTGTGTCAATGAGCGATCGCTATAAGGAAGCGGTTGTACCTGTGGTTAAAGATTTAATTGATTTGGGTTTGAATGTGGTGGCGACTGAAGGAACTCGGAAGGTATTGCGAACTCAGGGTTTGGATGTAGGTTTGACCTTGAAGTTGCATGAAGGGCGACCTAATGTTTTGGATGGGATTAAAAATGGAATCATTCAGTTAATTATTATGAGTCCTTCAGGGGAGGAAGCGCGCGCAGATGGTATTAAAATTCGGCGGAGTTCGTTGGATTATAAAATACCGTTGATTACGACTATTGCGGGGGCGAAAGCAACGGCGGCAGCGATCCGATCGTTGAAGTCGGGAGAGTTGGAGGTGAAGGCGATACAGAATTATTATTAAGAGGAGCTAGACACGGATTATGGCACGGATAAACGGATTTTGTTAATCAGTAATCTGTCGTCACGCACGGTTTTAGTAGAACCTAACCCCCCAACCGCCTTGCTATCCCCCCCAACCCCCCTTTGAAAGGGGGGAGAAGGGAAGGGGGGGGCAGGAATATTCTTCCCTCTCCTTGTAGGAGAGGGGTTAGGGGAGAGGTTTGAATTTGACAGCGTTGCCTAAAAAAATAGTCAACCTCGTAGGGACTAACCATGGTTAGTCCCTACTGTAGTCTACGGAAATGCAAACCGCTGTAAAAAATATATAGCAGTGCGCTCTGACATATTTATACTAAATCCGGTTATACAGTGTATGTTTATGGTTCTATAATTACTTTAATCTCCCCATCCCCTCATCTATCCCAACTATACAATAACTATTCAACCAGATTTGAGATTATTTTATTAAATTGCTATAATTAATAAAGAACATTTTATTGTTTGTCCAAAAGGTAAAAATTATGAATTTCCTGTTAATTATCTTGAGATGTGTTTTGCCAATAATTTTTGTAGTCCAAACTTGGTTAATAAATCCTTTGCCTAGTTTTGCCCTAACTGTACAAGAAGTACCAAACTCACGACATTACTATCATGGTTGGGTGACAGATATGGCTGAAATTCTCAGTCAAAGTACAGAAAATCAACTTAACCAAATTATTAATTTAGAAGCAACAAATGGCTCAGAAATTGTTGTTGTGACTGTACCAGAAACTCAACCCGCAGCAACTCCCAAAGAATTTACTACTAAGTTGTTTAATTATTGGGGAGTTGGTCAAAAAGGTCGAAATAAAGATCGAAATAATGGTGTCTTGTTTTTAGTTTCTGTAGGCAATAAACGTGTGGAAATTAAAACAGGTAGAGGAATACAGCGAACTTTACCAAATAGTAAGGTTCGTAATATTATCAACACTAAAATTATTCCTGAACTTAGGTCAGGAAACTTTGAAAGTGGTATAGTTGCAGGTACAAAAGAATTAGTAAAATCCCTGAAAACAGGGAAATATCAGTCAGCTACAACTTCTAAAACTTCTAACGCAGGTCTCGTTAGTTGTATCTTTATAGTTATAGGTATCTCCATAGTTATATTACTGATATGGATATTCTGGAGTATGGCCCAGGAGGAACCGGAAATCACCTATACCTATGTTAGTCGCAGTAACAACTATAGAACTACTGGCAGTAGATCGACTAACATAAGCATTACCATTGACAGTGGTGATAGTAGCAGTAGCTATGGAAGCGATAGTGGTAGTTTTGGTGGAGGTGGTGGAGGCAGTTTTGGAGGTGGTGGAGGTGGCAGTTTTGGAGGTGGTGGTGGAGGCAGTTTTGGAGGTGGTGGAGGTGGCAGTTTTGGTGATGGTGGTGGAGGCAGTTTTGGAGGTGGTGGAGGTGGCAGTTTTGGAGGTGGTGATGGTGGTGGAGGTGGTGATGGTGGTGGAGGTGGTGATGGTGGTGGTTGAAAATTTGCCCACCCCACAATTAGTATTTGTAGTGGACTGTTTCAGCTAAAATAGTCCACTAGAATTGTTATTGAGGATGATAATGAAGCAATCTAAGCGCAAACTTGTTATTGTATCATTGATAAAACAGTCTACTACTAGACTTAGATTAAATTAGAACTAATAAAGTAAGCATTAAGTACTCAGCTATCAGCTATTCCTTTGAGTTTTTGATAAAAGCTTTATTATTCAGAATTAAATCTGACTACAAAAACCAGTTTTCAAGTCTATACTCATTTAAACCTCTTCCTTAAGGTTGAGGTTTTCTTGCTGAAAGCTGATAACTAATAGCTGAATGCTTACCTAATAAAGAGGTAATATTATGACTATAGAACATATTTCAATTACACCAGGAATGTGTGGGGGTAAACCACATATTAAAGGACATAGAATTCGAGTACAAGATATTGTTATCTGGCACGAACAGATGAAAATGTCTCCAGACGAAATTATTTATCATTATCCTAGTCTAACTTTGGCAGATGTATATGCAGCGCTAGCTTATTACTACGATAATTTGGATGAAATTCGTCAACAAATTCGAGATAGTGAAGCTTATATTCAAGAAGTAGCTGCGAAGACTCCCTCTATTTTAGAAGGAAAACTGAAGTTAATTGGTGTTACTACAACTGCAAATTTCAAACAAAATTTATCAGAATAAACTTACCTAATATTATGTTCAAAAGTCTAACAATTAAAAATTTCCGATGCTTTGAAGAAATTACCATTGATAATATCGACAGAGTTAATTTAATTGGAGGTATTAATAATGTTGGTAAAACGACTCTCCTAGAGGCAATTTATTTGTTAAACAGTTTGAATTCTCTAGAAATTCCGTTTCGATTAAATTCTAATAGAGGAGCAATTCAAGGAGAAACTTTTGACGTTGAAGAAATTTGTGAATGGTTATTTCATCAAAAAAAAGTTCATAAAGCCATTGAAATTAAAAACATAGATAAAAATGGTGAAGGTAGAGAATTAAAACTAACCTTAGATAAAGCGTCAAGACCTAGATTATTTCCTTTAAGTCCAAAAGCAAATAGCAGAAAAACTATCAAAGACTTGAAACTAGAGCTTAAAAAATCAGGTCAAAAATTATTGGAATTAACAGCATTTTTAAACATAGATAAACAAGAAGAAGTTAACATAGAGTTTCAGCAGCATGAAAAACAGGAAATTCAGACAATCGAACTTTTTCCTCCTAGTGCTTTTCTCAGTAGTCGTTTAAGAGTTTCTTTAACAGATGATGCAGAAATATTTAGCAAATTTGAAGCAAAAAATCAACAAGATGAAATTTTAGAAATCTTAAAAATAATAGAGCCAAGATTAAAACGTTTAGCAGTTTTAGTCACTGGAGGAATACCTATAATTCATGGAGATATTGGTGGAGATTATTTAATTCCTATTTCATTAATGGGAGAAGGAATGGGAAGGTTATTATCTATTATTTTATCAATTATGAATTTCCAAGGAGGAACAGTATTAATTGATGAAATTGAAAATGGGATACATTATTCAGTTATGGAAAAAGTTTGGCAATCTATAGATGTAGCAACTAGAAAATTTAACACTCAACTTTTTGCTACTACTCATAGTTATGAATGTATTGGTGCTGCTCATCAAGCATTTTATAACTCCGAGTCTGAATCATATAATTTTCGTTATTTGAGACTAGAGAGAGAAAAGGAAACTAATTCTATCAAGAGTTTAGTTTATGACAAAGATAATATTGAAACTTCTTTAGGACTTAATTGGGAGATGCGCTAAATGATTCAGAATCAAAGAGTTGAAAAGCCTAAAAGTATTGAAAAACCAAAGCTGATTATTGGTGAAGGAAGAGATGAAGAATCTTTCTTTTCTGCACTAATTAAACATTTAGAAATTGATGATATTCAAGTAGATTCTTATGGAGGAAAGCACAAGCTTAAGAATTATTTTAAAGCCTTGCCTTTCAAACCAGGTTTTTCTAATTTGCGTTCTTTATTGATTACTAGAGATGCTGATGAATCATTCGATACTGCTTCTCAAAGTATTAATGGTTCTATCAGACAAAATAAATTAAATGAGATAGAAAATTTAACAATCAAAACATTTATCTTTCCAGACAATAAGTCTTCAGGAATGTTGGAAGACCTTTGTTTAAGTGCGATTAATGATTCTGATATGGGTTGTATTGAAGAATTTTTTCAGTGCATTAAGGAAAATACAAATAGAGAATCTAATGAATTTTCTAAAGCTAAAATCCACGCCTGGTTATCTACTCAAACCATACCTGATAAACGTCTAGGTGAAGCTGCTAAAGCAGGATACTTTAACTGGAATAACGAAACTTTTAATGAGTTGATAAATTTTATAAAAAGCCTTTAAATTTACTGTCCTAATGTTCATATAATTACTCGATAAAATAGAATAATTAATCATCCTTGATTTTCTACATCTAAGTCTAAAGTCAAGGTGCAGCAATATTAAATAATTTGTGAAAAAAAACTGGAGGAGTTTGGTATCCAAACCAAACCAAACCAAACCAAAAATATCAAGATTGAGAAATCGTTTGAATTTACTTTGGGAAATTGTTTGAATTTACCGAAAAATTCTGGTTTAAATCCTCCCCTTGGATAGGGGATAATAAATAAAAATTTTCATGATTAGTCAATCCTATCCGTTTTCAAGGAGAGGTAATTATTCATTATTAATTATTAATTGTTGAAGATCCCCCTAAATCCCCCTTAAAAAGGGGGACTTTTTGTTGCCTCCCCCCTAGCGGTTCCCCCCTTATCAAGGGGGGTTAGGGGGGATCTAAAACTGTATCTCACCAATTTGAGCAACACTATATTTATTTTTACTTAAAAATCAGGTAAAATTCCACTCCTTTTCTATCAACTCTTGAGCATAACCATTATGTTCCCATGCACCTGTCACAACTTCAGCAACACCGACTATAACAGCACCAACTACTGGAATTTTTTGCAATTTTTTAAACTCTGTAATTTGGTAGCAACGACATTCTCCTGTTGTTACTAAACGTGCCCAATGTTCGCAATTAAACCGGAATAGTTCGTACTGCCAATTTTCGTTAAACTGAGCGAGAGAAAAGTGCATTGCTTTTTGAATTTTCTCTTTTTCTAAATGTGTTACCCACTGTGCAGGTTGAAAACGTTCCCAGTCAATATACCAAATTGCTAGTCTTCCCCTATCCTTTTGGCGATCGCTATGTACAGGTTCCCATGCTAAAGATTCTGAATTATTTAGTTGCACTGAGTAATGTAAAATGTTTGGGTTTTGCAGATCGTGATGATACAACAAACGTCCATATTCAGGATGAGAGAAATTATTATCAATCAGAGAAGAAAGCTGTGACATATAGCTATAGTAAATAAATTCAAGTTTCATTCACTATAGCAGATTCGGTGATTAATGTGGTACAATTTATCGGGTAAATATTTTGGGATTGTTCCCTATCTTAATCCCCATCTTTGCTATTACCTAAAACCATGAGAGATTTTGGGTTAAACTATTAGTCAGAATCAATCAATAATTTTAATTAATGCCAATGTTTCCTGATTTTTTGCCAAAATTAACTGAAAATTTGACCGAATCTACATCTATTTCTTTTGCTGAAAATATTCAGTATAAATCAATTTCTACTCCTCTTATTTCTCAGTCAATTAATACAACTTTTTTATCCAAAGGTAAGGGTGGTACTCCAATTTTATTACTGCATGGTTTTGATAGTTCTATTTTTGAATATCGTCGCCTTTTGCCATTACTTGCCACTCAAAATAAAACTTGGGCAGTAGATTTATTGGGGTTTGGTTTTACAGATAGATTACCTAATTTAAAAATTAATCCCGGAGCGATCGCTACTCATCTTTATTACTCCTGGAAAAGTTTGATAGATAAACCTGTTATTTTGGTGGGTGCTTCTATGGGGGGTGCTGCTGCTATTGATTTTACTTTGACTTATCCAGAAGTTGTAAAAAAGTTGGTATTAATTGATAGTGCAGGAATGCAAAGTAATCCAATTATTAGTAAGTTTATATTTCCTCCACTTGACTATTTTGCTACAGAGTTTTTGCGTCGCCCCCAGGTGCGAGAAAATATTAGTCGTGCTGCTTATTTTGATAAAAGTTTTGCTAGTTCAGATGCTAATATTTGTGCCAGATTACATCTAGAAATGCCTCGTTGGAATAAAGCTTTAATTTCTTTTACTAAAAGTGGTGGATATGGTAATTTCAAAGATAAATTGCCTTCTTTAAAACAGCAAACTTTGATTTTGTGGGGAGAAAATGATAAGATTTTGGGCACTGGTGATGCTGCTAAATTGGAGGGAGCGATCGCTAATTCTCAACTGATTTGGATTCCTAATTGCGGTCATGTTCCTCACTTGGAAAAAGCAGAAGTTACTGCTAATTATATTCTGGATTTTATTAGAGAAAATTAGTGATATATTTCTCGCATCGGCTCCTATTGAAAATTGAATTCCATAGGATCGCCATGCCATTTTCCTGCGTATGTACCTGCCCAAACCTATGACTGAGCCAGAAATTCAAAAGGCAATCCCGCATCCCCGATACCTGGTCCTTTTGTCAAGCCTTGCCAAACGATGCTGTCGCCGTCAATCTCAAAATTTGCATTGCTGGCAACTTGAGATCCGATGCCAACATCTCTTGAAATTGTTAATCTACCATCAAAATCTACTTTACCCGTAAACCCAAATTTAATTCCGTTATGTGGCCCTCCTACAAACTCACCAACACCATTAAATTCTCCAGTAGGAAATATTTCTTGGATCAAAAATTTAACAGCATGACCATGCCAAACGCCTGAATAGTCTCCTGGTTGCAATACATTCCTCACCATCTCCAGGGGAACATCGCCCGTTGGATCTACGGTGTCGTTAGATGATGATTCGGAGGAAGTTGCAGAGCGAGAGAACGATACAGATATCCCCGAGCCGATCTTTGCCTTTTGCTTCTCCTGCCACAAATAGTAGGCTGCCTCAATATCAGGATCGATATAAAAGTTGTAGCCAGCGTTGTAGCCAGATTCTATCAAGTGCCTTGCTGCTGCCACCAATCCTTCTGCCCGCCAGAGGGGATAGCCGTAATCCCAATTGCCTGACAACACAGGCCACCTCTCGCCATCCTCAATACCTGCGCTTTCTTCTAAGCCTTCTTCTATTGTCGCGACTTCAACGTTATCAGGATAATAAATGGCGATACAGGTGTCGTGGCCCTCATCCTTGTGGAGACCCAGACGTAGTCGAGAAGGATCGATCTCGATCGTCCTTTCGCGATACTGATGCGAAATTTCCTCCCATGTCGTCGGCAGCGAATACCCATTCGGTTCGAGTTGAGTCTTGGTGTATTTCTGCATCATCTGGAGTGCAGTTTGAGCTTGTTTAACCGTCAACATTGCCCCACTTTGCAAATACATGGCTAACGAATGGCCAAACCGCGAATCGCTCTCATTGAAGCCAATACTATCCTCCAAGTTTTCACCATCACCGCTTCCTGCCAAAAATAGAATTGCATTTTCTAAACGGCGATCGAAATTTTGCTCAATAAGCGCAATAATCTCCTCAATTCGCCCTGTCATTTCTTCCTTAAGAGCAAGCAACTGATCGATAATTCTTCTCCCTAAGAAGGAGTCGATTTTGTTGGTTTGGTTTTGCTTATTTTCGTTGTTCATTTGAAGGCGTCATTTCAGTTATCAGTTAGCCTCCTATCGGAGGAACTGCGTTAACAGTACCTCTGGGTTTAGCCAGAGGCTTAAAATAAGGAATATTTTCTTTTTTTATCCCCTTAAAAGGGTCGGCTTTAGACCTTTTTTTTCGGTAAATAGGTTAACCTAAGTGTAGCGACTTGCAAACAAAAAGTACGACTCGTTGACGACTAAACCAGTAAGAGGTATAATATTGAGTCTGCTTAATTCGGTAGAAAAAATGTTTCATCTTCAACCATTACCAAATCTTCCGACACTTCCCATACTTCCCACCCTTCCCACACTCTTTTTACACCAATGCTACCGATTAGTATTAAAAGGTAATTGTATAATTAATACAAGACCAAGTTATACTATAAATCAATAACTTCTGATGATGTAAGTAGATGATTGTCAAAACAATTCAAAATTATTAATTAAAAATTCAAAATTACCTCAGCTTGAAGTCTGAGGCTTGAAGTAAATAAATATTAGTCTTCTTTTTTCTCCTTGAAAGGAGAAGCTTGTGTCCTGAATTAAACAATTATTCAATTAGGTTAGATCCCACAATGGGCGAACTTTAAATTTTTAATTTTGAATTCAAAAAATGGTCAAGGTTAATTTATAACTGGGCTATGATAAATATCAATACTTTTTAGTATAACTAAACCCCAAAAAACTATAATTATTTATTTTTTAGTTTAACTATATATTTTAATCTTATGGTTGATTTTATTAGAGAAAAGTAATGACAAATTTCTTAGAGTTACCAGAAAATATCTTAACAGGTCTACCTGTAACTAATTTGCCTGAAGGTAATCAAATTAATAATCTAAATATTGTCTCTAGTTCAGAAACATTACTCCCCGAATTAGAAGTACAAGAATTTGAGATTCCCCAGGCAGATTTCTCTGAAACTAGCAAAATTAATAATCTAAATATTGCCTCTAGTTCAGAAACATTAGCCCCCGAATTAGAAGTACAAGAATTTGAGACACCCCAGGCAGATTTCTCTGAAACTAATGACTTGCTCACAGGGATTAGTTTTATCGAAAATGTAGGGCAAATCAACAATTCTGATGTTGAGTATTTAGCAAAAGCAAATAACTACGATTTACTATTTGCTGAGGATGAAATTATCTTTAGTTATACTCAAAATATAGAAGGTGAAACTACCTCAGATGTAGTGACATTAAACTTTGAGAATGCTAACTCCAACCCTCAGATAAATCCTCTAAATAAACTGCCGGGAGTTGCTAACTTTTTCCAAGGTAATAACTCTAATAATTGGCATACCGATCTGCCGACTTATGCCGCTATTGAGTATGAAAATTTATATTCAAATATTGACCTTATATACAGCAGTGTAGAAGGCAATCTCAAAAGCGATTTTATTGTCGCTCCCGGTGGCAATACTTCTGAAATTATTCTCAATTATAGTGGAGTTGAAGAAATTAGTATTTTCGCCGACGGTACTCTTTCTATAGATACTAAATTAGGAGAATTATCTGAAGCACCCCCAATTGCTTATCAAGAAATAAATGATGAGCAAATTCCAATAGAAGTTGCCTATAAATTACTTGGAAATAATCAAGTAGGATTCGACATTGGAGAATATAATCCCAACTATGAATTAATTATCGACCCCACTGTAGAATATTCCACATTAATCGGCGGAAATGGTTTTGATCGTGGTAATGGTATTGCTGTAGATGTTGCCGGAAATGTTTATATAACTGGAGATACTACTTCTGTTGATTTTCCCACATTAAATGCTATTCAACCAGACTTTAATGGTGGGGGAGCAGTCTTTAATAACGATGCTTTTGTCACTAAACTCGACCAAAACGGAACTGTTCTTTGGTCTACTTATTTGGGAGGAAGTAACGATGAATTTGGTATAGATATTGCAGTAGATATTGATGGTGGAGTTTACGTTACAGGTAATACTAATTCCCTAGATTTCCTAACAGTTAATGCCTTCCAAACTACTTATGGTGGAGGAAGTTTTAACGGCGATGCTTTTGTGACAAAACTTTCTAGTTTAGGCAATAGTGTACAATATTCTACTTACCTTGGTGGTCGAGATGAAGATATTAGTAGAGGTATTGCCGTAGATAATAATGGTAATGCTTTTGTAACAGGAAGTACGGGAGGTTTTTCCCCATTTCCCGCCGATCCAGTTCCAGGTTTTGCTGACTTTCCTACAACAGAAAATGCTTTTCAAACTGAAACTACTAATAATGTGAATCGCGATGCTTTTGTGACTAAATTATCAAGAAATGGCAGAACTTTAGAATATTCAACCTTGTTAGGAGGGTTCGATCTGGATTCAGGAATTGATATTGATGTAGATAATAATAGTAATGCTTATATAACAGGTTCAACTAGGTCTTTTGACTTCCCGCTCCAGAACCCTCTGCAAAATTTTTATGGCGGGGATAGCGATATTTTTATTACTAAATTAAATCCAGAAGGTAGCGACTTACTTTTCTCAACTTTTTATGGTCGAGGCGACGGAGATGCTGGTAGTGGTATTGCCATAGATTTAGCTGAAAATATTTATGTTTCTGGTACGACAGGAACTCGTATTCTTGAGGGAGATATTGCTATTTCTCCTGTGGGAGATTTTCCGGTTTTTAGTGGATTTCAAAATTTCTTTGGAGGCGGTAGTAGTGATGCTATTGTGATAAAAATTAATCGGGATGATAGTTTAGGATATGCGAGTTTTTTAGGTGGAAATAGTAGTGAGTTTGCTAATGATATTGCTATAGATAATTTGGGTAATGCTTATGTTACGGGTAGCACTGGTTCTGTGAATTTTCCAATTATTAATGAATTTCAACAAGGAGTTGGTTTGGCATTATCGGAGGATGTTTTTGTTAGTAAAGTTTCTAGTAATGGAACGTTTTTAGATTTTTCTGCCGCTATTGGTGGTGTGGGGAATGAGTCGGGAAATGGTATTGCGATAGATCCTGCTCAGAATACTTATGTAGTTGGTTTTTCTGATTCTATAGATTTTCCAAATATTAATGCTTTAAATAGTTTTAGTTTAGAATCTAATGCTTTTGTGGCTAAGATTGTTTCAGATATTATCCCGCCTAATACTTTTCAAAATTTTATTCAGTATGTGACGGAACAAAGAATCGAACCCATAGAAATATATTTTGATGAGGAGTTTTATTTAGATAATAATCCTGATGTAGTTAGACAAGTGCAAAATGGTTTATTTATAAATGGTTTAGATCATTTTATTAAGAGAGGTCAATTTCAAGGGCGTAACCCTAGTCTTTTGTTTGATGAAGCTACTTATTTAGTGGAAAATCCTGGTGTTAGTCAAGCTGTAGAAGATGATGTTTTTAATAGTGGATTCGAGCATTTTGTTAATGTTGGGTTTTTTGAAGGCCGTGATGAAGCTACTATTGAATTTGATGAAAGATTTTATTTAGCTTCTAATCCCATTGTCGCTTTAGCAGTAGAAAATGCTATTTTTAATAGTGGATTTGAACATTTTATTGTATTTGGTGAAGCTGAAGGGCGATCGGGCTCGAGTTTAGACTAAATAGTTGAAAATAAAATCAAGGAAAGGATGGAAAAAATTTAGACCATCAACAGATATGAAAAACAAATGTTGAACTCAATTAAACTGATTTCGCTTTTTTTGTGTTTTTCTGGCTTTCAAACTTACCTTTTCCTTTTTTGACTATCAGGTATCGTTTAATATTTAGCTTCAAAAAAACCGGGTTGATTGACTTGTAATTTTCAAAGAAATAAGCAGGGTAATAAACCCGATTTATGCTTCAGTCCTCAGTACGGCAATTGCGATTGCATCTTTCTCATTAACCACACTTACTAACTACAAAATCTACTCTAAAGTAGAAACATGAACAACAAATTAATTAACAAATAAAACATCAATTTAGGAGGTAATAAATATGGCTATTGTTCGTTTTTCTCCCTGGCGTGAAATTGACTCTTTGCAAAAAGAAATGAATCATTTATTTGATACTTTGGCTCCGACTATGAATGGAGAAGAAAAAGGCATAGCATTTAAACCAGCAGCGGAAATGCAAGAAAACCATGATGCGATTGATTTGAAACTGGAAATCCCTGGTTTAGAGGCGAAAGATTTAGATGTACAAGTGACTGCTGAAGCAGTAGCAATTAAAGGAGAGCGTCGTCAAGAAACTAAGATAGAATCACAAGGAATGACTCGTTCAGAATTTCGTTATGGTGGTTTCCAAAGAGTAATTTCTTTACCTGCGAGGGTTCAAAATGACCAAGTAAAAGCTGACTATAAAGATGGTATTTTACATCTACATTTGCCGAAATCTGAAGCTGAGAAAAATAAGGTTGTGAAAGTTAATGTCGGCTAAATTTTAGCTGCAACTTGAAACCGGGTTTATTCCCATGCCTATTTATTTTAAAATTACGAGTTGATCAACCCGGTTTCTGCGTAGGTAGAATCAAACAAAATAGTACGGCAATTGCGAGCGCATTTTTCCCATTTACCGAACTTACTAACTACAAAATCTACTCTAAAGTAGAAACATGAACAACAAATTAATTAACAAATAAAACATCAATTTAGGAGGTTAAAAATATGGCTATTGTTCGTTTCTCCCCCTGGCGTGAAATTGATTCTTTGCAAAAGGAAATGAATCATTTATTTGAGACTTTTGCTCCGACTATGAATGGAGAAGAAAAAGGCATAGCATTTACACCGGCGGCAGAAATGCAAGAAAACCATGATGCAATTGATTTGAAACTAGAAATTCCTGGTTTAGAGGCGAAAGATTTAGATGTACAAGTGACTGCTGAAGCAGTAGCAATTAAAGGAGAACGTCGTCAAGAAACTAAGACAGAATCACAAGGAATGACTCGTTCAGAATTTCGTTATGGTGGTTTCCAAAGAGTAATTTCTTTACCTGCGAGGGTTCAAAATGACCAAGTAAAAGCTGACTATAAAGATGGTATTTTATATCTACATTTGCCCAAAGCTGAAGCTGAGAAAAATAAAGTTGTGAAGGTCAATATTGGCTAATATTTAGCTGTAACAAGAAACCGGGTTGATCAACTCGTAATTCCCAAAGAAATAACCAGGGTAATCAACCCGGTTTCTGCTTAAGTCCTAAGTACGGCTTTCATTTGGGTAAACCACAGTAGGGACGTTCCATGGAACGTCCCTACAATGTTTTGCTTGTGAAGATGTGGTTCATCAATTTGAAAAGCGCTGTATATCATGTCCGGATAATCAGTGATCAAAAAACCTTTTCCCGTAAGTACCTTTTCTTTCCTTCTGCCTCCCCCCCCTTTCAAAGGGGGGTAAGGGGGATGCCTTCTGCCTTACCTCCTCGAAAATGTAACTATTCAACCGGACATGATATAACTTCTCTTACCAGGGACTGCCAATCATCATAAACCCAGACCAATAATAAGGATGAGATAAATTTTGATTCTCAACCTTCCCTAACGCCTGCGGTAATACTACTGCTCCACGAATACCAGTTCCCCTTAACTCCCCTTCTTCAATAACCACTTCCCCTCGCAACATTGCTAACTGCGCCTGTCGTAGTGCTTCTGCTTTAATCTTGGCATTATTCAAATGAACGTAAAATTCTGTCATTAACCCTAATGTTCCTTCATCACTCACATACCAAATACTTGCTAAAGCTGACTTGACTCCTGCTGCTACTGCTAATCCGGCAAATCCTAATTCGGCATTTTTGTCTCCTACTGCAGTCCGACAAGCTGACAAAACTAACAATTCTACTGCTGGTTCATCCCACCCTAACTCTCTAATTTGGTCTAACTGGAGTTGCTCTGAACCCCACAACTGAATGTAAGAATTATTTGCTCTTCCTGGTTTAAATTCTGCATGAGTAGCTAAGTGAATAATAGGATAAGGATAATTTTGTCGTTCACTTAAGAGGTTATTGTAGGTAAATTCTTCATTAATAAATTTACTGCCTTCCCATAATTTTTGGGAAATAGTTTCCAATTCTACGGGGACTGCTGGTAAGGGGTTTAATTCCTTGAAGTTAGACGCTCCCATTGCTAATACTCTGGTCTCTTGAAGCGGTCGATAGTTGGTATCCATTAAGCTGACACTGGGAATTAAACTGAGACTATATTTTTCGATTAAAAATTGTTCTCCATCGTGTAATGCTGCTACAGGTAAAGCACGCAAACCTTCATCCATGCTGAAGAGTAGGGTATCGATATTAGCTGCTTCTAGTTCTGCCGACATGGGTGCAATCAACCAATCATATAATTGTTGTGCTGGTGGTAGATAACTATTAGTCTGACGACGAGCAGGATTGGTGATATTTGCGCGGAACTTTAATACTACTTTCATTAGTTCTTCGCGGTTAACTGCGGGAACGGTTTTGAGTATGGGTTCGCTATCTGGTGTATATAATACCAGTTGTATTTCGTCTGGGTAAGCGGTGACATAGATAATAGCTGAGTTGTTACCTGTTTGACTGGCGATATCAGTTAGAACTTCCCGGATATTTTTTGTAGATGCGGTACTTGATAAGTCAAACTCAAAGTAGTCGGCAAATTCATTGTTGCGATCTTGTTCTATGTTGATCAATGTTGTGGAATTGGCAGCTACAGATAGGGGTGTGCTATTCACAATATTGATGTTTCGTAAAGCGGTGGTGGTATCTGTGTTCAGGTTGCCTTTCAGAGTATCGCTTACTTGGTTTTGCAGGTTAGGATTATTGCTGGTTGTGATAGTGCTGTTACCTCGGACTGATTGGAGAATTTGAGTAGTAGCAGGATTTAATACTTGATTGTTAGATGGAGCAATATTTTCAGTTACAAGAATTGAAGCTACTGGCGCTGACACCACGTTGGGAGCAGTTTCGGGAATTACTGGCGCTGATACCACGTTGGGTGCAGTTTCGGGAATTACTGGCGCTGATACCACGTTGGGTGCAGTTTCGGGAATTACTGGCGCTGATACCACG
>NZ_JAAHHT010000290.1 GCF_010672085.1 Okeania sp. SIO3I5
TGGCTCGGGAAACTATCGAAGACCTCTCCCCCTGCCCTTCTCCTGCAAGGAGAGGGGGCTATTTCTCCCCCTTCAATACTCAAATTGTGGCTCGGGAAACTATCGAAGACCTCTCCCCCTGCCCCTCTCCTGCAAGGAGAGGGGGCTATTTCTCCCCCTTCCCTTGCAGGGAAGGGGGTTGGGGGGTTAGGTTTTTTCAACTCACATTTTAAAGCTAGACGCCCTAGTAGTATCAAGTTCATGTGTCCTCCTTCTGAAATTCTTGGTTGAGAGCATCCTCATCAATAGAAACTGTATAGCGATCGCGCAATTTTTGATAAAATAGTTCATCCTGCTTTTGCTTCTTGTCTCTGAGGTAGTCCAGACGCACACTCTTTCTTACCTCTGTCAAAGTCCCCGGATGACCAGGTTCAATTTGAGTCACATTCACCAAATGACTACCGTAAGCTGAATGAAACGGACCTTGCCAACCTTTTTCTGTCACCTCGGCCATCTCCCGAGCCAAAGTTCCCCCAAAAGTGTTGTTGAGGGTTTGAGCTGAAGCCAGGGTATAGATTGTCGGTAACATAGAGCGATCGCCTCTAGGTGGAGTCTGAACGGTATTATTCTGTAGCTGAGTTAGGAGATTTTGAGCATCCGTATCGCTGCTATCGCCATGGAGTTCTCGGCTAAAATAAACCTGATTAAAGCTAAACCGTCCGGGTATAGTGTAGCGGTCAGCATGATCATCTAAATAACTTTGCAACTCTTCATCCGAAGGTTCCTTGATACCTGCCACATCTTCCACCAAGAACTGCATCTTTTGAATCAGCCGTCGCCTGACAATGATGTCCTTGTTATCTAATCCCAAGGCTAGAGCTTCCTGATACAAGATTTCATCGTGAACATAGTTATCTACTAATTTTTCCAACTGTTGGAGAGTTGGTTTTCTGCCCCACTGCAACTCCCAGGTTCCTTGCAAAGATTCAATTACAGGAGCAGATACATCAATTTTTTTGGCAGAAGAAGTAGATGCAATCGAAGGACTACCCACCCAAAAATACAGCCCAAAGAGCAGGGCACCCAAAACTAAGAAGTGTAGCAATGGTTCGCGCAAAATGCGAATGATTAATTGAGGTTGATCGTTTCCTTCAACTATAGTTTGCGACGGTAGGGTTTCTTTATTAGTCAGTGTTGTTACTGTTTTTTGCATAAGTTGTTACACATTGAAATTGCTTTGTTGCATTAGTCGAAAAGCTGAACGCTGATTTTGACTTTTAACTTTTACAGAACTTACGCACGGATACTAAATAGACTGAGGGGGAATGCCATTCGCCCCTACAGATGGTGTTTTCAAGGGAGTTGTATGCGTAAGTTCTGTTTTAACTTTTCACTTGTGAATCAGCTAAGGCTCGAACCACAATTAAGCCTAAATAGGGGAGGTTTGCTTTTAATTGCTCCTCAACAGTATTAGTAATCTCTTGGCTCTCCTGAAGAGATAAAGTAGGTGGTAGCATGATATCCATGGACACATGGAGCCGATGTCCGAGCCAGCGAGTCCGTAGGTTAGCAACCGCCGACTCTTCAATTTCAGGTACATGACTGACTGCATGGTTGAGGGATTCAATTATCTCAGGTTCTACGCCATCCAGCAGACGACTAAAAATGGTCTGCCCTGACTCCCAGACAATTTTCAGCAATACTAGGGTTATGACTAAACCCATCACTGGATCTGCCCAGGAATAGCCTAACCAAACACCTATAGCACTCAGTAACACCGCTAGACTGACCAAACCATCAGCCAAAGCATGATACCCATCGGCAATGAGGGCAGCACTGTTGATTTCACGACCCACTCGAATCCGGAAAACAGCCACTATTTCGTTGCCGATGAAGCCGACAATAGCAGCGATCGCTAATGCCCCCAAATGATCCAAGGGCTGAGGATGGTAAAATCGCTCTACAGACTCATAGGCGGTAATCATGGCACTTAACAGCACAATAACCACAATTATCACTCCTGCCAAATCTTCCAAGCGAGCAAAACCGTAGGAAAATCTAGCTGTTGGCTGGCGTCGTGAGACAAAAAACGCCACGCCCAAAGGCACGGCAGTCATTGCATCCCCGATGTTGTGAATTAGATCGGCGAGGAGGGCAACACTACCAGAGAGCCAGAACACCACGGCTTGTAAGACAGCAGTGATTACCAAACCCAGCAGTGACCATTTCACAGCCCAGATGCCTCGCTCCGAGCTGGCGATTTCAGGATCTATTATTCCGTGGGCATGGGTATGACCATCGTGGTGATGGTGATGATGATGGTGGTGTTTGACATCAGGTGTGGTGAGTTTAGGGATCTCATCAGTCAGGATAGATGTAGGAATTTCTGTCATTTCAGTTATCAGTTATCAGTTATCAGTACCTCAATGGAATAGGGAGGCTTGAGATCTAATTTTTTGGTCAAAAAATTATTAGTTTATAGCCCACACTTATTCATCAAGCCAACTATTTTTTTCAAGATTTTGAAATTATTTCAAACATTTTAAGCCTACTAAAAAATCTCCCAAAAATCAAGTTAAAAAACATTACTTTATATCAAACATTCTGCAAATTAAAAACAAAACAATCTATTATTGTATATCTTTTTAATGATTTCAAACCTATAAAAAATCCAATCTTATGAGAATGATTATTATTCTCTCTAATGAGTTAATTTTAATATCATGTCCGGTAGCATCGGTATTGTATAGCAAAGGTAGGGAACAGGGAACAGGGAACAGGGAACAGGGAACAGGGAACAGGGAACAGGGAACAGGGAGGAGGGAACACTTAACTGGCAGGAATACTTAAGAGCCAGAAAAAAACTTAAATTTCCGGTAAAATTCACCCTTGAGTTTACACCAACGATACCAGCGGACATGATATAACTAGAAAGTCTGAAAAAAATCAACTTTTTTTACAGCGGTTTTCATGATTAGTAGACCACAGTAGGGACGTTCCATGGAACGTCCCTACCGAGTTTTGGTTGTCAAAATGTGGCTCATCAATTTGAAAAGCGCTGTAATGCAAAATTAGACAAAAAAAACCAGATAGATTTTACTACCTGGAGTTTTTCATTTTTGAAATTGATAGAGCGATCGCCACATTGAGGCGAAAGTTAAAAGGTAAAAGTCAAAAGTATATTGCAGAAAGCTTGCAACTTATATAATCAGGACTTACGCACGCAGATGAAAATATACACCACTTGTAGGGGTTAACGGCTGTTAACTCCTACTAGATATAGCGGTTCTGCGTAAGTCCTGTATTAATTATTCATTATTAATTATTCATTATTTACTTAGCCCAAATTTTTGATCAGGCGAAAACCAATGTGAGTGGTTCCAGTATCCGGTGACTGAGACTCTCGTGCAGCCGGACGGTATCGACTGCAATAGTTGGGCGCACAGAGGTGAGAACCACCCTTAATGACGTGTACCGCACCCTCGGCGGGTTTTTTGGGGTCAAAACTTTCTGCTTGTCTGGGACCTTCTGGATTAACGCTATGAGCCATGTCTTTGCGTTCAACCCGATACCAGTCGGCAGTCCATTCCCAAACATTACCCGTCATGTCATATAAACCGTAACCATTCGACTTGAACGAACCAACGGGTGCAGTTCCCAAGTAGCCATCCGCTTTCGTATTTAGAAAGGGAAAAAATCCTTGCCAGGTGTTGGCTTTTTTAGCAGAATATTCTTTCCCCCAGGTGTAGGTAGATTCTTTTAAACCGCCTCTGGCAGCATATTCCCATTGGGCTTCGGTGGGAAGTTGTTTTCCTGCCCACTTGGCGTAGGCTAAGGCGTCTTCGTATGCAATATGAACAACGGGATGCTTTGCTTTGCCGCTAATATTGCTATCTGGGCCGTAGGGATGTTGCCAGTTTGCGCCCACAACCCAATGCCACCAACTCAGATAAGCAACTTGTTGAATGCCTTCTGCGGGAGGTTCAAAAACGAGAGAACCAGGCGATCGCTGTTCATCGGGTAAATCAGGAAACTGTTCTTTTGATAGGGGACGTTCGGCTACGGTAACGTAACCTGTATCTTCAACAAACTTGGTAAATTCGGCGTTGGTAATTTCGTGGGAGTCAATGCAAAATGAACTGACAGTTACATCTTCTACAGGTAGTTCTTCGATAAATTCTGGTTGCTCCGACCCCATTTTGAAATCTCCTCCGGGAATGAAAACCATATTTGAGGGACAAGTTGAAGAGGGTACGGCAAACGCTCTCGGACTAAAAATAGTAACAGTTAGAATAAAAACACTGAGAACAATTAGGACTTTTTGAATATAATTTTGAGAATTATTCATCGTTTAAGTTACAGAATTATTTCGCTGAGGTAGAGAATAGCTTTGAACAGATTTATGAGAGGAAGGAAATCGTAGCTTACACTAGCCACGATCATTGAGAAAACTTACAGCGCTTTTCAGATTGATGAACCACATCGTCACAAGCAAAACCCCGTAGGGACCTTCCATGGAACGTCCCTACTGTAGTCTACCGGAATGAAAACTGCTGTAAATTACTGGCACACTATTCCAGCAGGGATATGCTACAATCCATCGACTATCAACATTCTTCTAGGAACTTCTAGTCGAAGGAAGGCGAGGGTAAAGGTAAAAAGTGACGTGCATCTGGATTTGCAAGCTCCACTTTCACCGTGTTAATCTTACCAGTAAAGGGGAAAGGCGCGTTCTCGGCATAATCCAGGGAAACAGGAGAACCCAAATCCGTTCCCACATCAAAGGTCTCACTGGCGCTAAAAGCACCAGGCACAGTGCGCTCGACTTCAATGCTGTCAACGATACTGCCATCGACTCGAATCACCACATCGGCTGGGGAAAGAGGTTCTAGGCTTCTGAAGCTAGTATTCACCTCAATGGTGTGGTGCCCTGGAGCGATCGGTGCTGATTCACCCTTGTAGCGATCCAACAACATCATGTTCTACTCATACTTGAGCTTTCCGTCCTCCATGAACATGGTCAAACCGCCAGCCGAACCGCCGAGGGCATAGAGAACTCCAGAATCGTCGCCGTTGAGATCGACATCAATCGTCACCGTATTGCTCTCGCGACCTAAACCTGGTGCGGTAAACTCAGGCATCCGAGTCGTAGTAGTATCAAACGTCCAACTCGTGTAAGGAGTCTCGACCCGATCTTCGGGATGAATGCGAGTCCAGAGAGCGCCACCAATGGGAAAGACCTGATTTTTTTCTGCTTCTTGCAAAAACAATTGCTTCATTATCTCCAAAATCTCTGGCTCTTCCCCTGCGAGATCGTTCTCCTGCCTGAAGTCCTTTGTTAGGTCGTATAATTCCCACTCATCGTCACGAGAATCTCAATTTGCTATATCTTCGCCAGAGCCAGTTTCCCAAGGAATCAGAGGACCAAAGGTGCAAGCATACCAGCCATCGAAATATATACCACGACTGCCATTGTTGTCCAAATACTGGATCGTTTTTTGATCAGGGGCATCGGCATCGTTAAAGCTATATTCCATGCTAACACCATCGATCGGATCTTGGATAAAGCCATAGAACTCTTCCGGTGGGGTAATGCCTAATATCTCGTAGATGGTGGGGGCTATGTCGTTGACGTGATGGAACTGCTTACGGGCGGTGGAGTCGGGGGTAATCCCATCCGGCCAAGAAACCACCAAGGGATTGCGAGTTCCGCCGAAGTGAGAGGCAATCAGCTTAGTATAGAGGAAAGGTGCATCGCCAGCCCAAGCCCAAGCTGCATTGTACATATTGTCCGTTTTCGGAGTTCCCAAGGCAGACAGACCCGAGGGATCTTCTTCTGTGCCAAATTGGTCCCTGAGAGCTTGGAGTTGTTCGTCTACAGTATTTGGAATTTGGTTTTGGGCGAGCAGTTCGCTGATGCTGCCCTTTTGGCCTTCAGCACTGGCACCATTATCGCCCCAAATGTAAAAGATTAGGGTGTTGTCTCGAATGCCTTCGGCCTCCAGTTCGTCAACGATCTTGCCGGCTTGGGTATCTACATCCTCTAGAAAAGCAGCGTAAAGCTCCATTAAACGGATTTGGAACTCCCGTTGGTCCTCGGGAATTTCAGCCCAAGCCTCCATCTCTTCCGGTCGCTCGCTATCGACGGCATCGTCTGCGAGGGGTAGCCACGCTAAACTTTTCTGGCGCTCAAAAGTGCGGGCGCGCAATTCATCCCAGCCATCATCAAACTTACCCTTGTATTTATTGGTTAACTCGTCGAAAATGTGATGGGGACCGTGGGCAGCACCGGGAGCCCAGTAGAGAAAGAAGGGCTTGTCGGGGCTATATGATTGGCGTTGGCGCAGCCATGTAACCGCCTGATTGGCCATATCTTCACTTAAATGGTAAGGACTTCCATCCGGCAACTCGTGGGGGGGTTCGATCGCGTTGGTATTTTCAAACAAGCGTGGCTCGTATTGGGAGGTTTCTCCGGCAAGAAAGCCATAGAAATAGTCAAAGCCATAGTCGGTAGGCCAGCGATCAAAGGGTCCCATTTTGGTGGTTTCAGTGGCGGGGGTGTTGTGCCATTTCCCAAAGGCGGCAGTCTTGTAACCATATTCCCGCAATACTGCTGGCAGTGTCGCTGTTGTGTCGGGAATGACACCGAGATAACCATCCCAATCTAGCGCCCGTTCAGTGATAGTTCCGGATTGTGCCTTCTGGTGGTTGCGTCCAGTCAACAGGGCGGCACGAGTCGGAGAGCAAATGGAAGTGGTATGAAAGGTGTTGTAGGCAATTCCTTCATCCCACAGCCGTTGAATGGTGGGGGCGTGAATCTCACCACCAAAGGCTTCAGCTTGCCCAAATCCCACATCATCCAGGAGGATAATAAGGATATTTGGAGCATCGGCGGGTAGATAGTTCGGTTCTTCCCGTCGAATCATTGTGGACTCTTGTAGGGTCTCATTGGCCTCACTCGCGGAAGGTATGGGAGGGAAGGGGAGGGAGGTACCATCAACAGGAGGATCAGAACGCCAGGGAAGGGAAGGTAGCGGAATGTCATCAGCAGTTTGTGCCAAGACAGGGGGAGTAATACTTCCCAATAGGAGAGAGGTGGCGATCGCTACTGCCACAACTCCTTTCAAAATCCGGTGCAAAAGACCGTTGAAAAACAAAGCGGTAAACGAGCAGAAGAACGATTTCCCCTCAATACACAAATTTTGAAATTTGTCAAGCATTATTAATGGACCGACGCTCTAGGGCGATCGCCCACCGACATTGAGGCGCGAAGCCGTTCCCAAAGGCTAGATTGAGAATCGCATGACTGGGAGTATTCAAAGCTGTAGCACGTTCTCTAGAAACTGTCCCCACATATTACCAGCAAGCGCATAGTGACAGGCAACATAGTAAACGATAGCACAACGACCCGCAATGACCGTCGGTCCCCCTCCGCCACACCACAACCGATTTGGGTTGTATTTTGCCAGACCACTTGTTTGACATAGGCGCGACTCTCCAGAGCTTGCAATTCCAAATTCCTGGTTCCCTGACAGCCTTCACTATCCATTTTTGCCAAGGAATACCAGAGGGGTCGATTTACCCGATGGCAGCGTAATCGTTAAAACCTTTCTCCGCCTTTTTTTTAGCTTTATCAAGTCTGTAAAACTAACGTGATTTATAGACTGACCCCGAAAGTACTTGACATTCCATATAGGGATGGTTATAGTACTAGGGACAGTATGTAACACCCCATGAGAGGTGAAAAATCGTGAGTACAAACAACACAAATGGTGCGCAGCCTGGGGACTTCTTCAAAGCCCTAGCAGACTACGCCAAAAACATACAGTTTCCGTGGCATACACCAGGGCATTGTGGTGGGAGGGCGTTCCGGAACAATCCGGCCGGGCAAGACTTCTACTTCTTCTTCGGGGAACCACTCTTTCTATCTGACTTGTCAGTGTCCGTTCCCGAACTAGGTTCGCTTTTGGATCACACCTCCCCAATCAAAGAGGCTGAGGATCTCGCAGCCGCGACATTTGGAGCGGACTATACGTTTCTTGTCACTAATGGTACGACAACAGCCAACCGAATGATTTGGCAGGGAACGGTACTCCCTACAGACAAGGTTGTGATAGATCGTAACTGCCATAAATCCCTCGTCTATTCTGCGATCGCGACGGGGGTAGCCTCCAAAGACAACGTAAGCTATTTGTGGCCGTCGAGGAATTTCCATGGACTCATCGGCCCGATTACTAAGACAACGTTTGCGGGAGTTGGGGCAGGCACCAAAACTGTGACCGTTACCAACTCCACCTACGACGGCTTATGTTACAAGGTGCAAAACATATTTGACGACCTGACTGCAAATGTGGCGGTCCTCCACCTTGACGAAGCCTGGTTCGGCTACGCCAAGTTCGACCCTTTCTACGCAGGCCGCTTCGCAATGGACATCCAGCCTGAAGCAAGCAGCTCGACGGTCGTCTTTTCAACACAATCGACCCATAAGGTGCTGGCCGCATTTTCCCAAACCTCGATGCTCCATGTAAAACAAGCACCGACACCAGGCGGGATCTTTGTGTTCGACTACAATCGGTTCAACGAATCCTTTATGATGAACACCTCTACATCTCCTCAGTACGGGCTCATTGCCTCTCTGGATGTGGCAACTGCTATGATGGCAGACGATAAGGGTAAGGAGCAGGTGCAAAATACCATTAGTAACTCAATTGAATTCCGAAGTGAGATCGATAAATTGAACGCTCCGTCTCCGGCGGTTCCATACTTCCAAGCCTGGCAGCCAAGTAACATTGCCGGGAATGAAACCCGCTCCTTCCAGGAAATGCTCAAGGAATATGTCAAAAAGCGCTATGCGGCAGGGAAGGAAGCAAAGACACCCCTCAGCTTAAATCCCGACGACTGGAAGCTCACACCTGATAATGTGTACTGGCACGGCTTCCACGATATCACAGAGAATGATGATATTCTACTCGACCCAACCAAGGTAACCGTCCTCACGCGGGGCTTGAAGATGACGGCAACGGAAGAGGGCTATGAGGAGACGGGGGGTATTCCTGCCTCTATTGTTGCCTGGTATCTCAACGATGGTAAAGATGCAGGAGGAAGTATCAAGCAGAGTATTGTCATTGAGAAGACGGGGATCTACTCGTTCCTGGTTCTCTACACGATCGGCGTGGAGGCAGGCCAGGTCATCGCAACCATTGATGGGATGCAGAGCTTTATAGATGACTATGAGCTTGACGTACCACTCGAAATTCCGGGAGCAGATCCAGAGACCGGACTGAAGACTTTCTGCGAGCAGATGCACCAAGCTATGAAGAATGGGCAGGTCGCAGAATTGCTCAAGGATCTCTTCGAGCCAGGAAACCGCGCCATCGCTGAGATATCCCCGGCAGAAGCCTATCAGGAATTGATCGCAGGTCGGGTCGAGCGGGTGGCCATCGAGGCATTAGTAGATCGAACTGCTGCCGTTCAGATGACACCCTATCCACCAGGCATCCCGATGATTATGCCAGGCGAAAAATTCAATCAGGCGATCGTGGATTACCTGCTATACAACAAAAACTTTGACAGTCTGTTTCCAGGGTTTCAAACGCACGTTCATGGTCTCACTATTGAGAATGGTGAATATTATGTACTGTGTTTAACAGAATAACAGGACATAAAATAGGCGAAAAATAGTTTCCAGACCTAGCTTTTTCCAGCCATCTCCTTTTACTGTAGGAGATGGCTGGAATTTTTAGGTGCTTTCAGATGCGGAATCTGAGTTCTAGCCCACATTAGCAGAGAAAAAAATGTTAGCGCACCTAGAAACACCCCTAACCTTAAAACAGCTAGCTGAAAATTTAGAGTCTAGCAGTGCTGCCTTATCTTATGGTTTTCAGGACTTATTTGGCGTGAGTCCCATGCGCTATCTCAAGGTCAAGGTACGACGACTCAATGCAGTGCGACAACGCCTGAAAGCAAGCGATCCCAAAAGTTGTAAAATAGCTATCCTCGCCAGTGAATTTGGGTTTTACAGTCCATGTCATTTTACTCAAGATTACAAAACCATGTTTGGGGAGTTGCCTTCAGAGACGTTGGCAAAATAGTACAAAAGTTAGCTTGGGTATCGATCATCAGCAAAGTCAGAAGTTATTTTGGTAACAGGGATTTGATTCCCGCTCCCAAAATATTTCGCCGATCTTGGGGGGATTTTAGAGCTGATTATTTTGATAAATACTCCATTTTTAATTGCTATCTGATTGAAATTTTTCAAACAGGACTTACGCATAACCACCATCTCTTGGTGCGCGTTCCCTCTCTTGGTCAGCATTCCGCAAGCGAGCTGTCGTCGTCGCGGGATCTGACCGCTTGCGTCTGACGCCGACGCGGGGTCGCACCGCTATCTAGTAGGGGCGAATGCCATTCGCCCCTACATAAGGTGTGTGATTTGATATTTTGCGTAAGTCCTATCAAAGTTAAATTAGCAGCAAAGCGATCGCTTGTCTCGAAAACCATCGATCCAGCAACTCCTGTTGTTGCTAAAATTCCTGACTTGATGCAATCAAACCAAGAGCAAATTTTCCATCTATCTAACTAAGTATATTATGTAAGCATTCAGCCGTCAGCTATCAGCTACAGAAGAGGTAATTAGGCTTTGCTGATTAAATCTTAAAGCATTTACAGATAAAGGTTTTATATCATGTCCGGTTGAATAGTTACACTTGACTAGGAATACCAGAGGAAATCCCCCCAACCCCCCTTTGAAAGCTATCCCTTATAAGGAACTCCTGAAACCCTTGTGGGAGGATGGGGAGGATGGGGAGGATGGGGAGGATGGGGAGGATGGGAGGATGGGGAGGATGGGGAAGAGGAGGAGGATGGGGAAGAGGAGGAGGA
>NZ_JAAHHT010000291.1 GCF_010672085.1 Okeania sp. SIO3I5
CCTGAGTTACCAATAATAGAAGCAGGTAACACAACTTTCTCTGATTCTAAATCTTGTTCTATAATAGTTGTCAAAGAACCAACACAAACATTAGAGCCAATCTTACTTTTACCAACTAATAAAACTCCCGAACCAATAGTAACTCCCGATTCAATTTCGATATTGCCCTGGTAAGCATGAATAATAGTTCCCATACCAATACAAACCCCCGCTCCAATAATAACCTGACAATTATTAGCAGCTTGAATAATAACACCAGGAGCGATCGCCACACTCGGATCTATTTTTACATCACCACTAACAAAAGGCTCAATATTTGTAAGAGGTTGTAGTGGCGGCAACTGCATAAATACTCCTTTTTATAATAGTTTTAATCATCAAATATTAAGTAATAAAAGTTAAATAAGTGGTCATAATTCAGCACTTACGCATAATCACTATATCTAGAATGGCCATTCGCCCCTACAGATAGCGTATTATTTAATAATTTGCCTAAGTCCTGTTAATCTAATTTTTCTAGAAGTAAAAGAATATTATTTTGTAGTTGCAAAAGAGGAGGTTCATCAGGATTTTCATCCAAATCTTTAACTAACCAATATTCAATTTTATCAACCCATTCAGGAAACTGAGATTCTATTAAAGGACGATGAGCAACTTCATCAACAGCAACAATATGAGTAGCGCTTTCTAAATCTGTTTTTTCAACTTGCATTGGTTCTCTTAAAGATGCAGAATCAATTTGAATACCTAAAGATTCTAAAGCTTTGATAACCTCCGATGAAATAGCCCCCACATTACCAGATTCTGTACGAACATTCAAACCCCGTGAATCTGCTTCCCATTTTACTCCTTTTTTTGAGGCTAAATTATTGAAAAAATACTCACTAAATCTACTACGATAATAATTACCCGTACAAAGAAAAATAACTTTTTTTATCACTATTAATTTATTAATTCTAGTGATATAAAGCACTAGAAAATCACAAGCAAAACTTTCAATTTTTCACCATTGAATTGTTTGATTATTTTCAGTAGTGCAGGATAGAATAAATAACTGACCACTTACAAAATCCTAAAAACCTTACCGAAAAATTTTTGGTTTAAAGCCTCCCCTTTTAAGAGGATAATAAATAAAAATTTTCATAATTAGTCAATCCTCTTCTTTTCAAGGAGAGGTCATTTCAGTTATCAGTTATCAGTTATCAGTTATCAGTGAACCTCCGACTAAAATCAAAGACTTGAAATACTGAATTAAATATTCTCTTGGTCGATTGGATATGGCGAGGAAACCTCGCCATCCCTCGATCGCTTTTTCATCCCCTTAAAAGGGGAGGCTTTAGACCTCGTTTTTTGGTAATTATTAATTATTAATTATTCATTATTAATTGTTGAATAATACCATATGGTATAACCAATACTTTTGAATTTTGAATTTTGAATTTTGAATTCCGCGTATAGGTTGTAGGTTCTAGATCATTGCTCTGGCTAAAACCTACTACCTAAAATCTAACCTCTACTTCTAATTAACCTTGCCATTAGGTTGCTGAATAATCATTTCTAAAACACGACGTCTGGCTTTAGGATCGATACCAATCAAGCGGACATATTCTCCCTCATGTTGAGCCAAACTTTCCTCCAGAACTGGGAAAACATCCGCCTCACGTTGAGCATCTATTTGAGTATCAGTTTTCCAAGAGCTAGTGCGGAAACGACGTTTATCGGCATATTCCGTACCAATTTTATAACCACCCGCAATCAAAGAACGAATTTGTTCCACAGCCTCTTGACTTAACTTCTGGGTTGTAGAAGTAGCCGTTGGACTGCTATAAACAGGTGATGGTTGAGAACCATTGACTGCTCCTCCATTAGAAGTAGCCTTAAGAGCAGCAAAACCTTGACCTTTTCCATTACCATTTGGTTGTTGAATCACAGTTTCCAACACCCGACGTTTAGCATTAGTATCAACACCAATTAAACGTACATACTCCCCACTATATTCTGCTAAAGCTTGTTCTAGTTCAGCCATTGCTTGAGACGGATTAGTAGCAGAGATAGGAGCGCCACTCATCCAGGAGCTAGTCTTAAAGCGACGTTCATTAGCGTGTTCTAAGCTAATCCGATACCCTTGACTAAATAATGAACGTACTTGATCGACAACTTCCTGACTTAATCCATTATTTGTTCCAGTAACTTGGCTAGATACAGGAGCTTGATAACTTGGAGCAGTAGATACAGATTGTTGAATTGAGCGATCGCCTGGCTTTTGAATTAATATTTCAGCAACACGACGTCTAACATTAGGATCAACACCAATTAAACGGACATATTCACCAGTGTGTTCTCCTAAAAATTGTTCTAGATCAGTCAAACTTGGAATAGTCGGACCATTTTGCCAAGAGCTAGTTTTAAACCGACGTTCATTAGCATACTCTGTACCAATTTTGCATCCTTGAGACATCAAAGAATTAACTTGGTTTACTACTTCTGGAGTTAAACCTGTAGTATTTCCAGTAGTAGTTTGAACCCTGGTAGGAGCAGCAGGAACACTGTAGTTACCAGTAGTTGATTTTTGAGCAACTTTTTTGCCATCAGGACGTTTAATCATAATTGGAGATATGCGACGTTTAGCTTTAGGATCTATACCAAACATCCGCACGTACTCCGCAGCGTGTTCTGCTATACAACCTTCTAGAGCTGCCACTACTTCTGAAGAATTAGTGCTTTCAATTGGAGAACAAGTCTGCCAAGAACCTGTTTTGAAGTGACGAGTATCAGCGTGTTCTGTACCAACATAATATCCTTGAGATACTAGCTGCTTTACATGATCAATTATTTCTGGGGTCAATTTACCTGTTCCTCCTGCAGAATTGTAACCGTTACCATTTGTATAATTAATGTTCATTTCATTTCTAATAGGGGTAATGCAAGACATATTCTTTGCACACAGATAACCTTGTCGTAAAGATTCGTTAATTCCCACCACATGATGGGCAAATTCCATATCATCGGGCAGTACATCTGGCAAACGATCTGCTTGCTGTTGATTTGTAATAATTGCTCCTGAAGGCACATATTTACCGGGGGCAATTTCTACATCTTGGATCAGAGCGTGGAGCATAACAATACACCCTTCACCAATGCGGGCGTTAAAAACTGTAGAACGAAAACCGATAAAACAGTCATCACCGATATAACAAGGACCATGAACTAAAGCTTTATGAGTGATAGAAACATTGTCACCTATCCACACAGAATACTTTTGTTGGTCATCTCCGATGACTCGTCCTTGTTCTAAACCGTGAATAACTACTCCATCCTGGATATTAGTTCCCGAACCAATAGAGAAGGGAGTACCTTCATCAGCACGAATTGATGTGCCAGGGGCTACTAATACATTAGATCCAACGCGGACATCTCCAATAATATTGGAAAACGAGTGAATATAAGCTGTCTCGTCAACTTTTGGCTGCGCCAAATCTTTTGACCAGGGGGTAGGTGGAGCTGCTTCGTTACGGTGTGGCATCTATATTTTTCCTCTCTCAGTTAAATGTTGGGTGTTGGGTATTTGGTAAATTTCTTGTTGTTTATAGTTCAACATCCAACAGTTCAACAGTTTGGTAGTACACTGTTCAACGATATTGGTCTTTTTTACCGTAGATCATGCGATTGTCCACAGTTATCGTGTCAATAATAGCTACTACTCTGGCATCTACAGGAAGTTTTTCACTACCTGGTACTTCACGAGCTGCTCCACCACGGCTAACCAAAACCCATTCATCAATTCCGGCACCGACATTATCGGCAGCCACTTCATACTTTGGTAGTGGATGGCCTTCCTCGTCTAAAAACTGCAGCAGAAGTAGCTTTGTGCCTCTTAAGTTAGGCTCTTTCTGGGTGCTGACAACGGTACCACGAACTTTAGCAATTTGCATGATCTATTTGAATTACATGACTTCAGATTTTAGATTTTCTAGTTTTACCTGAACAAAGTTTTTATAGCAGTCGAAGCAAAAGTTAGGACACGTATCATTAGCCTAAAACCTAGGCAAAGCCAGATTTTTCCTTCTGCCTTCTGCCTTTTGCTATAAGTTTACCAATAGTAATGTTTGTGGATTTATTCTGCTTCTAGAGTTACTTTCAGCACCACAACCTCCACAAGCATTTTCATGTCGGCGACAGCCAAAACAACTAAGTCTACCGCATATCTCAAATTTAGTCACAGTAATACCGTTTCACTGAATTCAGAATTGAGAATTTAGAATTCAGAATGCCAGATTTGATAGGCTAAAAACTTTGACACTCACAACAGTTTCAGGCAATTATTTGACATTAAATAAAAAATGAAATCAATTCAAGATATGAAATCAATAATTTCATTCCCTATTCCCTATTCCCTGACTTCTGCAAGAAGTCTATAGGATTCAGAATTCTGACTCAAATCTGTCATCCGAAATCAAGTTACTTCTATGGTCTGTTGACTGAACGGATTCCAGAGGTACTGTCGCGGAACTGTTCTACCTCTTCAGTATAACGAATAGGCAGAACATACTCTAGGTTTTCATGGGGACGAGCAATGAGATGAGTTGACATAATTTGGCCTCCATTCACCTTTCTGACGTTATCAACTCCTGCTGCTACGGAAGCTTGTACTTCTGATACATCTCCACGAATAATTACAGTTACACGACCAGTACCAATTTTTTCATAGCCAACAAGAGTGACTCGTGCAGCTTTCACCATTGCATCTGCCGCTTCTACAACTGCTGGAAAGCCTAGGGTTTCTACCATTCCAACGGCAATTGACATTATTTTTACTCCGTGATATTATTTTACTGGTTCATTTAGTTTCTAGTTTGGCTAAGTCAATATATAGATTTTTCCTAGCTATGGATCTTTATATTTGCATTAAAATTACGATATCTATAGATATAGATATAGCAGTCGAAGCAAAGATTAGGAACATCAAAAGCCTAAAACCCAGACAAAGCCAGATTTTTCCTTCTGCATAAATGCCTTTTGCTATAAACCACACTCCAGGCAATCAAAACTCCTCAGATTTAATGGCATATCTTGGACATGACCACAGTTAGAACCAGTCTTTGATAATGGAAAAAATCTATCTGCTACTAGCTTAAAACCGTACCATTGGCACTTCTACTCAAGCTGTCTCCAAAACTCATAAAATCTGATGTATGGGTGAGCCTAGCCTATCTAAGCCTATCTAAATACTATCTTTTTTAACGTATTAAATCGTTATTCTTGGATTAAGTCAATGCTCTACCCAAACATTAAATTTGCTAGAGTCAAACACTTTTTTGCAGGGAGCAATAATGTTTTGACCTGCAAAATTTGTTTAACCGTAGAGTTTAAATCATTTCCTACATTCTCCAAACAAAATCTTCCTTAATAGAGGTTGAGCCAAAGATTTAAGGTAATCTCGACTGCTACCAATAATTAAGTTAATAAGTTCGGAACTGCTCGACTTCTTCGGTATATCGAATTGGCAAGACATACTCTAAGTTTTCGTGGGGACGAGCAATGATATGAGTTGATACTACCTCACCACCATCAACTCTTTTAGCTGACTCTATTCCTGCTGCAACAGAAGCTTGTACTTCCGAGACATCTCCTCGGACAATTACTGTTACACGAGCGCTACCTATTTTTTCATAACCCACTAGGGTAACTCTAGCTGCTTTAACCATCGCATCAGCAGCTTCTACTACTGCTGGAAACCCTCTAGTTTCAATCATTCCCACAGCAATTGGCATTCTTTTCTCTCCTATTGACAGAAGTTAACTTAAGCATTGAGGCCAGTATTGTCTCTAGATAGCTTTGAAGGGAGTTCCCATTTTTACAATCAAAATCTATCCAATGCTATATTTTCAGAATAGAGAAACATGGCATCGTTGACAATAGCAACTATCATCATAATTCATAATTGAAGCGATTTATAAAAATAAATTCTTTGACCATTAAAGTCCTTATAGTTAATAGACATCTCCAGAAAAAAGGGAGTAGGGAGTAGGGAATAGGGAGTAGTGGGAAATAATTGATAATTTCTGTATGATAATTGATTTGATTTTTGATTATTGAAGATGTCTAATACTGAATTTAGCGATCCTTAGCCTCTAGGTATCAATCCTAATTTTTTTTGTTACTTTTGGGTCAATCCCCTCTCACCAGAAAAAAACAGTATATATACTCATAATAACTTGAATCTATATTAATGGTGTGTATATATTTATTCTTAATATTGAAAGTCAAGAAATATAATGTTCGAGTTTCTCATTCAAACCTTTTGGTGCATACCCTTATATGGCTTAGTTGGAGCAATTTTAGCTTTGCCATGGTCAATAGGGATAATTAAACGTACTGGGCCACGGCCAGCAGCTTATCTTAATCTATTGATGACCCTATTGGGCTTAATTCATGGTGTTCTTATCTATCAAGCTATCTGGAATCAAGAGCCACGAGAAATCATATTCAACTGGCTAGAGACTGGAGACCTTAACCTATCTTTTGCCTTCAATATCTCATCAGTAACTATCGGGGCAATGGATGTTGTCATAGCTCTGTGTTTATTGGCCCAAGTTTATGCTTTGGGATATTTAGAAAAGGATTGGGCATTAGCTAGGTTTTTTGGACTAATGGGATTTTTTGAGGCAGCAATAAGTGGCTTGACAATCAGCGACTCTTTGTTCGTCTCCTATGCTTTGCTAGAAATGCTGACCCTTTCTACCTATTTAATAGTTGGTTTTTGGTATGCTCAACCCCTAGTAGTAACAGCAGCTAGAGATGCCTTTTTAACAAAACGGGTAGGAGATGTTTTACTACTCATGGGAGTAGTTGCGATTTCAGCTTTGGCTGGAAGCATGAACTTTACCGATCTATATGAATGGGCTGAAAGAGTAGAACTTTCTCCTGTTACGGGTAATTTGTTAGGTTTGTCTCTAATTGCTGGGGCAATAGGTAAATGCGCTCAATTTCCTCTGCATCTATGGCTCGATGAAGCGATGGAAGGTCCAAACCCGGCTTCGATTTTGCGAAACACGGTGGTAGTTTCTATTGGAGCTTATATACTGATCCAAATACAGCCGATTTTAATTATTTCTCCCATAGCTCTAGATGTATTGGTGGCGATCGGAACTGTAACTGCAATCGGAGCTTCTTTGGTTGCTCTGGCTCAAATCGATCTTAAGCGTGCTTTATCTCATTCTACAAGTGCTTACCTGGGATTAGTTTTTATTGCTGTTGGTACACAATGGACGACTTTTGGTTTGTTGTTACTTTTGGCACATGGTATTGCTAAAGCACTATTGTTTATGAGTGCGGGGGGCGTAATATTAACTACTAATAGTCAAGACCTCACAGAAATGGGTGGTTTAGGACCTCGAATGCCTGCAACTACTTCTTCTTTCTTGGTAGGAACTGCTGGTTTAGTGGGATTGTTGCCTTTGGGTGGTTTTTGGGCGGTGCGAGAAGGGTTGGATGTTTTTTGGATTATCGATCCTTGGGTAGTACCTGTTTTGTTATTTGTTAACTTCCTGACTGCTTTAAATTTAACTCGTGTTTTCCGTTTGGTATTTTTGGGTGAACCTCAACCTAAAACTAAGCGATCGCCTGAAGTTCCCTGGCCTATGGCGGTGCCGATGGTATCGTTAATTATTGTGACTTTGTTAACTCCGATTATGATGCAACGGTTATCACTTTTGCCTGACTGGGGTTATCTGAATTTGGCTGTTGTCATTTTGTTGGTAACGTCTGGTTTGTCTGGTGTTGTTCTGGGTAGTATTATAGAGTTAGGTAGAACTTGGTCTAGACCGATACAAGCTCCTTTGCGTTTTGTTCAAGATTTGCTTGCTTATGATTTTTATGTCGATCGCCTCTATGATGTGACTATAGTTTTTGCGGTTAGTCAACTCTCGAAGTTAAATGCTTGGATCGACCGTTATATTGTTGATGGAGTAGTTAATTTGGTTGGTTTGGCGACTATTTTTAGCGGGCAAGGTTTGAAGTATGGGGTATCTGGTAAAGGTCAATCTTATGTTGTGACTATTCTGCTGGGAATTGTTGTATTAGGAATGTGGGTGCTTTGGTTGATTGATTTCACGTTTTAAACTTTATTAGGAATTAGGCAGCTAAATAAGAAACCGGGTTGATTTTTCTGATTGTTATATCAGTAAATTTTGTGGCGTTGCTGAATTAAGGGATGAATATTAAGTAGGACGGGCATCCTGCCTGTCCAAAAATATCAGGAACGGGCAAGATGCCCATTCCACAAAACTATTAAAATCCCAAGCGCATTTATGCAACGCCAATTTTGTGGATAAACCCGGTTTCTTCTGATATACAGAGGATTCCACTTTGGTGAGGTATAGCGCTACGCGCAAGTCAGAAGTAATCCCTAACTGAGTTTGAACATTAGACATCTCCAAAAATAAAAAATGAAATCAATTCAAGATATGAAATCAACAATTTCATTCCCTATTCCCTATTCCCTATTCCCTATTCCCTGACTTCTGCAAGAAGTCTATTGTATAGATGTCCTAATCTTTGCTTCGACTGCTATACACCCATCGCGGGCAAGATGCCCGCACTGGCCACACTTACAGCAATTTCGGAGTTAGTGAGGTACAAAATTTCATTTATAGGACTTACGTATGAACGCTATTGGTAGGGTGTGTTAGCGCTAGCTTAACGCACCAGTACACCATATATAGTGCCTTTGCGTAAGTCCAGATTTAGTAATTTTGGTAACACAAGCATCCTGCTTGTTACAGGCTAGAAGCCTGTGTTACACACAGTAGAGATTAATCTTCAACTGTACCTCACCATCCTCATGCATTGCTGTAGTTGTTAACCTCTGTACTTCATATACTTGAAATCTGTTGTAAAATCTGGTTATACAGTAATCAAAAAATTACTTCCTCTTAATACAGATGTTCTATTGAATACGAATTTAAAAATTTAATAGTTCAAATCATTTCTTTCTCCTGACTCCTGACTCCTGAATCCTGACTCCTAAATCCTATGACAAGATTTATCCATGACCATTTTTTGAATTCAAAATTCAAAATTCAAAGTTCAAAAATTTTAGTTCTAAGTGAATTTCAATAATGCTTTAGTTAAGGATTTAAGCCTCGTTCTTGTTTAACGAAAAAATCAAAAATATTTTCCTTATTTCAAGCCTCTGACTTTAGGCAGAGGTTATAATTTTGAATTAATAATTTTGAATTTTGAATTGATTTTACCAATTTGCTAAAGATTATTTAGAAGAATTATTATCCCAATTAGGAGAATGTCAAATTCCTCTAGAAATTCGCAGTGAAGTTAGACAAGTAGATGTGTTTTTTGCTCCATCAACTCAACCAAAAATTTCGCCAGAAGTCTTAGGTTTATTAGGAAAATTAGCCACAACAATTTGTTTATTTGAACCGTTTAGAAATCCTGTAACAATTGATGAAATTCGGAGGGACGTTCCATGGAACGTCCCTACTTTAGAGGTAAATACAGATTTTATCCGTCGAGCTAATCGGGAAAATACTCGCCTCAATGAGGAATTTACTCCTTTACTTTTAGAATTATCAAGGGAGGAATTATTGGCAAGATTTAATAGTGAGAATTAATTCGTTTAAATGCTTTATTATTATCATTTTTGCGTAGTAACTTAGAAGTAAGTTCAGAATTATCATAACAAAATAGGGAGTTAATTATGTACTTATCACCACGTTTATTACAACGTTTATAAGCACGTTTTTTACCACAATTAGAAGCTGCTTATCTGTTCTACTTACTATTGTTCAATAGTAGTGTCAGGCGATATAGCTGCCACTAGGCTCTGCCAACACTGTTTTTTGAGTGTATTTTCAATGTCGTTACTATTGTTCAATAGTAGTGTCAGGCGATATAGCTGCCGCACTTGCTCCGCCAACGCTGTTTTTTGACTATATTTCAATCTACTTACTATTGTTCAATAGTAATATCAGGCGATATAGCTGCCGCACTTGCTCCGCCAACGCTGTTTTTTGACTATATTTCAATCTACTTACTATTGTTCAATAGTAATATCAGGCGATATAGCTGCCGCACTTGCTCCACCAACGCTGTTTTTTGACTATATTTCCAATCTGTTTACTATTGTCCAATAGTAATGTCAGGCGATATAGCTGCCGCACTTGCTCCACCAACGCTGTTTTTTGACTATATTTCCAATCTGTTTACTATTGTCCAATAGTAATGTCAGGCGATATAGCTGCCGCACTTGCTCCGCCAACGCTCTTTTTTGAGTGTATTTCCAATCTCATTACTATTGTCCAATAAATAAATTAAAATCAATAAGTGGCAAAATCAGCGATCGCTCCATCAACTAACTATGTCATCCTTACCACTAACCAATCTTGACTATTCATGGGTCGAGAAGCAAATATTAGAAGATCTACTTCAGGACACTTCTCTTTTCCCTATTTCTCTTAAAACCCAAATTTATTGTCCTAAGCAAAAGACATAGCGCTATATAGGAAAACAGAAAAACTAGGAGTAATACTAACAGAGGCAATGACCATAATAAAGACATACAATCGGATTTTTTAAACCGAAATGGAGGATGCCAAGCTTGATAAAATTCTTGGTAGGGGAGAGTTTGAGCATAATTCCCGATTATTGGATAGAATTTTTCGGAGTGATCGCGGTTAATTAAGTAGTCTATACCTAATAAGTAGTATTTTGACATACTCCCGACGTTGCCCTTACGGGACAACGCGGGATTCTTCAGTCTGGGAAACCCTGACCGCTGTTTAGACAGAGGTGATGTCCTCCCCCTGTGTTGACATTGATAATAACAAAATTCTCC
>NZ_JAAHHT010000292.1:0-9731 GCF_010672085.1 Okeania sp. SIO3I5
ATGAGTAAGGAGTTATTAGTAATGATTACGGAGTAAGGAGTAAGGAGTAAGGAGTAAGGAGTAATGAGTAAGGAGTAAGAAAGGAAATGAAAATGCATAAATTTTTAAATTCGTATTCATGCTTAACATATTCTAGTTGAGGAAGTAATTTTGCGATTACTGTGTAACCGGATTTTATATGAAATCCCTTGATAAACCTAAAAAAATGATCTTACTGATTGCTGAGTTCTGACCGCTTCTTTAATCACTAAAAAGACAACTTGTAACCTCCTGCAATACTTTTAATGAACCTCGAATAAGTTGCAAAGCAGCAAGTGGTTGTCGAAACATAGCGATCGCTAATGGTAAAGGTTGTAAATTTCCAGATGATGTTATAGCAGAACAGAGATGGGGAATATCGTGGCGTGTGTCATCACTAATCACCCTCACCATCGCCACCGGAACAGATAACTTAGCGAAGAAATTGAGAATTGCAAAACCTTCCATATCTACTACTTCTGCACCAGTATTTTTTTCCAGTAGTTGTTTTTCCTCCGCCTTGTAAATTAAGCGATCGCTAGTTAAACCTCTTACTAAAGAGGCTTTTTTTTGTAAATGAGTTTGCAATTTATTGGTTAAAACGTCATTGCACTTTTGCTAAAGCAACTGAGACTCATTATATAAAATACACTCATTATAGATCACCACATCTCCAGGTCGATATTTACTAGAGAGACTACCGCATAATCCCATTACCAAGACTGTTGATGGTTGCTGAGAAGAAAAATCATGCTTTTCTTGCCACTGATGCAAATGGCGAGTAACAGATGTAACGCCTATTGGTAGAGGTAACAATTTTGGAATAACAGATAAACTGCACCTAAGACCACGCTTCACAGACTTTAATTCTGGCCTGTGGACAACTAAAATTGTATCAATCATTTCTATTATAAATCTCCAGAAAAGGGGGAATAGGGAATAGGGAATAGGGAATAGAGGAGAAAGAATTGATTTTATTTTTGATTGTTGGTGATATCTATTATACCAATTCCCATGCATTAATGCTATACTTCGATAGCACTTCAGTTATTAAGTAATTAACACAGCGTCAATGCTCTCCCTAAAAGCTATCCCTTATAAGGAACTCCTGAAAACCTTGTGGGGAAGGTGGGGAGGATGGGGAGGTGTGGGGAGTGTGGGGAGTAAGAATCTTCAAAAAAACTTCTAATTCAATACACTTTTCTGATGAAAAAGTCTCTCAAACGACTTATACATAACTTCTTACTAATGCCTAAATTTTATGTTAAGAAAGATCTTTATAAAGCATAGCTTTTAGGGAGAGGTAATTATCAATTATCAATTATCCATTATCCATTATCCATTATCCATTAATGAACTATGATTTCTCAATTCTGTTTGTGCCTTATAACTACATTGTTATGCTTAATTAATCCACTGTTAGTAATCAAAACTAATGCTCAATCTCAACGGATAAAAATTCCTACTCCTTCTATTACAGAAGAAGCACAAGAAATTTGTCCGTCACCTGCATTATCTCGCGTCCAACGCCATATCGTTGTCCCTGGAGAGACCATTGAAACTATTGCCCAACAATACAACCTAATTCCCCCTACCCTATTAGCATTTAATCGAGTCCTACAAAAAGGACAAGTCACCGTAGGTACTGAAATTGTTATTCCTCCCTATAACGGTATCGCTGTAAAAGTACCTAGTGGTAAAACCTGGAAAAGTGTTGCAGAAAACTATAACATCCGTGCTGACACTTTATATGAAGTCAATGGTTGTCCAGAAACACCAAACCAACAAACACCAGAAATAGTATTTTTACCGGGAGTAAATTGGTCTCCAGGAGGAAAAACACCCCCAAAAATATCTTCATTAACGGGTTATCCTTTACCTTTTGAAGCTAGGGTAATTTTAGGTTATGGTTGGTTGTTACATCCGATTAAAAATCAAGTAGTTTTTCATAGTGGTTTAGATTTAATTGCTGATAGGGGAACATCAGTTTTTTCAGTAGGAGAAGGTATTGTCGCATTTGCTGGAAAACAAGGTAGTTATGGAAATTTAGTAGTGATTAATCATGCTACAGGTCAACAAACTCGTTATGCTCATTTAGATTTTATTCAGGTAAAAACTGGTCAAAAAGTTACACAAACAGAACTTTTAGGCACAGTTGGTCAAACAGGAAATCCTGATTTTGAAGAAGCTCATCTACATTTTGAAATTAGATATAATTCCCCTTTAGGTTGGGTAGCTGAAAATCCAAATTCTTACATAGAAGTTATTTTTAAGTAGGGCTTGCTGAACAAATTCAAAGCATTGACATATAAAGGTTTTAGCCATTTTATGTCGTGAAAAACTGGTAATTTTTCGGTTGATTTAGCTGCATAAAGTGAGGACTTTGGGGTAACGCGAGGCAGAAAAATCAAGGAAAAATTATTTCTCTTACAATCCCAAACTTCCCAAACTTCCCAAATTTCCCAAACTTCCCAAACTTCCCAAACTTCCCACACGGAGCAAATTTCCCAAATTTCCCAAATTTCCCAAATTTCCCAAATTTCCCACACGGACCACACGGACCACACGGACCACACGGACCACACGGACCACACCTCCCCATCCTCTCCTACTTTTTTCTCTCTAGTAAAAAAAGTTCTATTAAAGATCCCTACACTTTGTGTATACTTGCATTCACGAATATTTGGAGAGGTGAATAGGGGTCGAATAGGCGGCAATTTCTAGTTGATGTCGTTTTCATCAAAATAATGTTACTCATAATCAGGGAAATTAAGTGAATTTGTATAATATGTCTTTTTGCATAAACAGAAAATATAAATGATAAAAATGGCATTTAAGCTATTCATTACGACTTATTTTGCGTTAATTATGACTCCTGAAAAAACTTAAACATTGATAACAAACATTAATTGAATTAGTATAAGCTATTCATTTTGTCGTCGCAAATTGTACAGCTACTATACCTCAATTAATCCTCCTGAATTCCATAAGTAGTTTAATTATTAGTAGCACATTTTTTGAGAATTAGTATTAAACTATATTCATATTTATACCAATTCCCATGGATTAATCCTATACCTGGGTGACACTTGAGCTATTAAGTAATTAACACAGAAAAAATTATTTTTTGTTGATTTTAGTTAACTTAATGTTAATTATTATTAAGTTACAGGAACCTTGTATGCAAGGTCTCTACCTCCACTCTCCTACTTCCCTGCTCAAAAAAGCGTAGAAAAATTTTTGATAAATAGTATCAAGATGATAAAATCTTGCTATCTTTATTTTTTATTAATAAATCAAACTTATGAGTGACTAAAAAAAACACTATTATTAAAAACATTTACAAATATAAAGAAATTATGTTACAATCTTAATGAAGTTGGAAAGGGACAAAATATCAAATTATTGGTATCTCGAAAACTTTATACACACAGAAATCATAAATAACTATCAATAATGTCTGACAAGAGGTGAAAGTGCCACCCTTGTGAGGAATGGACTATACTGATACTACCGGATTTTATATAACAGTCTGTATGAAGAAGCGATCGCCGAAACAGCTTTGATATTCAAGTTTTGTGTCTTAATTAACCTTACTATTCTCACTGTTACCATCTGCCATTAATAAATATAGTTACTGGTGATTCTTGAAGTGGATAATACTTCAAGACTTACGTAGGCAAACCCAGAAACCAGGTTTTTTCGTCAATATTTATTGTTAAAAACAACAATTTATCCTAAAAACCCGGTTTCGCGTGCGTAAGTCCTGTACCTATTACAATTCAATTTATTTCTGTTACAGCGGTTTAATGATGAATAAACCACAATGATACTGACTCCTAACTCCTGCGACCTACGGACGCCCTTATGCAACGTCCCTACCTCCTGACTCCTGACTCCTGACTCCTGATTCCTGACTCCTGACTCCTGACTCCTGACTCCAAGATCATGAATTTAGTGGTCTACTCAACTGAACAGCGCTGTAAGTAATTTTTGCTAACTTAGCGATCGCTACTCAACTGTAAAAAACAACCATAGATAAGATTGGGGGAAGTTGAAACCCAAGACTTATCTCTGCTAACAACTAAATACTGATAGCTAATCATTTGTTAATAATAATAAAAAGAATCAAGGATAAACTATGTTAGATGCACCACCACTAGCAAACTACTTAGGTTTCTTAGCATTAATATGCTACGTTCTCACTTTGCTACCAACAAGTATAAAAATTGTTTTTCCTCAAACAAGACAAGCAGAAATACCGAAAGTGTTGCAGAAGAACCGACGTGAAATAGGTGTAATTGCCTTTGTACTTGCTTTTGGTCATGGAACTTTGTTAGTTCTAAAAAGAAACTTTGATTTTTATGATTTCCAAACTTATTGGATATATATACAAGGAGTTGCAACTTTCATTATTTTCGTACTATTAACAATTACTTCTAATGATTGGAGTATGAGAAAAATGAAGAAAAATTGGAAGAAATTACATGAATTAACTTACCTAGCATTATTTCTGTTAGTCTGGCACATCATAGACAAAATGTCGGGACATTGGACACTATTGACACCATTCGGAATGCTTGGAATCACAGGGATAGCGGTTGTATTTATCATTAGAAAATGGAAAGAACATCAAAAGAAATTATCAAAACCAAAACCTATTCAATAATTAATAATTAACAATTAATAATTAATAATTAATAATTCTTGAATACCTCTTTTTTTTAAGAAGAGGATTGGTGAAAAAGGAAATTTTTTTTCTTTTTTATCCTTGAAAGGAGAGGCTTTAAACCTTGATTTTTCGGTAAATAAAAATTAAAGCTAAGTTCGTTTGAGATCAATTAAGGTTAAAACGAAGAATCAAAAAATTAATGTAGAAACATATTTTGGCAAAGTTGTCAGAATTTTGAATCTCCATCACTCTTTTTGAGATCGAATACCAAATTACTAACAACTTACAGCAATGCATGAGGATGGTGAGGTACAGTGAGCGTGCTAATCTCAATTCCCTGTTCCCAGTTAAATGTTCCCAGTTAAGTGTTCCCTAAACCCGTCAAACTTTGTACCTCACTAACTCTGAAACTGCTGTAACTTAATAAATAAATCAAAATTCAAGATTAATTTTCAGGGGGTCAATAATGGTCGGAGTCAAAAAATCTAGACCTATTCTTAGTAATTCTTATACAATAATAGGGTCAATTGTTCTAGCAGCTATTGGAGGTTTTTGGTTATCGCGATTGATATTAATGTCATCCAAGAATCCCGTTTCCACAATAACGCAACAAACCGTACCCACCCAAGTTCTGGCAAAACATAAAGGATGGGTTTATACAGTTGCCATTAGTCCTGATGGTGAAACCTTAGCTAGTGGTAGTTATGATGGTACGATTAAGATTACAAATATAAGCAATGGTGAATTGCTTCATAATATCAAAGCTCACGACGATGCTATTGAATCTCTTGCTATTAGTCCAGATGGAAAAATCCTTGCTAGTGGTAGCTGGGATAATCACATTAAGCTTTGGGATCTTTCCAATGGCAATCTGGTCCGAGATCTTAATAGTCATACTGATGATGTGAAAGCTATAGCTTTTAGTGTTGACAGTCAGACTCTAGCTAGTGGTAGTTATGATGGCATGGTTAAGATCTGGAATATTAAAACTGGCTCTATTAACCGTAGTTTAAAGCATCCAAATATTTTAACCTCTTTAGCTTTGAGTCAGGATGGAAAGATGCTGGCAACTGCTGGTAGAAATGGTATAATTAAGACTTGGGACTTGAATACAGGTAAAGAACAGCACTCAATAGCAGCACATAAAAAGACTATTATGACTCTTGCTTTTAGTCCTAATAATCAAATGTTAGCTAGTGGTAGTCGAGATCGAACAGTTAAGTTATGGCAAGTAGATAGTGGCAAATTGTATGAAACGTTAGAGAAAGAAAAGGCAGTTTTTTCTGTTGCTTTTAGTGCTGATAGCAAAACTCTTGCCACTAGCAGTCATAAGAGAGATATTTCTTTGTGGCAGGTGAATACAGGGGAACTCATAAAAAAGTTGACAGCTCATTCCAAAGCAGTTTTTTCTGTACAGTTTAACCCTGATGGTCAAACTCTTGTCTCTGGAAGTGCGGATGGTACTGTTAAACTTTGGTCAATGCAAACTTCTGATCAGCAGTTAGAAGATATAGATATAGCTGTTGAACCATCTGCTGTGAAAGAGAAAGCATTTTCTAGTATAGAGAAAGCAGTTCTTAATGTAAATCCAGAAATTCCTGATGTAGACAAAGTAGTTTTTAATGTAAATCCAGAAATTCCTGATGTAGAGAAAGCAGTCCCTAGTGTAAACCCAGAAGTTTCCGAGGGTGCATCAAAAATTACTGATGTAGCTATGTTAAAGAAGTTAAACCAAAATTTGTACAACAAAATTGACCAAAGTTGGCGACAGACTCCCACTTGGTATGAGGACTTAGTATTTCAAATGAAAGTTAATGCTGATAATGTCATTATCGGTTTAGAACCCATGAACCAAGAAGCTAGAGATTATGCAGGGCAAACGCCTTTACCGAAGCTATTACATAGTTCTAATTCTGGGGAGAAACAATCTTTTGGAGTATTCCGCGTCGTAATGACACCAACAGGCGTACTTGAGGTTAGTCCGTGGGAAGGTTGGTTGTCGTTTCAAAGTGAAATTAGTAGTCAGTAGTCAGTAGTCAGTAGTCAGTAGTTAGTAGTTAGTAGTTAGTAGTTAGCAATTGTAGGGGCGATTCGCGAATCGCCCCTACAATTGCCACGATAGCTTATCTTCCATAGTCTTCTGTAAGAGTTGGCGCTGAAAAAAGGTTTTGGTTATGGCAATGTGGTTCATCAATTTAAACGCAAGTATGAAGAGCGAGAAATATGGTAGGGCAAGACCCGTTAATGCCTGTGGATGAGTAACCACCGACAATTTGTCACATGATGTTACGCTTTGTATCAATTTTGTAAAGCAGAACGTTACAATAAGACGAAACATAACTTAATAGAAATACTATGTACTTAACTTGGTTAGACAGTAATTCCTGGCTAATTGAAATTGGCAGTAAACGAATCCTCATAGATCCTTGGCTCGTTGGCCCTTTAGTTTTCGGTAATCTACCTTGGCTGTTTAAAGGGGAAAAACTTACTCCTCGTCCCATTCCAGAAAATGTAGACCTAATTGTATTATCTCAGGGATTGGAAGACCATGCTCACCCAGAAACTCTTAAGCAGTTAGATAAAAATATTCCTGTTGTTGCTTCTCCGACTGCAGCAAAGGTAGTACAAGAGTTGGGTTATTCTCAGGTAATCACACTTGATCATGGTCAGACCTATTCTTTTGATAATAGCGTTGAAGTTAGAGCTGTTCCTGGTTCACTTGTTGGCCCAACTTTGGTGGAAAATGGTTATATTCTCAAAGATATAAGCACTGGCAAAACAATATATTATGAACCCCACGGCAACCATTCTGAAAAAATCAAGGAATTTGCGCCTATAGATGTTGTTATCTCTCCAATTATCAATTTGAATTTACCATTGGTGGGGCCAATAATTAAGGGAAATGAAAGTGCATTACAAGCAGCTCAATGGTTAAAACCTCAAGTTATGTTACCTACAGCAGCGGGGGGTGATGTAGATTTTCAAGGATTATTAGTATCTTTGTTTAAAGTTGAGGGAAATGTTGAGGAAGTACAGTCTTGGTTGGCTAAAAATAATTTGGCAACAAAAGTTATGGAGCCAAAACCAGGAGAACGTTTTGAATTAAAATTGGAAGAACGAGTATTAACTAATTAATGTGAATTTGTTTGAGCCAATATTTTTCAAAAGCTCCTTGATTTTGAAAGATATTGTCTATTATTATATGCAACATATTCCAAGTACACAAAGTACAGATATTAAAAATTAAATATTCCCAGTGCGGGCATCTTGCCCGCGATTTGTGTACCTCAACAAGGTAAAATCCGCTGTAATATTCAAGAATTTACATATTAAATATTTGAGTTGATTAATACCAAGATTATTGTTAACTAATTAATCAAAAAAATGAGAAATATTCCTGGGATTTTCACTTTGGTCTTATCCTTATATTTAATGATTTGTCATGCTCAGTTTGCCCTAGCTTCTATTCATACATATCCTGAGTCTTCTACACAGATAATGTATCGCTCTCAACAAAGTTTGCGAGATATTTCAGACCGAGCATGGCAGGCGGTATTATACAAAAGAATTAAATCTGGTAAATTAGAAACTTTACGTTTACGATTAGTAGGTTTTCCTGGGATGATAAAATTAGATAATTCCCAAAAATTGCAGGTTACTACTGGCAATGGTAAGGTATGGAATCCAGAGGATGTTTTGTTGGATTCTTCTTTTCCTCCTAATGTTGGGGAATATGATTTTCTGGAGGTAATGAAAGGTCTAGATTATGATACTCCACTGCGACTAAACTTATCTTTGCAGGATTCTAGTAAAGCTGAAATAGTAGTTCCTATTTTTGCTGTTAAAGAATGGCGTCTGCTATTTGATAAAGTTGATTTTTGGGAATAGGAATTTTTTTAGGAGTCAGGAGTCAGGATTCAGGAGTCCGAATGAATGGTTTGAATAACATTTTTTACGTTGGAAATTAGCTCAATAATTAGGATTTAGAAGTCAGAATAAATGGCTTTAATAAAATTTTCTAGCTCGGAAATTAGATAAAAATTAGGAATTAAGAGTCAGAATGAATGGTTTAAATAACATTAAATTAGGAATAAAGAGTCATAATAAATGGTTTGAATAACATTTTTTTTAGTTGGAAATTAGCTAAATAATTAGGATTGAGGAGTAAGAATGAATGGTTTAAATAACATTTTTTATGTCGGAAATTACCGAAAAATTATGGTTTAAAACCTCCCCCCTTTTAAGGGGATAATAAAGAAAAATTTTCCTTTGAGTAAATCCTCCTATTTTCAAAGAGAGGTAATTATTAATTATTCATTATTAATTATTAATTGTTGAAAGTAGATTCTAAGTAGATGAAGTACAAATATTAACAGTTAAATGTTTGTAGTTTGGGCATCTTGCCCGCGTGGATGTACCTTATCAGATGTACCCTATCAAAGTATGGGCGATCGCTTTGATTATTTCTAACATTCTTTTTGAAAATTGTAATAAGTAGTAATCATGGCGCTCTTTGTCTATAATTATTAAAAAAATTGCTCTTACTTACTTAAATTAGTTGAAGTTTATTAGGAAAAAAATGAAAAAAATAATTACGGTTTGCTTATTAATTTTGATATTGATAAATGTTATAAAAATTCCTACTGCATTAGCAGCAGAAATGACACAAGGTGCGGAACTTTTTCAGATTCATTGTGTAGGTTGTCATGCTAATGGAGGGAATATTGTTAGACGGGGGAAAAATTTAAAAATTGAGACTTTGGAAAGAAATAAATTAGATTCTGTTGAGGCGATCGCTTATTTAGTAAAAAATGGTAAAAATAATATGTCTGCTTATCAAGAGCGTTTGACAGAAATAGAGATAGAAAAAGTTTCTGCTTATGTGTTGGAAGAGGCAAAAAATGCTTGGCATTCTGAAGGGATGATGAGTAAAGTAAAAAGTTTTTGGGATAGTCTTTTTAATCAGGATATCTCTAGAAAAAATTAGGGTGGCAGAACTTTTTGAGATTTATTGTGTGGGTTGTTATGTTAATGGAGGGAA
>NZ_JAAHHT010000292.1:9831-10819 GCF_010672085.1 Okeania sp. SIO3I5
TGAAGGGATGATGAGTAAAGTAAAAAGTTTTTGGGATAGTCTTTTTAATCAGGATATCTCTAGAAAAAATTAGGGTGGCAGAACTTTTTGAGATTTATTGTGTGGGTTGTTATGTTAATGGAGGGAATATTTTTAGATGGGGAAAATTTTCAAGATAGAGATTTGGGAAAGAAATAAGTTGGATTCTGTTGAGGCGATCGCTTACTTAGTAAAAAATGGTAAAAATAATATGTCTGCTTATCAAGAGCGTTTGACAGAAATAGAGATAGAAAAAGTTTCTGCTTATGTGTTGGAAGAGGCAAAAAATGCTTGGCATTATGAAGGGATGATGAGTAAAGTAAAAAGTTTTTGGGATAGTCTTTTTAATCAGGATATCTCTAGAAAAAATTAGGGTGGCAGAACTTTTTGAGATTTATTGTGTGGGTTGTTATGTTAATGGAGGGAATATTTTTAGATGGGGAAAATTTTCAAGATAGAGATTTGGGAAAGAAATAAGTTGGATTCTGTTGAGGCGATCGCTTACTTGGTAAAAAATGGTAAAAATAATATGTCTGCTTATCAAGAACGTTTGACTGAAACGGAGATCAAAATTGTATCTGGTTATGTATTGGAATCGGCAAAAAATGATTGGCATTCTGAAGGGATAGGGAGATAGAAAAAGTTTCTGGTTATGTATTGGAATCGGCAAAAAATGATTGGCATTCTGAAGGAGTGATGAGTAAAGTTAAAAGTTTTTGGGAGAGTTTTTTTAATCAGGATATCGAAGAGAAAAAATTAGGGTGGCAGAATTTTTTGAGATTTATTGTAATGGTTGTTATGCTAACTAGAGCGAATATTTTTAGATGGGGGAAAAATTTCAAGATAGAGGTTTTGGAAAGAAATAAGTTGGGTTTTGTTGAGGCGATCGCTTATTTAGTAAAAAATGGGAAAAATAATATGTCTGCTTATCAAGAGCGTTTGACAGAAACGGAGATAGAAATTGTATCTG
>NZ_JAAHHT010000293.1 GCF_010672085.1 Okeania sp. SIO3I5
CTTACGATCTTACAGAAAATGATTTGATCAGGAAATTTTACAACTCTAGTTTATGGTAAATAAAGGGCAAGTTTATTTTCTGGAGATGTCTATTAATTTATTCCTTTTTTTCTAAAAAACTGATAATAAAATCTTCTATTTTATCGGCTTGAAAATCATCTGCCCACTGTAAAACTGGTTCAGTAAAAGAAGTATATTTTTGTTCTAACTGCTGAAGTTCTTCAGCTTTTTCGGTCAAATTTTTCAGACTCCCTCTCCGCGCTAAGTCAAGTAATATTTCTAACTCTTCCAATGGTGGAGGTAAGATTTTAGAGTAGTCAATAACTATATTTGAAATTGACTGCGAATTTATTTCCACTTTTTCTGTTTGAGCATATTTCCATTCAATTTCTAAATGGGTTTCTATCATCTTAAACAATTCCTGTGCATTAACAGGTTTAGGAAGAAAATCATCCCCACCAGCATCAAGACTATATTGGCGATCTATATTTGATACAGAAGCTGAAGAAATAATCACCCGTAAATCTTTGAGTTCCTCTGAAGTCCGCAGTTGCCTAAGCATCTTAAAACCATCCATTACTGGCATATATAAATCTGTAATGGTTAAATCTGGCTTAAGTTGTGCTATTTTAGCTAATCCTTCAGCACCATTTTCTGCCTCCGCAGTAATAAAACCAATTGGTTGCAGTAAATTAATCAGTACGGAGCGATTTTCCCAGCGATCGTCAATAACTAGAATAGTTTTTTGTCCTCCTTCGTAACCAACAATTTGTTTTCCCTCTAAATTAGAAACTGATTGCACCCAGTCACAACTCAGGGGAAATTTAGTCGCAAAGGAAAATGTACTGCCAACACCTAGTTGACTTTCTACTTGAATCTTTGAACCCATGAGATTAACAATTTGACTGCTAATAGCTAACCCTAATCCTGTTCCTTCAGACTTCTTCATTCGCTCTCCTACTTGTTCAAAGGGAGCGAAGATAGTCTCAATTTTTTCTTTTGGAATACCAACCCCTGTATCTTGAATTTTAAATTCAATTGTTTTAGATAGATCGGAGTTAGAATCAGGTGTTGTCTCAATTTTATTTTCGGATAATTCTACACTCTGACTTAACTGCTCTTGGCAATTTTTAACTTGAAAAACTACTTTACCTGTATCAGTAAATTTGACTGCATTACCTAACAAATTAATTAAAACTTGGCGCAAGCGTTTTTCATCTGCGATTATGCCATCGGGTAAGTTGGGATCTTCTTGATAAATCAACTCAATTCCTTTTTGCTTTGCTCTAATGCGAATCATTTCTACAACTGCTTGCAAGAAAGAAGGAAGATGAAAATCGTAGGGTTGCAGATCGAGTTTCTGAGCTTCTATTTTGGAGATATCCAGAATATCATTGATCAGAGTTAACAAGTGGGAACCACATTGATGAATAATTTCAATTCCTTTGCGTTCTTTTTCTCCCCAAGACTGAGAATGATTCAGAATTTGAGTGTAACCGAGAATTCCGTTGAGAGGGGTGCGTAACTCATGACTCATATTTGCTAGGAACTCACTTTTAGCTTGGTTCGCAGTCTCAGCAGCTTCTTTTGTCTTTTTGAGTTGACTTTGTTCAAATGATTGTACCCTCCACAATACTATAATCATAGTAGCGCCTAAACTTAGCACTACAAAAGCCATCAGATTGAGTTCTTTAAGTTGGGATTCAATATTTTCTCTAGGAATAATTAAACCCAAAGACCAATCTGCTTCTTCTATTGGAATGTAAGCAACATAAACTTTTTTCTCATTTATTTCTACTAATTCTATCCCCTTTTCCTGAGCTACCATTTTTCTCGCAATATCCTTTAGGTTGGGATTTTCCGATGATAAAAAATTGGTAGTAGATTTTTTGGTGTTGCCGTTTATATTTTGCTCAGGGGTAAATATTGACTTGCCTTGAGAATTCAGAGCAAAAGCATAACTGTTAGGGCCATATTGCAAACTATTGACGACTTCTCTCATGCGATCTACTGGGATTCCACCTGTTATCATTCCTATTGGTTGTTTGGTATTATCAGAGTCTGACCAAACAGGAGCAGCGACGAAAACCATAAGAGTATCTAAGGTACGAGAAATTACCGGATCGGAAAGATATACTTGACCAGCCATTGCTAGTTTAAAATGTTTGCGGTCTTTGACATTAGCTTTGGCCTTACCTACTTTGGTGTTATAGTAGGAACCGTCAGGATTAATCATTGCAAAAAAGAAAATATCTTGCGATCGCGATTCTTGAGATTTTAAGAAAGGTTCAACTATTGACCAGTTCATAGTTCGGAAGGTAGGGGTATTGCCTATAGTGTGTGTTTTAACTTTTCTACTAGCTAACCATTTATCAATATTATCAGCTCCTATCTGTACCTCCAACAAAGCATTTTTTTTCAAGTTGTCTAAAATCAAATCCCGCACAACTTTATAGCCATAAAAAGCCGAAATACTAACTATTACAGTCATACTCCCAACCAACAAACGTAACATCAAGTTGTAGGTTGATTTATGATTTTTTCGGCTATTTTGCCACCATTTTTTTAACTTTTGATAAGTTTTAATTTGTGGTAGTTGCTCAATTTTTAGCATAAGTGTTTTATTCTTCTGTATTGAATCATATATTCAGTCTTTCAAGAGGGTTTTTAATCGCTATAATTAATTTGTATAACTGTCATTATATATCAGTTACTTAACTGAGAAAATTTTGAGTAAAAATTTAACCAAAACCAAGGGGGATTAATATATATGATCATTATCTATATATAGTTGTCAACTAATATTGTATCTTTGCAGCAAATAAATATAGTATATTAATAATTATTGAGGATATAATTTATAATTCATCAGCAACTGAAGCATCATTTTAATAATTACGAGTTAATTTGAGTTATAGCACTATAAAAAACTGTTAGAGCATTAATAAATTTGAAATCTTTGAAAAACAATAGTTTTGATTAGAGCCGATAGTTGTTTGCGCAGCATTCCAGAACGTAAATGCTTAAAACTATATTATTTAACAAGTAATATAATAAAAACCTTGTAAATAGCAAAACCAAAGCCGGAAATAGGTATATAGATAATTTCTCTCATCTGAAACCTATGTCTTGGTTTGATATTTATTTCTACTTAGTTACCGAATAATGAATAATAAATAATTAATAATTATTCAGCTTTATTAGCCTCCCCAATAAAGGGGGAAAAACGGTCGTTTGCTCCCATGAGTAGGATGGGATGGATGGATTACCTAACCATATCCAATCAACCAAGAAAAAAGAAATAATATTTCCTTATATTCAATCTGATGCTTTTAACCTTATGTAATTATCCATTATCCATTATTCATTATCAATTAATGAATTAGCACCCCATAATCCATACTATCATATAGAAAGTAAATTGATTTTAAACTCTTAAAAGGGTAGTATAAATACTAACACCTAAATATTAAATACTCAATGATGAATAGCCAATTTTTAAATCGTCTCCATAGTCCAGAACGCCCGGTTATCGTTTTTGATGGGGCGATGGGTACTAACCTACAAGTCCAAGAACTAACTGCTGAAGACTTCGGCGGTGCAGAATATGAAGGTTGTAATGAATATCTTGTCCATACTAAGCCAGAAGCAGTCGCCAAGGTCCACCGAGATTTCCTCGCAGCAGGTGCGGATGTGATAGAAACTGACACATTTGGTGGGACAAAAATTGTCTTAGCAGAATATGATTTATCAGACAAAGCTTACTATCTTAATAAAACAGCAGCGGAATTAGCAAAGTCTGTTACTGCCGAATTTTCTACCCCAGAAAAGCCTCGATTTGTGGCTGGTTCAATGGGACCAGGAACTAAATTGCCTACCCTCGGACATATTGATTTTGACACCTTAAAAGATGGTTTTGCCGAACAAGCAGAAGGTCTTTGGGATGGGGGAGTAGATTTATTTCTTGTGGAGACTTGTCAGGATGTTTTGCAAATAAAAGCTGCTTTAAATGGTATAGAAGAAACCTTTGCGAAAAAAGGTGAACGTCGCCCCATCATGGTGTCAGTAACTATGGAATCTTTTGGCACTATGTTAGTTGGTTCTGAAATTAATGCTGCTGTGACAATTTTAGAACCTTATTCTATTGATATTTTAGGATTAAATTGCGCTACTGGTCCCGATTTAATGAAGGAACATATTCGTTATTTGTCGGAAAATTCTCCTTTTGTTATTTCTTGTATTCCTAATGCTGGTTTACCAGAAAATATCGGCGGACAAGCTCACTACAAATTAACTCCTATAGAGTTGAAAATGGCATTAATGCACTTTGTTGAAGATTTAGGAGTACAAGTTATCGGCGGTTGTTGTGGTACTCGTCCAGACCATATTAAAGCATTAGCTGAAATTACTCAAACTCTCACACCAAAAGAACGAGAATATAAGTATGTTCCTTCAGCAGCTTCTATTTATTCTTCGGAAACTTACGAACAAGATAACTCCTTTTTAATTGTTGGGGAAAGATTGAATGCTAGTGGTTCTAAAAAATGTCGAACTTTACTCAATAATGAGGATTGGGATGGCTTAGTTGCTCTGGCAAAATCTCAGGTAAAAGAAGGGGCACATATTCTTGATGTTAACGTTGATTATGTGGGGCGCGATGGGGTGAAAGATATGCACGAATTAGCATCTCGCTTAGTCACAAATGTTAATTTGCCTCTGATGTTAGACTCCACAGAATGGGAAAAAATGGAGGCTGGTTTAAAGGTTGTCGGTGGTAAATGTTTGCTCAATTCTACTAATTATGAAGATGGAGAACCTCGTTTTTTTAAAGTATTAGAATTGGCGAAAAAATATGGTGCTGGTGTGGTAGTTGGAACGATTGATGAAGATGGAATGGCTCGAACGGCAGATAAGAAATTTGAAATAGCAAAACGAGCTTATGATGCAGCAATAGAATACGGGATTCCTGCCCATGAATTGTTCTTTGATACTTTAGCTTTACCAGTTTCTACAGGTATTGAAGAGGATAGGGAAAATGGCAAAGCAACAATTGAATCTATTAAAAGGATTCGAGAAGAATTGCCAGGTTGTCATATAATGCTTGGGGTTTCTAATATTTCATTTGGATTAAATCCCGCAGCAAGACAAGTGTTGAACTCGGTATTTTTGCATGAAGCAATGGCAGTAGGTTTGGATGGTTCTATTGTTAGTGCGAGTAAGATTTTACCCATGTCAAAAATTGAACCAGAACATCAAGAAGTTTGTCGAAAACTAATATATGACCAACGTGAATTTGATGGGGATATTTGTACTTACGACCCTCTGACTGAGTTAACAACAATGTTTGAGGGTAAAACAACTAAAAAAGACCGTTCTGCTACACAAAATTTACCAATTGAAGAACGTTTAAAACAACATATTATTGATGGGGAACGTATCGGTTTAGAAGATGCTTTAGCAAAAGCGTTGGAAACATATCCGCCACTAGATATTATCAATGTCTATTTATTAGATGGCATGAAAGTTGTGGGAGAATTATTCGGTTCCGGGCAAATGCAATTACCATTTGTATTGCAGTCTGCTCAAACCATGAAAGCAGCAGTTGCTTATCTACAACCTTTCATGGAAACAGAAGAGTCAGGAGAGGATAATTCTAAGGGAGTTTTCGTTATTGCAACTGTCAAAGGAGACGTTCACGATATTGGTAAAAATCTCGTGGATATCATTCTTTCCAACAACGGTTATCGGGTAGTTAATTTAGGAATTAAACAACCAGTTGATAATATTATTGCTGCTTACCGAGAACATAATGCTGACTGCATCGCCATGAGTGGTTTGTTGGTGAAGTCAACCGCATTTATGAAAGATAACTTGGAAACATTTAACGCAGAAGGTATTACAGTTCCCGTAATTTTAGGTGGTGCTGCTCTTACGCCGAAATTTGTTCATCAAGATTGCCAAAATACCTACAAAGGTAAGGTTGTTTATGGTAAAGATGCTTTTTCCGACTTGAATTTCATGGATAAGTTGATGCCAGCAAAATCAGAAAATAAGTGGGATGACATCAAAGGATTTTTAGGTGAGTTTGCCGAAGAAAACGGTAATGGTAATGGTAATGGTAATGGCAAAGTTGCTACCGAAGTTAAGTCCGAAGAAAAAGAGGAAACTAAACCTGCTGCTCCAGTTGTCATAGATACGCGACGTTCCGATGATGTAGCAGTAGATATCGATCGCCCCACACCTCCATTCTGGGGAACCAAGTTATTACAACCAGAAGATATGCCATTCGAGGAATTATTCTGGTATTTAGATTTGCAAGCGTTGACAGCAGGGCAGTGGCAATTCCGCAAACCCAAAGAGCAGTCACGAGAAGAATATGATGAATTTTTAGCTGAGAAAGTTTATCCGATTCTGGAAACTTGGAAGTCACGGGTAATTGCAGAAAAGTTGCTGCATCCCCAAGCAATTTATGGTTATTTCCCTTGTCAAGCAGAAGGAAATACACTTTTAATCTACGACTCTGAGGAAGTGACTCAAACTGGAAAAGCAACAAAAGTTGTGAACAGTTTTGAATTTCCCCGGCAAAAGTCAGGACGACGGTTGTGTATTGCAGACTTCTTTGCTCCGAAGGATTCGGGAATTGTTGATGTGTTCCCCATGCACGCGGTAACAGTAGGAGAAATAGCGACTGAGTTTGCTCAGAAATTATTTGCTGCGAATGAGTATACAGATTATTTGTATTTCCACGGTATGGCGGTACAAACTGCTGAAGCAATGGCAGAATGGGTACACGCTCGGATTCGTCGAGAGTTAGGTTTCGGTGCAGAGGATGCGGATAATATTAAGGATATTCTGAGGCAGCGTTACCAGGGTTCCCGTTATAGTTTCGGTTATCCTGCTTGCCCAAATATGCAAGATCAGTTTAAGCAGTTAGACTTGTTGGATGTGAAAAGGATTGATATGTATATGGATGAGAGTGAGCAGCTTTATCCTGAACAGTCTACGACAGCGATTATTACTTATCATTCTGCGGCGAAATATTTTAGTGCGTAGTTGGATATAGTTTAATTTAGGGTGGGCAATATGCTCACCTTAAAAATAGAATTTAGATGTTACAGCAGTCCGGAAACTTGCACTGGACAATTGTAGTAAATAAGATCAAACCATATTTCCAACTTGCACTTTTGGGGAGGCCGTTTTGAACTTATATTGGATTGGGCAAATTTTACCCTCACTTGGTTCTTTTTTCACTGCTTTAGTATATGTCAGAAATGCCGATAAAGCAGGGACTATTAACTTGGCATTGGCACAAAAACAACGCAATACACAGTTGGCAATAGCACAGTCGCAGCGCCAAACGCAGCTAGAGATAGCATACCGGAACCTAGAACAAACTGGAGGAATAGCTCTGAGACAGCAACAGACACAGTTAAAACTAGCAGCTCTGAATATTGCTTATCAAAAAGAATTGGAAGACAAGAAGCAGGATTTCCAGATAGGACTTGAAAAAAGTCGGCAACATTTTCAGGAAAGGATGGAATACTTGAAGTTTGGGCAGGAATTTACGCTGGAGCAAGCTAGAGAAACTTTTCAGTTAAAGTTGAACAGCCTGCAATACCAACAAAAGTTAGAAATTCAAGAGTTTATCCAGAGTGTAAATTCGGCAATTGCTCAGAAAAATCTAGATTTTCAAAAGTGGCGAAATGAACAGGAAATAATTCTCCAGAAAGAATTAGCTACTTACAATCGTCAAACCCAATTTGCTATTGCTGCTTATCAACGAGAAACTACATTTCTGTTACCTCAAGTCCATAAAATTTTTGAAAATTGGCCTTTAACATTAGTTCCAGCCCAGATTCTTGATTCCCATCATGGTGATGGTTATGTACCTATGCGAGTGCTAATCTCACCCCCAGAGGTAGATTTTGATAAATTTGAGCAAGCTTCCAATCAAGATTTTCCTAAAATAGAGAAACGATTGGCTGAAGGATTAGGACAATTTTTAAGTTCCAATTATCCGCTAAACGGTGCAATAAGGCCAACAGAACTGTTGGATGGTGCTTGGGAAGAAAGTAAGCGGTTTGGAGGTGGTGCAAGTATAAAATCCCTATTTGGAATGTTGAAATCTGAACCCATGTTGATTCTGGAGTCAGATGTTGACGGTAATTACATGAATTTACGGGTTGCCTACTGGGGTGTGGGAACAGAAAAATATTATTACGAACGAATTATTTCTCGCTTACCTTTCCGAGACATACTCTATGAATCAGCAAAAAATCGTGCTTTAAAGTGGAAGGCAGAAGTTAGAGACAAATTATTAGCAGACGGAATGAGCATAGAAGAAGTTAATCAAAAATATGGAGAAGACAATGCTATCAATTTAGCAATCCTTGAGGAAGATGAAGAGTTTCAACGAGATGGAATAAATATACCTCGTAACTACAGAGTTAATCCTCAAGATTGGGATTATCTTTGCCAAATTTTAGTAAGCTGCCATTGTTTGATCACAGGTTGGATTGTTGATGCTCATTTTTTGATTAATTATGATGTCAATCCTTTATTGCCAGAGTTGTTACCTAATTTGTTGGTTGATGAGTCGGCGTTACCTCTTAAGGAAGTAGTCAAATCAGTTGTTTCTGGTTATCAAGAATTGTTTAAGGCTATAGCGATCGAACAGCCTTATAGCATACCAGAATTAGCATTAAAGCTAGCAAAGGGGTTAACGAATTTATCAGATAAATCTTTCGCCAATGAAATGATTGATTATTCTCTTCAAGCCAGATTAGACCTTAATTTATAAATTCAAGACTTACATAATACCAGGAGATACAACTATGAACCGAGAAGAGCTACTTAAAGCATTAGAATCTACTTTAGTTAAAGGAGATTTGCCGTTTGTTCAGGAACTTCAGGAAGTTTTACTTCAACTGGGAGATCTAGAAAGTTTAGCTCAGATGGAGTCAATTTTAAAGAAAGCTAAGAATTTGCAATCCCAACCTTCAATTGAAGCTAATAATAGCCAAGTTGACAATTTAAACCAAAGGAATATAAATTCGTCGAAGCCACCAACGATCAATTTGAGCGATCCTTTACCAAAGCTTCCCTTGCCTCTACGAATGCGGGATGAATCTCAAATCATTGAATCTTCTGATCCAGAAAAATTTTCTCCTGTTTACGAGTTGCCATTAAAAGAGGAGATGAAAGACACAGAGAAAATGCTTTCTAAGCGCCATGTTGGTCAACCAATATTTCCTCAACCTTTAGAAAAAGTTCTTATGCTTGTAGGTGCCACAGGAACGGGAAAAAGTACATTAATCAATGGAATGGTTAACTATCTTCTAGGAGTTGAATGGAAGGATGACTTTCGATTTAAGCTTATTACAGACGAAGGAGGGCAGTCTCAAGCTCATAGCCATACTAAATTGATTACTGCTTATACAATACACAAAGTGGAAGGTTTTCTGGTTCCATATACTCTAACGATTGTTGACACTCCAGGGTTTGGAGACACTAGGGGGTTGAAGGGGGATAAGTTCATCACTAACCAAATTCGAGAATTCTTTTCTATGCCCAATGGCATTAGTCATATTGATTGTATCGGCTTTGTCACGCCATCTTCACTAGCACGGTTAACACCAACACAAAAATACATTTTTGATGCTATACTCTCTATATGATTCAAAAAACACAAAGATCCTTACGTCGTTTAGATGAAATTGCCCTCAAGCCCAACCCTTTGACAGAACTGGAATATATCGATCTTTTGATTGAGTCGGAAAAGCAAGAGGCAAAATTTGGATGGCAGGAGCGAGTCAAATATTATCAGGGTGCTAGAGAGTTTGCTATAACTTTAGCCAATACAAAAGATGCTACAGGTATTGAGAAAGAAGAAAATATTAAGGAGTGGGCGAAAAAACTAATATCAAAGCTTAAAGACGATAAGATTCAGCAGCTTGAAAGATTGACAGCCAAAACAAAAGATTCTACTCCTTTGTCTGGGGTGGAAAACTTTGGAAACGAGATAGTCAATTTGCTTAACAAACCTCAATAATTTGTCAAAAGTAGTGCGGGCTTTTTTTAGCCCGCTAGCAAACATATTTGTCCTTATAAGCCAGTTTTGAATTAGCAAAATAAATTACTTTTGACATACTCCCGACGTTGCGCTTACGCAACATAACGATAACGATGACGATGACGATGACTAACGCGGGATTCTTCAGTCAGCAAAAACTGACCGCTGTTTTAACAGAGGTGATGTCCTCCCCCTGTGATAAGGCTTATAATAACAAAATCCTCCTAGCTTGTGTCTTGGGCTTATAAACGTTTAGCTTATGGAGGTATCCGAATCTTGGCCCTGGCTTTCATCCCGACGCTCCCCTGCGGGAGAGCGCGGGACTTCCCGCCAGGGAAGTTAAAAGAGGTAGCCAATATACTCACCTTTCTCCATTCTTCCTCCTATAGAATCCATTTGGTATCTTTTGAATAAGTTGAGGTTTGAAACTGATGGTTCAGGTTTGGGACTTCAAGGTTTCAGCTTTGGGCCATCTCAGTTGACTCCTAACCTAACTACTCATACTTTTAAGCGCAAACTCTCTTGTTGACAAAACCAATAATTTGGTTTATCTTTGTTTTTAGGTTAAATCCTGTAAATGTTATAGTAATAAAGTAAGCTTTACTATTGGCCAAGAGTTGAGGTAAGAATCATGGGTACTAAACAAGCGTCTATTTTATTAGGTATCTCTCGTCAACGTTTATTAGTTTTACTTGCTCAAGGAAGAGTCAAAGGAGC
>NZ_JAAHHT010000294.1:0-727 GCF_010672085.1 Okeania sp. SIO3I5
ACACTCTTGTATTCAACCGGATTTGATATTACTCCTTACTCCTTACTCCTTACTCCTTACTCATTACTCATTACTCATTACTCATTACTCCTCAGTAATACGATAACTAATTACCCGGATTCTATATGACTCCTGTACGGGCGATTCGCTTGCTCGCCCCTACTACTCCTGACTCCTAAAGACTTAAGCAATCTATAACTGTTTAAGCGGATTTGATATAATAGGAGATTGAGGATCTCAAATAGATAACTGTTGGACATGACCACACCTACTGCAAGTTATGGATTTTATAATAGGTGTGAGAGAAGTCTACTTAATGCTAGGTTTAAAGACATCTTATATATTATATCGTTATTCTTTGATTAAGTCAATGCTATCATTCTAGTTTAATCAAAAATTTCTATTTGTGCTTTAATCTAGAGCTAGCACCAATAGCACCAAAAGCTAATAAACCTAAAACATAAGCAGTTTCAGGAGTTGATTCTGGTGTTGGGTTGAAAGTAAAGTTATCAATGGCGATCGCTACCAGATTTTGAATCTCAAATCTGGTTATACCAAGAGTTGATTAAAGTCTGTTAAACCTAAAAGTGAAGTAGGTTCAGGAGTTAATGTTGGTACTGGATTCACACTAAAGTTACTAAAAGTCAAGTCATCTATACCAAACACTGCTTCATTTTCATCTATAATCTCGAATCGCACAATACCTGGACCGGATATAGATAAAGCT
>NZ_JAAHHT010000294.1:827-10778 GCF_010672085.1 Okeania sp. SIO3I5
AGGAGTTAATGTTGGTACTGGATTCACACTAAAGTTACTAAAAGTCAAGTCATCTATACCAAACACTGCTTCATTTTCATCTATAATCTCGAATCGCACAATACCTGGACCGGATATAGATAAAGCTTGTCCTGTTAGAGCTGTAAAAGTGTCTGAATCAACAATATTGCCAAATTCATCAAAACCTGTAAGGGTTAGTTTCTCCTCATTATTACTTCCGTCATCATTGAACGCACGACGATCGCCGGCAAATACAGAAATAAAGTTAACTGCCTCTGTGAAAGAACCGCTAAGATTTCCTCCAGCAGGATCGTTTCTGATCGCATTAGCTGGTAGAGACTGAGCTGGTCTGTCAGGGTTACTAGCAATAATCCGGATTTCTTGGTCAAAAACAATACCTAAGTCTTGGAAAGTATTACCGGATAGCACTTCTAGATCGTTAAATTGATCGAAATTAATAGTTACTGACTCAGCTGTAGTTGGCGTGACAATCTGGTCTAAAACAGACGCTGCACCTAAACCTTCTAGAATTGTAGAACGTAAAAAATTGATTGTTTCTTGTGTCTGTAATTGATTTTGATTATTGAGGACTGAAGTGGGTTGAGGAGTTAATGTTGGTACTGGATTCACACTAAAGTTACTAAAAGTCAAGTCATCTATACCAAACACTGCTTCATTTTCATCTATAATCTCGAATCGCACAATACCTGGACCGGATATAGATAAAGCTTGTCCTGTTAGAGCTGTAAAAGTGTCTGAATCAACAATATTGCCAAATTCATCAAAACCTGTAAGGGTTAGTTTCTCCTCATTATTACTTCCGTCATCATTGAACGCACGACGATCGCCGGCAAATACAGAAATAAAGTTAACTGCCTCTGTGAAAGAACCGCTAAGATTTCCTCCAGCAGGATCGTTTCTGATCGCATTAGCTGGTAGAGACTGAGCTGGTCTGTCAGGGTTACTAGCAATAATCCGGATTTCTTGGTCAAAAACAATACCTAAGTCTTGGAAAGTATTACCGGATAGCACTTCTAGATCGTTAAATTGATCGAAATTAATAGTTACTGATTCAGCTGTAGTTGGCGTGACAATCTGGTCTAAAACAGGCACAGTACCTAAATCTTGTAGAATTGTAGAACGTAAAAAATTGATTGTTTCTTGTGTCTGTAATTGATTATTCTGTACTAAAGTTGGTTCAGGAGTTAATGTTGGTATTTGATTAAAAGTAAAGTTATCCATAGCTATTCCTCCCATATTTTGAATTTCAAATCGAGTTATACCAGTTCCAGATACAGATAAAGTCTGTGCTTCTGTATTTTCAAAAGTGTCTGAGTCAACAATATTGCCAAATTGATCAAAACCAAGAAGAGTTACATTATCTATATCCCCTCCACTATCTCCTGCAAAGACTGAAATCAAATCGACTGGTTGTGTGAAAAAACCGCTAATATTTCCTCCCACGGAATTATCATTTGTGGCAATAGTTGTGCTAGATTCAGCACTGCCACCAACAGGATTTTCCTCCGGTGAAATGTTCCAAAGTCTTAAGGGATCGTCAAAGATAACTCCCAAATTGCTAAAATTATCACCAGCGATAACTGCATCATTGCTAGTGCTAAATAGATCCAGATCGAAATTAATAGTTATACTTCCATCTGGGTTACTTGGTATAGAAATAGGAGCAAAAAGAGGATTACTGGGCGAACGTTGTTCGATAACAGGTTCAGGATTAGGGGAGAAAGTAAAGTTATCAATACCTGCTCGCTCTATATTATCGATCTCAAATCGAACAATACCAGGACTAGATATAGATAAACTCTGTGGTGTTGAAGATGTAAAAGTTGCAGAGGCCAGAAGATTGCCAAATTCATCAAAACCCCTAAGAGTTACTGTCTCCTGATCGTCTAGACGATAATCCCCTGCAAAAACTGAAATAAAGCTAACTGGTTCTGTGAAAGAACCACTAAGATTTCCTGCGATCGGGTCTTGTCGTAATGCAGCACCGGGTAAGGATTGAGATGGTCTCTGAATATTGGTATTAACAATTATCAATTCTTGATCGAAAATAACATTTGAATTTTGGAAAGTATCACCGGGGATAACTTCAAAATCGCTAAATTCATCAAAATTAATAGTTACTGCCTCAGCTGATTGAGTTGGTATTACAACGGGAGGTAAGGGAAAAAAAGTATCTAAACTGTTTACAACTGTAGAACGTAAAAAGTTTGTATAACTTTTTGCGCCTATTTGCTGATCTACCATCCTAATTATTTTGCATATTAACTAAATTTAATTTAGTTAATTAAATCAAATTTTAGTCAAGTTCGCTACTGTAAAGTTACATAATTTTAAATTTAAAATTATACTTCATTTTCCGTATTTTCTCTAGTAATTAGGAAGTTTAGAATGGAAACTATCACAGAAATCTCGGATAAAAAATCAATATATCCGGTTTTATATAGATGTATATTCTTAATAAGATTTTTTTTTATACTGACTATATTTCTTATCTTTCTTTGTATAAATCTTATTAATGTTGAATTGTTTGAGGCAAAATATTACATAAACTACTTGAATAAATAATTTATTAGTTTAGAATTTTTTTTAGTTGCTATTATTACTTTTTATAAAATACAGTCTTACGGCGGATTTCACCAAGGGTGAGCTACACTCATGGTGGGCATCTTGCCCGCACTATAAACATTTAATTGTTAATATCTGTACTTCAGATATCTGGAATGGGTGCATCTCAATGCAAGAAGAAAGCCAAAAATTTATTGCTTTTAGGGAACACTTAACTGGGAACACTTAACTGAGAATAGGGAATAGGAAAAAAGTATTTTGGCAAATATGAGATGCACCCCCTGGAATATGCTGTATTTTAAAATTAAAGTAGCTATAATTAAAGATTACCTGCAAATATTTTGATATTTTTAATAGTCCAAATTAAAGCTTTGCCCAAATCATAAATATAGCAATTTCCACACTGGTGAGGCACAAAATTCCTAATTTTTCGGTCCATAGATAATGGATAATGGATAATTGATAATTGATAATTGATAATGGATAATTGATAATTGATAATTACCTCCCCCTAAAAGGGAGAGAATTGACGCTCAAGGAAAAAATAAATTTCTCTTGGTCGATTGGATATGGCGAGGAAACCTCGCCATCCCTCCCTACGGGAAGCTCCGCTAACGACCGCTTTTTTCCCTTTATCGGGGAAGCTTTAAAGGTGAATTATTTAATTATTAATTATTAATAATTCGGTAATTATAGTTGGGTGGGAATGGAAAATAAGAAAAAAAACTGTACTTCAGTAACTTGAGAAACGTTTTATAAATTTTTATAAAGAAATTAAAATTATTGCGGATCAGACTGAGGAGAAAATGAAGAATCAAGGGTTATGAAGGAATAATATCATGTCCGGTTGAATAGTTATAATTAGAAGCTCTCGTAGTATTGCTTGAGCAACTTCTATAGTTAGAATTAGAGTCCTACTACAAACAAAAGCTTTTTTTCTCATTAATTATCCGGACATTATATAAATATATTTTTTAAAGAGGCAAAGCAATAATGTTAGAATCACGTTTTGAATATGGCAGCGATCGCTCACTAATATCTAGTAGTTTAGGGAATGGAGAAAATACTCAATATTATTTAATTTCGGAAGAAGAAATAACCCTACAAACTGGCGAAAGAAGTACCAATTTTGATGATTCTGAATCTGATTTAGAAACTGCTTTTCCTCTCCAGAAATATGAAACAGAGTTAGATGAAATTTTATTGACTGGACCAGAAATTATTACTACAGAATCGACACTGAATTCTATTGTTTTGAGGTCTGCTAGTAATACCGAAACAGATCCTCTAACAGGTGTGGAAGATGGAGAACAACTGGTAGGAGAATTTATTGGTCAAGAACCACCTTTACTATTGACTGAAGTTTCTGAAAAAGGAGAAAAAACAAACTTTGAAAATTCACCTATAATTCGTCAGGAAGAAGTTGAATTAGATTTTAATCTTCTAGATGATACAGATAAATCTGAAAAAACTCTCAGATTAAATTTATTTGCAGATGTTACCCTAGAGGTGAAACTTGACGAAGTAAAAAGTTCACCAAATAAACAAGATTGGGTACGAACTGGTACAGTAATAGGTGTCGAAAATAGTCAAGTTATTTTGATTAGTAGTAAAGATGAAAATAGTATTTTAGGAGAAATCAGACTAGACTATGCAGACCCAGACAAACCAGATGAATTTTATGAAATTCGTTCTACAGACCCAGATAAAGTTGTAGTCAATCAACTGGAAAATTCCTCCTTTTCTCATTGTCATATTTGTGGAGGGAACCATCAAACACCCAACCATCAAGATAACCAATCAAATTTAGAAGATATTCTTGGAAATGGCAGTTTTGATAGTGTGTTTAATCCAATTGTTCGTCGAAGAACGGCACCATTATCTAGTAACAAAAAAATCGATGGTTTATTAACTAAAACTCGTTGGGATACAGGAGAAGACAATATAATTACTTATAGCTTTTTCTCAAATAGAGCAATTAATTCATACTATGGCAGAGAAAATCCATTGCCAGTAACTGACCCTATTAAAAGAAATGCCAGAAAGATTTTTAATCTCTTTGAACAATATCTAGATGTCAAATTTCAAGAAGTAACAGATACAGCAGATAACTATGGTCAAATACGCATAATGTTATCCAATGGACCATTAGCAGGTGACTCCCGTGGTTACGCATACCAACCACCCGGTTCAGCAGAAAATCCTATTGATGGAGATGTACATTTATCATCTGTTTATCAACACGAATATGAGGATGTTCCCGGAAGTTTTGGTTATATAACGATCGCCCATGAAATAGGTCATGCTTTAGGTTTAAAACATCCTGGTAATTATAGTTCTGGAGAACGAGGTCCTTTCTTGTCTTTTGCTCAAGATAATAATACTAATACGATGATGACTTACATTGGTTTGGGTGGTTTCAATCAATATTCCACGACACCAATGACTTATGATATTCAAAGTTTGCAATATTTATATGGTAGAAACAATAATTTTAATTCCCAAAATACAACTTATTCATTTGATAGCGTTCATGGATTTTCGGATGGTAATCAATATTTAGGTAGTGCTGATACAGGAACTAAACTAACACTTTGGGATGGGGGTGGTTTTGATACTATTGATGTATCGAAACTTCCCGCTTTAGATTTAGAAGGTTTTAATTATGATTATCGCATAGATTTAAGAGAGGGTGGGTTAATTACTACTGCTGACGCTTTCAATCAACATGAATATATTGCATTTAACGACACCAGTGGCAAAAAATATAAGACTTCTACTTCTGGTACGGCGATCGCTTATGATGCCGTGATCGAAAATGTGATTAATTCTGGTGGAGACGATGTGATTTTTGCTAATGATGCTGCTAACAAGTTTAGCGGTTATGAACCAGGAAAGTTTACGGGAAATGATCGGATTGTCAGGACAAATCAAAAGGATATTTTAGACTTGTCAGAATATAGTCGCTCGGAAGTTAAGACAAGTCGAAAGAATAAAAATTTGATTCTCGATTTAGGTGAAGAAAATGGTTCAATTACTATTCCTAATTATTATGGAGTTAAAGCAAATAAGCGGATTGAGATTTTGTATGACAGATCGACTCAACCAGAAATTACTATCAATGATATTACTGTAAATGAGGGTAATAGTGGAGTACAGAGACCGAAGTTTACTGTTAATCTCAGTGAACCTAGTGACGAGACAGTGAAAGTTGATTTTGTTACCAGAAATAATGGAGCTAGAGCAAATTCAGATTATCGACGTCGTTCTCGCACTATTACTTTCAAACCAGGTGAAACCACAAAACAAATTACTGTACCAGTTTTGGGAGATACTGTTGATGAGTTGGATGAGAAATTCATTGGCGTACTTAGGAAACCCCGAAATGCTACTATTGCCGATGGTAGAGGTGTGGCAACTATTAAAGATGATGATTTGACAAGTATTTCTATTGGTGATGCTACAATAACTGAAGGTAATAGGAGTAATAAGAAAGCTAAGTTTGAAGTAACTCTTGCTCAAGAAAGTCCGAGGGAAGTAAAGGTAGATTATCAAACTAATGATAGTACAGCTATCAGTGGATCGGACTATCGTTCGCGATCGGGTACGATAACATTTAAACCTGGTCAGACAAGAAAGGTGATTCAAGTGCCTGTTTTTGGTGACACAGAAGTTGAAGAACAGGAATATTTTTGGGTGCGATTAAGCAATTCTCGAAATGCAGAAATAGATCAAGATAATCGTGCAGGTTTGGGAACTATTAAAGATAATGATTAATATATTATATAGAATCCGGGTAATTAGTTATCGTATCGCTTTAGGAGTCAGGAGTCAGGAGTCAGGAGTCAGGAGAAAGAAAAGATTTGAATAGCATGAAATTTTAAATTAGTATTCAATAGAACATCTGCATTAAGATGAAGTAATTTTGCGATTACTGTATAATATCAAATCCGGTAGTATAGCACTACGTGCTAGGGAACAGGGAACAGGGAACAGGGAACAGCAGACTTTTAAAGGCTTTCAGGATTTAGAAATGTCCTAACCTTAATGCGTAGCGCTATATCAGTATAAAAAAGCAAAGAAACCGGGTTTGTCTAAAATGCACGAAAATACTAACGTTGACCTCCAACAAACCCGGTTTCTTATAATACTCCAAAGCAAGCGGATTCGATCCGATCAAAAAACCTGCTCCTCCTTATACCTGACAGCAGTTTGCCTGCACGGTAGACCACAGTAGGGACGTTCCATGGAACGTCCCTACAAGGTTTTGGTTGTGCTGATGTGGTTCATCAATCTGAAAAGCGCTGTCAAACTCCTCCTCTTCCCTCCTGTCTCCTGTCTCCTGTCTCCTGACTCCTCCTAAAATGCCTCCCCAATCAAAGTAAATGCAGCCCAATCTTTAGGGATAGGATGTTGTTTCATTGTCGTCAACATAGCTTGCCGTAATGCTTGAGCTTTATCATCTGTTGTTTCCAGATTTTGATAAAATTCCGCCATCAAATCCGCCGTGGGCGCATCGGGAACGGACCACAAGGACACAATAATACTGGGAACTCCGGCTGCAACCAAAGAGCGCGACAATCCAATAACGCCATCGCTGGTGACGTCCCCTTGTCCGGTTTTACAGGCACTCAGAACTACTAATTCGGCGTTTAATTTCATTTGTAATAATTCGCCTGCCGTCAGCAAACCATCGTTGTCTTTTCCTGTACCGGATGGCCCCAGGGCAATGGCACCGGGGACGCCCAATCCTTTGAAATCATCTAATAGTCCGTGGGTGGCGAAATGAATCTTTCGCGCTTGAGAGAGTAAGGGTAAAATTGCGGCTTTGGTAGCATTTTTGCCTGTCAGGGGTTCGGTATCGAGCAGTTCGGCAATTTTTCTCGCTTCTATTTCAGCATGACGTAAGTTGGGTAATTGCGTTGGTTTTTCTTGTCCAGCGCTAGTTTTGACTTTGGGCATGGTAGGATTGCCGACAACTAAAGCTCCCTGAACTGCATCGGAGAGTTTTTGCCGTTTTTCGTGGGTTAAGCTCAAGACTTCGATAGATGGGGCAGTGAGAATGGTATGTTTTTCGATTAAGTAGTTACTGTCTTCGTCTTGTAAGGCAGCAAAGGGAACGAGAAAGAGGTCTTGGTGCGGGATGAAGATTACCCTGTCATTCTCGTCTTTTGGTAAAAGGTGGGCGATCGGTTCAATCAGCAGTTGATGCAGTTTTTGTAAGCGTTCTCGATTGTAGCCATTGACGATGGCGACGACATCTGTAATGGGACGTTGAATGGTAATGCCTTCTTCCCAACTTTCCTGTCGGATGATGAGATTTTCTTGCTGAATATCGACGACTTGCCAGGGTTGATCGAATTCGTCGTCGTTTAATTTGACGAAATCCCCAATGGCAATGGTAGATTTTCCGCCATCACCACGGCATTTGTCTTGAATGATGCACCAATATCCGTTGTTGACTAATTCTTCGAGAGAAATGTCTTGCGGGAGTTCAACGCTGCGAAATTCAAGTTCGCCGGTGGGTTGGATGACATAAATATAGAGTTTGTTGAAGACGATGGAATATTCTACCAAGGTGGCATTCTGCTGTTGGGCAATTTGTTGGATTTCCTTGATAGAAGGGTATTTTGGAGTTAGCGGACGGTTCGATGGAGTCGTTCGATTTTGTTTCAGCAAATCGATCAAGGCACGAGCCCGTCCTCGTTCGGCGATTTCTAGGGCTTGATGAATTTTGTTTTGAGCAATCAGGACTTCTTGTAAATTAAGATAAACATGAGATTGCGTTTCAAAAATAGAAACTTTTTGGGAATCTTTCAAATTGAACCGCAAAGATTCATACAGCTCCAATCCCTTTCTGAGATGGGTTTCGGCCTCTGTCAAATTTCCAGATTTAAAAAAAAACCACCCCAGATTGCCCAGAGAACTAGCAATTCCAGGGCGATCTCCGATTTCCTGCTTGATCTGCAAACTCCGCTGATGGTAGTCAATTGCCCGTTCATACTCCCCGAGGGAAGAGTAAACATTTCCCAGATTATTCAGAGAAGTAGCAACTCCTTTGCGCTCCCCGATTTCCTGAAAAATCTGCAAACTCTGCTGATGGTGTTCAATGGCCTGTTCATACTGCGCTTTGGAATAGTAAACAAGTCCCAGATTATGCAGAGAAGCAGCAACTCCTTTGCGATCGCCAATTTCCTGAGAAATTGACAAACCCTGCTGATGGTAGTCAATCGCCTCTTTATACTCCCCGAGGGAATAGTAAACAGTTCCCAGATTATGCAGAGAAGCAGCAACTCCTTTGCGATCATCAATTTCCTGAAAAATTGACAAACTCTGCTGATGATCGTCAATGGCCTGTTTATACTGCCCGAGGTTACTGTAAACAAGTCCCAGATTGCCCAGAGAATAAGCAATTCCTTTACGATCGCCTATTTTCTGAAAAATTGACAAACTCTGCTGATGATGGTAAATGGCCTGTTCATATTCCCCGATGTCACGGTAAACAGTTCCTAGATTATTCATAGAAGAAGCAACTTCTTTGCGATTGCCAATTTCCTGAAGAATCTGCAAACTCTGCTGATGATGGTAAATGGCCTGTTCATACTCCCCGATGTTACGGTAAACAGTTCCCAGATTATTCAGAGAAAAAGCAACTCCTTTGCGATCGCCCATTTCCTGGTCAATCTGCAAACTTCGCTTATAGTAGTCAATCGCCTGTTCATACTTCCTGATATCAAGGTAAACAGTTCCCAGATTGGCCAGAGAAGTAGCAACTCCAGAGCGATCGCCAATTTCCTGCCTAATCTGCAAACTTCGCTTATAGTAGTCAATTGCCTGTTCATATTCCCTGAGCAAAGAGTAAACATTTCCCAGATTATTCAGAGAAGTAGCAACTCCAGAGCGATCGCCGATTTCCTGCCTAATCTGTAAACTCTGCTGATGGTAGCCAATCGCCTGTTCATACTTCCCGATGTTACGGTAAACACTTCCCAGATTGCCCAGAGAAGTAGCAACTCCAGAGCGATCGCTAATTTCCTGCCTAATCTGTAAACTCCCCTGATGGTAGTCAATCGCCTGTTCATACTTCCCTAGGTAATTGTAAACAACTCCCAGATTATTCAGAGATTTAGCAACTCCTTGGAGATATTCTATTTCTCGATAAATAGCTAATGCCTGCTGCCAAGATTCTAATGCAACTTCAAATTGACTGGTATTATATTGTTCTATTCCTTGCAGATTTAGTCTGTCTGCCTCTGCTTTGCGGGACTCTGAGGTTTGTGCGACTACCGGAGATGCTAACAAAAATGAGCCATTGAGCAACAAAGGGAGTGAAACATTGGTTAGTAAAGTAACAAGTAGAATCAA
>NZ_JAAHHT010000295.1 GCF_010672085.1 Okeania sp. SIO3I5
CCTGTTTCCTATTCCCTATTCCCTATTCCCTGTTCCCAGTTAAGTGTTCCCTGTTCCCTAAAACCAAGGAATTTTGTACCTCACGCTTCTTGGGAATTGCTATACTACTAAATAATATATGTTTAAAACCATTTATCGCTTGCTGTAGTTGTTTTTCTAGTGCTGGTATATTGTCCTTATACGAACTATAAATTTTATAGTTGTCATGTAAATAGAGTAAGTAGTAGTACCAATTTGTAAAGTTTTCATAGACATCATATTTGTTATTTATGGAACGGTAATAATGGTCGGTAATTATATTGCTTGGAATTGTATTTCCAGGACAGAATATATTAGAAACCAGCTCCAGAAACTTTTTGAGCGAATCATCTTGATAGGATTTAAGCACAAAAATAGAAGTCGTGTCACTCCAATTATTTTTGATACTATTATTGCCTAATAATAAACGTTCAATCTCTCTTTCAAAAAAATTATTTATATTTAAGATGTAGGTATAAACTGTCCCAGAATTTTCCAAAGTCAAATTAAAGCATTGTTGCCTGCAATAGTTTATTGTTTGACTCCTAGTTCCTTCAGCAAATAGTTCTTTGATTTGATAATGCCTTTTTTCTTCGGAGTTGATTCTTTTTCCTAATATGAACTTTTGGAGTTTATGAATAACCTCAAATACAGTTGTTTTAACTGTTCCATTTTTGCCTATTAGTAAACTAATTTGTGAAAAATCAATAGAGATATTGTCTAGGCACTTATAGCCATCAACATATAATGTTTTGAGCAGATTTATTACCGACAAGACTTAAGTAGTCGATTAAATATTATATATATAGTAATTATTAGATATCTCCAGAAAAAAGGGAGTAGGGAGTAGGGAGTGGGGAGTGGGGAGTGGGGAGAAATAATTAACAGTAACTAACTCCGAATTTATCCAAAAAATCAAGATATAAATCTCAGGGATTGATATGAAAAATAAAAAAGATTTAGTCCGGATACAAATACCTAAAGAAAGACTTAAATATCCGGCTGATTATGTCAGAAATAAGCTTTTGAGTGACCCAGTATCATTTGAACTAATAGATATTTCAGCCCCTTCTGTAACTCCTTCTGTGATTTGGAAAAGAGCGCTACTTTTACAAACAGTAATTGACAACATTATTACTGAGTATTTTATTTGCAATTACAAAAATGGACAAATAGATATGACTGATTTTCCTCTGGGAATAGACGTATTAGAAACAGACATTCTTTGGGTTAATAACGTTTTGAATGACAACCCATTATTCCCTCTAGAATTCAATATTTTCCAGCAAACACACACAAAGGATTTAAGATATGAATCTAATTATCTAGAAATCAAGGAAAGTTTGTTAGTAAAAGATATTAAAGAATTGGAAAAGCAGACATTTTTTCTGATTTGTTTGGATTAGGATTTTCCGAATGAATAGATATTATTAGATCAGAATTTTCAGGGGCAACAGCAAAAATAGAATATTCACTAACCTCAAATTCGATAACTTTGCCTGGGGGGATGAACCAAGCACTGCTGCCATGCCTGAGATTTTCTGCGCCGTCATCCCCCAGATCAAGGGAAATGAAGTGAGAAGAGGAATTTAACGGGTTCATACCTAATCTAGATTTTGTCGATAGCTTGCCTGGTGCTAGCAATGCTAGCAACAATCAAAAAATATCTGTCGAAATTGACATAATTATCAGGGTAAACGGGAGAATAATTTGAACTGGGTAGAGTTGGGGACTATTTCCCCAGACCATGAATGGAAAATTTTTCCTCAAGAAGTGGGAGACTCTTCTACTTTTATGGCTGAATTTTCTACAGATTGGGATGCTTGGGAAAAAGTTGTTGGGTATCGTAGTTACGCTATTCTCAGATATTATTATAATGATTCTGTTGGTTTAAGCATAAGACTTTATCCTCAAACAAATTCAGTTGTTTTCAACTTTGATTCTGTTATAGAAGGAAGCAAAAAACTTGGCATTAAGAGAGTTTTGTCATATCGTCCTCAACCTTACAGACAATATAATTTAAGAGATTTTAGTTGCCATTCGGTTACTTTGAATTGGTCGATCAAACTTTTTGTTTCTAATTAATTTAACTGCAAATGTTTTTAATAATAATAGAAATAACAGCGGGAATTGTTCCTATTTTAGGGGCAATTTTTACAGGATTTTTATATTTAAATCAACTATTAACCTCGATAACAACTCAAGCAACAACTTATAAAATTCGATTATCTAATTTAGAAGAATAGGCCGAATATCAAGGGTTTAAAAAGGTCAAAACAGATTATGATTAATTAACTAGAAAATCGGCTATTCATAGGCCATATTTATTATGACAGTAATAATTGTGGCCATCGTTGGAAGCGATCGCTCTCGTTAAAAATTTTTTCATTTTTGTCGTAGTTACCCAGGGGGGGGTTGCTTTTTTTGGTAAAGGCCGTTATTGTAATTGACTAGGGATTTTCCTAAGAAATGGTTATCTATTCTCAGCGTTAATAGTCTGATGTTATTTAATATCAGTTTTCCTGTATTAATGTGGCCTAATATTGTTAATGGTGGAGAAGTTATTGTTCAGATAGACAAGAGTGCTGAGGCAGAAAGATTATTTAATCAGGGACTTGAACTATATCAGGAAGGTACAGCAGAATCTTTGAGGGGAGCGATCGCTAAATACAAAGAGGCACTATTGCTATTAAGGAAAACAGACGACCTGATTTGGGAAGCAGTTACACTTCTTTTGATTGGTCGTGTGTACCATGACTTAGGAGAAAAACAAGAAGCACTCAATTACTACGAGCAAGCTTTACCTATACTTCGGCAAATAAGCAATCGGGTTGGGGAAGCAACCGCTCTCAATAATATTGGCAATGTCTACAGTGACTGAGGAGAAAAACAAAAAGCTCTCAATTACTTAAATCAAGCTTTACCTATACTTCGGCAAGTAGGCAATCGGGTTGGGGAAGCAACCGCTCTCAATAATATTGGCAATGTCTACAGTGACTGAGGAGAAAAACAAAAAGCTCTCAATTACTTAAATCAAGCTTTACCTATACTTCGGCAAGTAGGCAATCGGGGTGGGGAAGCAACCACTCTCCATAGTATTGGCACTGTCTACAATGACTGAGGAGAAAAACAAAAAGCTCTCAATTACTTAAATCAAGCTTTACCTATACTTCGGCAAGTAGGCAATCGGGGTGGGGAAGCAACCACTCTCCATAGTATTGACACTGTCTACAATGACTTAGGAGAAAAACAAAAAGCTCTCAATTTTGACAATCAAGCTTTAGCTATACTTCAGGAAGTAGGCGATCGGGGTATTGCCTGTTTTTAGCTGTTAATTTTTAGGGTGGGATCCCGCAAGTGCGGCAGCTATATCGCCTGTCAGTCCAATAGTAACTTTTGGCTGGTATTCTATTGCACTATTTTAGGTGAAACGGTCCACTACGGGAGAAAGATTCTTGTTGGGTTTATCCTTATCCTACGGATAAGCTACGCTAACGGATAAGCTCCGCTAACGTCCCTCAACCCAACCTACACTTATTTCACCATTTTGGATGTGTCAGTTTAGTAGTATTAAATAATCAAATAAAGTATAGAAATCGGGTTTGTATAAAATGAAAATTCTACCTCGCATCTTTAGTCTAACTTTACTCTCCCTCGCTTTAACAAATTGTTCTGTTTCACCCGAAAAAATCAAATCTAGTATTGTCATAGTTAAAAATAAATCTGGGCATGGAACTGGTTTTTTTGTACATGGAAAACCGGGAGTTTGTAGTGTACTAACGGCAGCTCATGTTTTGCCAGAAAAAGGAGAAAATTTCGTAGAAACTAATGATAGGAAAGTCCGGCGGATTGCTAATATAGAAAGACATTCTTATGGTATAGATTTAGCTTTAGTTACTTTTCAACCAGAAGGAAACAAATGTAATTATCCACCTTTAAAAATAGGTAATTCCGAAAGTCTGAAAATACTTAGTCCGATTTATATTTCTGGTTTTCCGGCGCGGGGTTTGGGCAAAGGGAGGTTGGTATACCAGACTGTTAAAGGTGAAGTTTCTGGTTTGGATACTTTAGCGGAAGGTTATGGGATTTCCTATAGAGCTTTCACTGTGGGGGGAATGAGTGGAGCGCCTGTTATGGATCGGAATGGTAAGGTTGTGGCAGTCCACGGAATGAGTGATGTGGAAATAGTGAAAAGTTGGGCATCTAAACAGTCAAGTTTGTCTCCAGAAGAACAAAAGCTTTATCAGGAAGCAGTTAACAGAGTTAATGGGGATATACGTTTGACTTTTTCTTGGGGTATTCCCATAAGTTGGTTTCAGGAATCTGATTTTTATGATCGCGATACTTCTAGTTGGAGTTTGTGGGGGTTGTTTTATGGTGCGGTAATGTTTGGTAGTGGTAGTTTGATTTATTCTATGGTGAGATATTTTCAACTGCCAAAAGTTTCTACTCAGGTGAATGAGTTGGAAGAGCAACTGAGGAATGAGCAACGCAGACGAGAAGAAACTGAAAGAAGGTTAAGATCGGTACAAAATACTCGGAGTCAGACACAAAGGAAGTCGGAAAAGCCACCAGAGAATAAATCCTCTAATTTGCCTAAAGTACCATCAACGGCAGAATCAAAAAAAGGGAAGCTATTTACTTTTGAAGTTTTAACTGTGAACGACTCTGGTAATGTTACTAACCGCACCCAGGGAAGTGCTAGGCAAAAAATAGAAGATTTGGGTAATGGAATAAAGTTGGAAATGGTTTATATTCCTGGGGGAAGTTTTATTATGGGTTCGCCAGAAAATGAGGCTGAGAGACTGTCTTATGAAAGTCCGCAACATAAGGTAACTCTCCAACCTTTTTATATGAGCAAATATCCCATTACTCAAAATCAATACCAAGCAATAATGGGAAATAATCCTTCCCATTTTAAAGGAGGAAATCGCCCTGTAGAACAAGTAAGTTGGAATGACGCGACAGAATTTTGTCAAAAGCTATCTCAGAAAAGTGGAAAAATTTACAGGTTGCCCAGTGAGAGTCAATGGGAATATGCTTGTCGTGCTGGAACAACAACACCTTTTTATTTTGGAGAAACTATAACGTCTGAGTTAGTTAACTATGATGCCAACTATCCCTATGGCAATGCTCCTCAAGGAAAATGGCGAGAAGAAACAACCGATGTAGGAAGCTTTCCACCCAATGCTTTTGGTTTATATGATATGCACGGGAATGTATTGGAATGGTGTCAAGATGTTTTGCACAAGAACTATAATGGAGCGCCTACTGATGGTAGTGCTTGGGAAACTGGAGGACAAAGTTATAGAAGACTGCTCCGTGGTGGTTGCTGTAACTTCGGTTCTAGGCTTTGTCGCAGTGCCAGCCGCTTCTATATCGTTGCGGGCATCCACGTCATCCTGATCGGTTTTCGTGTGGTCTCGTCTGTTCCGGTCGTTTCTCCCCTTCGTTCCTAGGATTCTTCCCCTGTTTCCTAAATCAATCCGTATATCCGTGGCAAAATCCGTGTGTGCTCCGAGGATTCTTCCCCTGTTTCCTAAATCAATCCGTATATCCGTGGCAAAATCCGTGTGTGCTCCGAGGATTCTTCCCCTGTTTCCTAAATCAATCCGTATATCCGTGGCAAAATCCGTGTGTGCTCCTAAGATTCTTCCCCTCTTTTCTTTTTCCCTTTTCCCCTTTTCCCTTTTTTTCTTTTTCCTCTTTCGAGTCCCCCTAAAGCGGGACGATTTTTTTTTTCAGATATAGAGAATTAACTGAAGTTTACAGCAGTGTAGTTGATTACCAGAAATAGTTTCCACAGCATAAGTTGTTCCGTCATTATCAGAAAAATCTACTGCAAAAACATTGTTATTGTATTCCATAACAATTGTTGCTACTTGTCCTTTATATAAAATAATAGACATCTTCAGAAAAGAGGAAATAGAGAAGAGTAATTGATAACTTAATAGATAATAATTGATTGATTTTTGATTTTTGGAGAAGTCTAACCTAAAGGAGGATGCCAACCAACAGCTACCCAACGTTTTCTAGCAGCAACTATAACCGGATTATTAGTTCTTAAAGCTGTAACTGTGGCTCTACCAAAAGCGGTTATACCTTCAATTTTTGTCCCGTCAGAACTCCATTGAAAATGATGAGACCATTCTTGTTGACGTGGATTAAATAAAGATACTTTTTCTCCAGTTAAAGGATCGATCGCTTCAATAATATTACCTTTATATTCATTGCAGCTTTGACAAGCTAAACAAACATTTTCAAAGCTAGTTTCTCCACCTTTTGAAAGAGGATAAATGTGGTCGTGTGTCATACGAATACCACTATTTATTTCACTGGTTAAACAATAACAGCAAGAGTAGCGTTCGCTTTCTGCTATCTGAACCCGTAGAGTTTGGGAAATGTAAGAAGACATAATTCTTGGTTTTTCGTTGATTAATTAAGAGGATAAACTTTATATCCCCGCCATTGAAGCAAAGCTGCAGCCTGAGCTTTTTTTAACATAAATAAATCTGCTTCCCGGCGCATTTTGCTTAACTCTAATTGTTCCTGCTCTGTTAATTCTCTACTAGAATTAGCCTCAAGTAAACTATTATATTGTTTCATTTCTGCTTCTGTTTTTTGGCTGCGGGTAATACGCCACAAACTATCATCATCTAATCTATCTAATCCAGCAATATCTACTTGAAATTCCTCTGGAATATCGTCATAACTAGGAGGGATTCCTACTTTTAAAGTATGAATTACTATATCTTCAAGCTCACATTGCATTCCTCTGGCAGTATTAGCTAAACGTTGATAAATTGCTTCTGGAATTTCTAAAGTAACTGTTTTTGTTTGCATATTTATTGTTTGGATAGGGTTAAGAAAAAGTAGGAATCAGGAGTCATAATGAATGGTTTTAACCTAAATTCATCCGTATATCCGTGGCCTAATCCGTGTGTGCTCCCAATATTTCATCAACAGTAAAAGTAACATTAGACAAAGCTTGGATTTCTACAGTTTCACCACTTTTAAAAGTCTGCACAAATTCATAACCATTCGCCGTAGGTTGTCGATAAACTTCCAGACATTCTTCATTCAAATTTACCAACCAAACTTCAACAATATTATTTTCAGCATATAAAGGAACTTTTATTTCTCTGTCATATTTAATTGTTGTATCTGAAACTTCTATAAGGAGAAATACATTTTCTGGTTGAGGTTTTTGAGTCTCATAAAAATCTGGTCGTCGTTGCAACAAACTGATATCTGGTTGTGGTTCAGAAGTATTATTCAATCTTACAGAATCTTGAATTCCCACAGTAACAGTCTTTCCTAAACGCAAAAAGAAAAGTTCATTCAGACGTTTCACACAAGCTTCGTGACGAATACCCATAGGGGACATTTTGATAATTTCTCCTCTGATTAGTTCTAATCGTTCATTTCCAGTAAATACTCCTGCATCCAACATTTTGTCATACTGGTCTACAGTAAATAGTTGTCGCAATAATTGTACAGACATTATTAACTCCTTGAAAATAATTCTCTGAATTTGTATGGGTTGAAAAATTATACTTACTCTAAATATTCTAATTGAAAATTTCTGTTAATTTCCCAATATTTCATCAACAGTAAAAGTCACATTAGGCAAAGCTTGAATAGTTACATTTTCACCCCTTTGAAAAGTCTGCACAATTTCATAACCATTGGCAGTAGGTTGTCGGTAAACTTCCAGACATTCTTCAGTCAAATTTACCAACCAAACTTCAACAATATTATTTTCAGCATATAAAGGAACTTTTATTTCTCGGTCATATTTAATAGTTGTATCTGAAACTTCTATGAGGAGAAATACATTTTCTGGTTGAGGATGTTGAGTTTGACGAAAACCTTGCCGTCGTTGCACCAAACTTATATCTGGTTGTGGTTCAGAATTATTATTCAATCTTACAGGATCTTGAATTCCCACAGTAACAGTCTTTCCTAAACCCAAAATAAAAAGTTCGGCAAGACGTTTCACACAATCTGCGTGACGAACACCAATAGGGGACATTTTGATAATTTCTCCTCGAATTAGTTCTAATCGTTCATTTCCAGTAAATACTCCTGCATCCAACATTTTATAATACTGGTCTACAGTAAATAGTTGTCGCAATAATTGTACAGCCATTATTAACTCCTTGAAAATAATTCTCTGAATTTGTATGGGTTGAAAAATTATATTTACTCTAAATATTCTAATTGAAAATTTCTGTTAATTTCCCAATATTTCATCAACAGTAAAAGTCACATTAGGCAAAGCTTGAATAGTCACATTTTCACCCCTTTGAAAAGTCTGCACAATTTCATAACCATTCGCCGTAGGTTGTCGGTAAACTTCCAGACATTCTTCATTCAAATTTACCAACCAAACTTCAACAATATTATTTTCAGCATATAAAGGAACTTTTATTTCTCTGTCATATTTAATTGTTGTATCTGAAACTTCTATGAGGAGAAATACATTTTCTGGTTGAGGTTGTTGAGTCTGACGAAAACCTTGCCGTCGTTGCACCAAACTTACATCTGGTTGTGGTTCAGAATTATCGTTCAACCTGACAGGATTTTGAACTCTCACAGTAACAGTCTGTACTAAACGTAAAATGAACAGTTCGGCAAGACTGTCCACACAATCTCCATGGCGAACACCAATAGGGGACATTTTGATAATTTCTCCTCTGATTAGTTCTACTCGTTCATTTTCAGTAAATACTCCTGCATCCAACATTTTATAATACTGGTCTACAGTAAATAGTTGTCGCAATAATTGTACAGCCATTATTAACTCCTTGAAAATAATTCTCTGAATTTGTATGGGTTGAAAAATTATACTTACTCTAAATATTCTAATTGAAAATTTCTGTTAATTTCCCAATATTTCATCAACAGTAAAAGTTACATTAGGCAAAGCTTGAATAGTCACATTTTCACCCCTTTGAAAAGTCTGCACAATTTCATAACCATTCGCCCTAGGTTGTCGGTAAACTTCCAGACATTCTTCAGTCAAATTTACCAACCAAACTTCAACAATATTATTTTCAGCATATAAAGGAACTTTTATTTCTCGGTCATATTTAATAGTTGTATCTGAAACTTCTATAAGGAGAAATACATTTTCTGGTTGAGGTTTTTGAGTCTCATAAAAATCTGGTCGTTCTTGCAACAAACTTACATCTGGTTGTGGTTCAGAAGTATTATTCAATCTTACAGGATCTTGAATTCCCACAGTAACAGCTTCTCCTAAACGCAAAAAGAAAAGTTTATTCAGACGTTTCACACAAGCGGGGTGACGAATACCCATAGGGGACATTTTGATAATTTCTCCTCGAATTAGTTCTACTCGTTCATTTCCAGTAAATATTCCTGCCTCCAGCATTTTGTCATACTGGTCTACAGTAAATAGTTGTCGCAATAATTGTACAGCCATTATTAACTCCTTGAGAATAATTAATTATATGAGAAATCAACTCCAACAAAAGCAAAATTTATATTTATATAAACAGGACTAAAGCCATGCAAACCTAGAAACCGGGTTTTTTCGTCAATATTAATTATTAAAAACAATGATTTATCTTAAAAACCCGGTTTCTTTGCGTAAGTCCTAATCAAATAAAATCCGGTTCAACAGTTGTCATGGCGACGATAGGAAGCAATCTCCTAAACATAAGAGATTGCTTCCTTCCAGGGAGTGACCGTCGCAATGACTTGAGTATAGTAATTATCCGGATTTGATATTAAATATAGACGGAGATATACCTGAAGATTTAAACAAAGGTAATTTAATTTCACTACAGATACAAAGATGCCAATTCCTTCTCTCAAGATAATGAAATTGATAGCTGAATCCTGACTGCTGAATGCTTATCTTTAACTTGTTAATAATTCTATCAAATCTTCAGTTATCGGACAACCTGTTTGGTTTTCAAAATGAAGAAACATCGGACTAAAATTTGCTTCTAGAAAAATAAATTCTCCATTAGGTTTAAATCGCCAATCAATGCCAGTCCATTTTAACCCAAACGATCTAGTAATAGCTAAACATTGTTTTTTTATATCCTCTGGTGTTTCCAAATAGATTAATTTTGCTCGTTTATCTTCCCGAAAATCTAAGGAACTACTCCGAATTTCAGCAGAATAAACTTTTTCACCTATCACATAACTACGAATATTTGTACCGGGAATATATTCTTGGATTGTTACAGGAGAAATACTTAAAGCTAAATTCATCCGATTAATTTCTAGATGTTCTTTCGTTAAAAGCTGAGTATGAGAACCACCATAAACAGGTTTAAAAATTACATCCAGATAAGATTGAGAGAAATTGATAATTTCTTGAGCATCATTAGTTACTAATGTAGCTGGAATAGTTACACCTATTTTGTTGGCCAAACTTAATTGTAATGGTTTCTCTTTATGAAATTCGTAAGCTTCCCAACCATTCACCCATTTGTCCGGTTTTGAACGCATAAAAGAGCGTAACAAACCAATCGAATCATTTACCGCTATTGTCTCTTGATATGAATCAGTTAATTTCGGAACATTTACTCCGGAAAAAGTCCGCCAGAAAATTTTATTTATATCTGTTAAATCCCATTTTCTGCCATCTGGAAATGTTAAACATCCTGTA
>NZ_JAAHHT010000296.1 GCF_010672085.1 Okeania sp. SIO3I5
CGTTATAGTTAGAGAAATTTTCCATCCCACAGAAAGTTGTTGATTTTTGGTGGCTCGAACATCTCATAACTCAGACGTTATAGTTAGAGAAATTTTCCATCCCACAGAAAGTTGTTGATTTTTGGTGACTCGAACATCTCATAACTCAGACGTTATAGTTAGAGAAATTTTCCATCCCACAGAAAGTTGTTGATTTTTGGTGACTCGAACATCTCATAACTCAGACGAATGAGAATTGAGCAGGAAAAGTTTAACCAACTAAAAAAGCACTTGACTGCATCTATCAATCCTTTGAGATTTAATCAGCAGAGCAATAAATATTTTAGTTGTATTAACTGAGTATGATTGGAAAAAAGTACCATAGGGTTTGCTCCATTAAACCGAAAATGTAAGGATTTTGAGCAGGCAAAGGCGAAAAAATTGAGCGATAATCCTTCCTCCTATAGCATCCTCTATAAATTCTCTAACTTTTGAGTTACATTCCCTTAGTCATTATCTTACTCATCCGTTGTCTTTTCTTGAACTCCCTGAATAATTCTAGACAATTCACTTTTCTCATTAACTGTAATTCTAGTTGGAGAACCACTAATAATTCCTTCATAGCTACGGAAAGAATCTTTTATATCTGGGCCTTTAGCTGTAATCGTATATTCTCTAATTCCCTTATCATGCCATGAACCACGCATTTTAAAGACATTAATAGCACGGGACATTTCACCACGAATCTCCACATACTGTAGCATCAAGATAGTATCAGTAATAGTAGAAATATGGGAATCTGTAATAGAATTAGACCCCATAAACTGATCCGTAGTATTAGTAAAAAATCCAGTTATTTCTTCTTGCTTGGCAAAACCAGTTACCCCAATCACAAATTGTCTAAAAGCATTATTACTTACTCCTCTTGCCAAAGCAGATAAAGAGTCAATAGCTATTCTTGATGGTTTAAATTCAGCAATTTCTGATTTAATAATTTGTAAGTGGTCTTCTAAACCTGATGATTCTGGGTAAGTACACAGAATTCTTAATAATCCTTTTTTTTCTAGTTCTTCAAAATCTATACCCCAAGAAGAGGCATTACGGAACAATTGAGCCCTGGATTCCTCATAAGCAAAAAGCATCGCAGGTTCATTATTTATACAACCATTTTCTATAAATTTACTGACTAAAAGAGTTTTTCCTGTACCTGTAGCGCCAGTTGCTAAAATAATTGAATCTTTAAAGAAACCGCCCCCACACATTTGATCGAGAATTTCATCCCCAGAAGAAACCCTAACATTAGAAGAACGTTGAGTTAATCGCATCGCTCCGAGTGGGAATATATTTACACCATCATTAGTAATAGTAAATGGATATTCTCCTTTCATGTGGGTTGTGCCCCTAAGTTTTAGTATTTCCATTGTCCGACGTCTACGTTCACCTTCCAGAGCATTACGGACAATCACAACATTATCAGAGACAAATTCTTCTACTCCAAATCTGGCCACAGGGCCATATTCTTCTACTCTTTCTGTAGTCATAATAGTTGTTGCACCAACTTGTTTAAGTCGTGCAACTAAACGAAATATTTCTCTTCTAACTACCGAAGCAGCATCATATTGTTGAAATACAGCAGTTACAGAATCAATAGAAACTCTTTTAGCTTTATACTTACGAATAGCATATTGAATTCTTTCTATTAAAGCAGATAAGTCAAAATTGCCAACTATGTCTTGTCCCTCTGGATCAGGAGAAGCGTCTAATATAAATAATTTCCCATCATCAACTAATTGCTGTAAATTCCAGCCAAAACTGTAGGCATTTTTAATAATATCGTGGGGAGATTCTTCAAAAGTTACAAATACTCCTGGTTCTTCAAAATAAGTAATTCCATTATAAAGAAATTGAATAGCAAACAATGTTTTACCAGTTCCAGATGTACCACTTACTAATGTTGTCCTGCCAACTGGCATTCCTCCATGACTTATGTCGTCAAAGCCCTCAATCATGGTTTTAATTTTCTCAACCCCTACAGTTGCTATTCTGTCCTTTTTAATAGACTCACTATTTTGATTCATATCCTTAATCTTTTGTTGGAAAAATTTGGCTATCCGTGAATCTATTTATTCCGGCCTTGCCACCTCAAGATATTATATGTCCTGAACATTTATATCACAAAATTCTAAAGTTAATGTCAAAGAGACAGACCTTTCTTTTGAATAAAAGTCATTTTTAATAGACATTATAGAATATTATTATATTATAATCACCGGATATTATATTTTTATCACCTATAAAATATACTTATACTGACAAATATTGTACATATCTAGGACTAGCCAGAAATTGGTATTAAAGAACTGGGGCTGATTCACTTACTCCAAAATTTATTCCTAGCAATTGAAATGTCGGCATATTGTGCAAATCATATTAAAGTTAATAGGATTTATTCCTGGCTACTTAATAGTTTTTTCTAACACCTCCTGCTTCGATTAACCTTTTTTGACAAACCACTCTAAAGTTGTTTTTTTCTGCTTCAATTTGATGAGCATTTTCTATTAATTTTTTAACTGTATGTCGGTTACACCAATAACTCTCTTTGTCTTTTATAGATGGTTCTTAAGATAAGAGAATACTTGATTCATATCGGGACTGCATTTTGATAATGGATAATGGATAATGGATAATTGATAATGGATAATGGATAATTGATAATTGATAATTACCTCTCCCTAACTATGCTTTATCAACATCTTTCTTAATATAAAATTTGACAAAATAGACAAATTATGTGTAGGTCTTTAAAAGGCTTTTTCCAGAGAAAAAATGTATAGAAAAGAACATTTATTTAGAGTAGTTAAGTAGTTTTGCCTAGCTACTAGGACTATTTCTCCCTTCTCCCCTGCTCCCTGCTCCCCTGTTCTCCACAAGGTTTTCAGAAGTTCCTGATCAGGGATAGCCCTAGGGCGTGTCATCAATTAAAGAAGTTGACATTAAAGGTATAGTATGATCCATGAAGAATAACAAGCATAGGACTGCTCTAAATGACTAGACGTTATGGCTTGCTTATCGGACCAATGGGAGCGCATTCAAAATTTACTACCAGGACGTAAAGGGACTGTCGGAAGGAAAGGAAAGGACAACCGTCTCTTTGTGGAAGCTGTTTTATATAGATATCGAGCTGGAATTCATGATTAGAGACTTACCAGAAAGATTTGGGGACTGACCCGTTCGTCCATACCCGTTTTAGTCGTTGGAGTCGTTCAGGAGTCTGGGACAGACTATTTCAAGCTCTAGCTGAGGATGCAGATAATGAGTATGCCATGATCGATGCCACTATTGTTCGTGCTCATCAACATAGTGCTGGAGCCAAGGATAGTAGTACAGAACAGGAAGATATTGGTCGTAGCTTTCGTAGGATTGAGTACCAAGATACATGGGGTAGTAGATGCTCTAGGGTTACCCACCCCTAGCATTTTTAACTCCAGGTCAAGCCTGCGACTTAGATGGAGCAGATATTCTCTTGCCAGTTGTAGAAGCTGGAGCCATTTTGGTGACACAAGCTTATGATGCTCAGGAAAGAGTAATTAGACCTTTAACTCAGAGAGGAATACAAGTAGTGATTCCACTATTATAAAAACCGGAAAGAAAACCGTCACTACGATGAGATCTTGTACAAAGCACGTCATCTCATCGAAAATTTCTTCGCTAAACTCAAACAGTATCGAGGGATCGCTACTAGATATGATAAACGTTCAGTTAACTTCCTGGGAGGAATTCCTACAGGTAGCCTCAGTCATTTTATTAGCATAGTGATCGCCACCATCTCTATCCAGCATACAATACCCCTAAATGTCAACCTCCTTAATTGATGACACGCCCTAAAAGGGAGAAGATTAACTAAAAGGAAAAAAATAAATTTTTTCCCCTTTATTGGGGAGGCTTTAAAGGTGAATTATTTAATTATTAATTATTTGGTAATTTTATCTTAATTTTATCTTAATTTTTCTTTTGGAGATGTCTAATGGTAAATGGTTATATATTCAAGTTCCCAAAATAGATTGGTACAGGTCATAATTCATAGAAATCTACCTGAGCTAGCCAAAATTAAACAGGTTTCACTAACAAAGAAAATTAATTGTTAGTCGATCAATTTAAGTTGAGAAGATAAGTCGATTCCTGTGAGTTTAAAAATGATAAGATTCAACCTACTTGGGAAAATTCAATCCGCTTAGATGCTGTACTAGACCAAGATATTTATCTAGCCACTTCAGTTGGAAATAAATTACCTTCTATCAAATCTTTTAAGAAAGAATCTAGACAAACTAGCCACAGTTTCTCAACGTAAGAAAAAACATAAGCATGGCAGCAAATTCAAGACGTAGACTAGCAAAACGAAAAGGTCGAATCCATCAAAAAATAGTTATCACTCGTCAAGATTTCCTGTATAAAACAGGTTACAAATTTTAAGGAAGTTCTGACCTTCTTTAAAGACATTCAGAAGCCTAAGGTGGCACATTAGCTGTTACCTATAGGTAAGTCACAGATTGTATTCGTCTTCATTGAGTTCTTCATAAAGTAGATCCAATCCAATTAATACCTTTTCCCGGTCTGAAAGATCCCCAATGATTTTTCTCACAGGTGGGGGTAATATTTTTGACAGAGTTGGTGTGGCCAATATTTTATCTTCTTCTGCTAGCTGAGGATTTTTTAATACGTCTATTACTTTTAAGGCATAAACCCCTTGAAATTCTTGTTCAAGAATTTCTTTGAGTGTCTTTAATGCCCGCACAGAATTAGGAGTGTTTCCAGCAACGTATAACTTCAAAACATAGGTTTTCTTCAGAGGACTCATAATTATTCTCAAGTAGTTTTTTCAGCTTTTTTGGATAGTTTTTCCTTGATGAACAACCGATTTAATAATACTTTAACCTCAATCAAAACAGAACTTTTTTGTTTAGGGATTAATTTATTTATTAAATATATTTACAGCTAAAAGCATTAAGTCTTCTTAGTAAGAAAAAATCATATTTTGGATACTAAATTTCAAACTAAAAAAAGTGATTTATCTATCTTTATTATTAGATAGCTTGAAGTTATTAAGCTTACCTATTCCTACACAAGCATTTAGATTAACATTGGCCTACTCTAATTTTTTGCTAGTTAACTTTTATTTAATAATCTAGTTCTCAAGATTCTCTAGGAATAGAACGTCGATACATTTCACACAGATGTGCTATTGTATCTATAAGAGTTAATCGATAATCCAGCAACATTTCCTCACTACGTCCTTCTAACTTTAGTTGTTTAGCAAATTCATCCATTAAATCCATGTGAATTTCTACAATTTGTGTTACGGGAAGATCTGAGAAAAAACATAGGTTAACAAACTCATCTATTTTATTGTTTAGGGAATTATCTTGAGAAAAATATTTGAGCACAATGTGACGATATTCTAACTTAAGTTCGTCTACAAACTTACGACGCTCCCCTGGAGGCATATTCCTAATAAAATTGGCGGGATTCCTTTTGTAGTACACACCTAGGTATCCTAATCTTTCCCTTAATTTTGCATATAATCGGTATTGCTGTTGATGAAGTATATCTTTAGTATAATCGTCAATAGCTTGACTAGATATTTGAGATTGATCTTTTGAGGAACTAGCATGAGAAAGTGTGAGAAATTTTTGAATTGCCTGCTCAATATAAATATCTATTTGGCTAAGTTGATTGATTAATAATGGAACTTCTGCTTGATGGTAAATAAAATTGTGAGAGTTTTCGTGGGGATTATATTTAGTTAAATCATTATTAACTAATTCTTGAGTTTCTGGAGAATTTTCTGACTCAGATTGTTTGATAATTACAGCAGGTAATAAAATAGATTTATTGTGTAACTGATGTATCAAAGAAGTTAGTTCAGAATACTCTTGGAAGAGAAGGCAATCTATGTTAGTATTCTCCTCAATAAGCTGGACAAATTCTCGGCGAGAGTTAGTTAGTGCCACAAGATATCGATCCCTACTCAGTAACTTGGTTACTGAGGTAGCAAATTTGTCATCATGCAAATATATACAAATAGATAGTTGAGTAGACAAAATTTTAGGTACAGCAGCTAAGTCTGGGTTGGGTTGAAAATCTGTAATCGGGGAAATCTCCATTACAAAATAATTTTATTACATCAAAGATTTAAACTAATAATGTAATAAATATTAACATAGATAACCTCTATAGTTTTAGTAATGAGGATAGCATGAAGAATGTAGCTATAGTAGCTATCTATAAATATAGATTCAGCAAAATTATTTGGAATTTTCTCAGAAGACCTCCGACATAGCACCAACTTAAAGTAGTAGTATTAATTCTATATCTGTATACTGCCATAACTATTCAATTCTGTCATTATTACCAAAAAATCAGGTCCAAAGCCTCCCCTTTTAAGGGAATGAAAAAGCGGTCGAGGGATGGGGTTAGCGGAGTGGCTCTCTCAAGAGCGGGTTTCCTCGCCATATCCAATCGACTAAGAGAAATATTCAATTCAGTATTTAAAATCTCCGACTTAGTGGATCGGTACTGATAACTGATAACTGATAACTGATAACTGAAATGACCATCAATGTCAAAATTTAAGCTAACTATAAGCCCAATGGGATTTTCCTACCAGGTATTAACTTAATTATTGTTAATTATCTGTGGACAGATGTAGGGATAAGGGTTACCGTTCCAAATGGCCGCGCATTATAGTCAGGTTAGTCAACACGCCCTTAATGAATATATTTCAGCTAATACACCCGAACTGTCATGTTAATGCCCTACACAACTTTAAAAAAATTTATATCTTCTATACCAGTATGCTTAGACACAGAAAATTTGCAGGTAGTCTGGTCAATTTTCTGTAGAGAAAAATGTGATGAGTTAGTAGTAGTAAATAAGGCACACCAACCACTGGGGTTAATTTACTTACATAGTTTAATTCCTTATCTAGTCTCAAACTCAGAAACCAAACTACTTAAAAGTGATACTTCTAAAAGTGATACTTCTATAGAAAATTGGCAACAACCTCTATCTAAAATAAGTTCTTTGACATTAAGTAGTCTGAGAATATTACCAGCAGACTTAACTGTTGAAAAATTATGGCCATATCTCCAGCCAAAATCTGAAAAGCAGATTAATCAAGAATCTTCTAGTTTACCTATTGCTGTTGTAGATCGAGGAGGTAAATTTTTAGGGTTGTTAGATAGTTGGCGTCTATTAGAATTTATTTCTACGATTGAAGACCTGAAGCTAAATATCTCTACACCAGAAAAGTCTTCAGAAATGTCGCAAATAGTTACGAAAGATTTGCTCGTTCAAGGAACAGTAAAGACATCTTCCTATCTCTATTCATTAATAGAGCTTTTAGAAAAGTTGCCTCTACCTCTAATGTTACAGAGCAATAAGGGCAAATTAATAAATCAGAATTTGGCATGGCGTTCTCAGCTCAAACAAGAACCTGAATTGATAGAAATTGTAGATGTAGTTATACGTTGTTTATCTGCTGAAAATATTAAACAACAGCCTACAGAAGTAAAAATGCCAGATTCCTTACATAAGCTGAGAGATAGTGTTGGATTTTTATCTTCAGAGACAACTAAAGGGATAACTCCTTCTACTACACTTTTACAAGAACGAGCCAAAATACCTAATTTCAATTCTGCTTCTAGTTGCTGTCATTATACTCAGCTAAATACCTACGTTTGTACTATTCCCAAAAAAAATGGTCAAGAGCGAGTATGGCAGTTTAGTAGTCAGCAATTGTTTGACATGACATTAGTTTTAGCCCAGGATGTAACAGAACAACACTTGGTAGGGAAGGAATTACAAGCTAAAAACGCCGACTTAATTCAGCTTAACCGACTTAAGGATGAATTCTTGGCTTGTATTAGCCATGAATTAAAAACACCGTTAACTGCTGTACTGGGTTTATCTAGTTTGTTGAAAGAGCAGACTCTGGGGACTCTCAATGAACGTCAAATCCGTTATACTCAACTCATTCATCAAAGTGGTCGTCATTTGATGGCTGTAGTTAATGATATTCTAGATTTGACTCGCATGGAAACTGGCCAGATGGAGTTAAACCCACAACCAGTTGAAATTCGGAAGGTTTGCGATCGCGCTTTTCAGGAGGCTTTACAACTTCAATATAAGCATCCTCAAGGTCAATCTTCTGCTATATTTACTGATTCTCTGCGAGCTAAGTATACTTTGGAAATAGAAACTGGTCTGAATATTTTTATTGCAGATGAATTGCGTTTGCGCCAGATGTTGGTAAATTTGTTATCCAATGCTTTGAAGTTTACTCCTGCAGATGGCAAGATGGGATTGAAAGTAGCTAGATGGGAAAGGTGGATAACTTTTACTGTTTGGGATTTTGGGATTGGTATACCACCTGACAAGCAACATTTGATTTTTCAGAAGTTTCAACAATTAGAAAATCCTCTCAGTCGTCAGTTTGAAGGAGCTGGTTTAGGCTTAGTATTAACTCAACGTTTAGCTCGTTTACATGGTGGGGATGTTACTTTTATTTCTCAGGAAGGTAAGGGAAGTGAATTTACGTTAATTTTACCACCGAGTCCGCCTCCAAAAGATTTAGAAATTGAAGGATGGGAAACAAATGATTATTTAAAAGCACAAGGATTAATTCCTACTCAGCAAAGTGAAATTGAGACTAAAAAAGAGAGTAAATTAGCTGTTAATAATTACCAATTACCTTTAATGAATTATTCATCTCGTTTAGTTCTAATTGTTGAGGCAGTTCCACGATTTATTGAAGATTTAACAAATAAATTAACAGGTAATGGTTATCGAGTTGTTATTGCACGTTCTGGCACAGAAGCAGTGGAAAAGGCACGAAAGTTACAACCAAAATTGATATTTCTGAATCCATTATTGCCACTTTTATCGGGTTGGGATGTCTTGACTTTGTTAAAAACTGATACTGATACTTGTCAGATTCCTGTAGTAATAACTTCTACTAGAGGAGAGAAAGAACGAGGGATGATTAATGGAGCGAATAAGTTTTTAAGTTTGCCTGTAGAAAAATTAGAATTAGAGCAAATATTAACAGAATTTACTGATTCAAAATCCCTAAAACAGCATTATCAAAAGTTAGTAATTCTCCGTTTAATTCCTGGTAAGTATGACTTTCAGCAGTCTACTACGGAAGATCCTATTTATGAGGATAAGTTTCTTTCACTTCCTACTGAATATAGAATGATAGAAGCGGATGATTTAGCTCAAGCTAATTTACTTGCTAAGATTTGGCAGCCTAATGTAATTCTTATAGAAAGAATCTCTAATCCAATTACTCCAGTTGAATTTATTGAAAAGTTAAGTCAATATTCTACTTTGGCAGCTATTCCTTTAGTAACTCTAGATTCGGAAATTACTCAAGCTGCTAATCAAGTTAAAAGTTTGTCTGTGTTTCCTTGTTTAGCGTTTGAGAAAAATGACGATAATTTAACAGAAACAAAACTTGATTATGAATATTTAACTTCGGCGTTGTGGCAAGTAATTTCTATTGCTGCGGGTATGAGTTGGCTGCCAACTATATTAGTTATGGATGTGGGAAATATTAAAGATTTTACAGTTCCTTTAACTAATGTTTTGTCTGAGGAAGCTGTTGTTAATTTCTCGGATTTTACTCCAGAGAAGAATGGGAGAGATTTAGGAGATAATACTTTTCATTCTCGGATTTTTCCTGATTTGATTTCTGATTTAGAAGTGGCTAATCAAAGTTGGAAAGGTTGTGAAGAAGCAAAATTAGCAATTGATAGTACACAGGTATTGGTTCAGTATATTCAAACTTCGGGGTTTAAGGGTTTAATTGCTAAATCTTGGGTTGAGGTTTTACAGCAGTTGGAAAATCAGAGTGTGGATTTATTGTTAATTTGTTTGCGGGGAAATTTACCGTCTGATTTGGATAAAGCGTTATCTGATTTGGAGGAAGTTGTTATTAAGCCTCCTATTTTAGTTTTGGAATATTCTGATTATCAATTACCTGAAAATATAACGGTAGAAAGTTTGAATTTAGTCTTGAGCAAGATTGCTACAAAAATTTTGCCTTCTGATTTGTCAATAGTAGATTTATTGGAGGAAATTAAGGGTCATTTGACATTTTCTGGGGTTTGAAGGAGTCAGTAGTCAGTATTCAGGAGTCAGAAGTAATTTTTGACTGAGTTTGAGCATTTATAAATGTCCGCGCCCTATTTGCGTAGTGCTATATCTAAAATCTCATAACTCAAACGTTTTAGTTGGAGAAATTTTTAACCACAGGAAAAGTGGCGTTCCATATTTGCGCATTGGAATTATCGCTTTATAGAACACATTTGATATCTTTGAGGTTGATTTTCTTTTCTACAACCTTCGCGATATAGCTGCCGCTAGGCGAGCCTTTCATGTCGGCGACAGCCGAAACGCGTTTCATTTCGCGCAGCGTTTAATGTCGGCTGTTAGCCGAAAAGCGGAACGGAGTTCTATCGCTGAAAAATAATTTCTTAGATGATGGAATTTTTCCGTTTCTATATA
>NZ_JAAHHT010000297.1 GCF_010672085.1 Okeania sp. SIO3I5
CAAGTTGAAACGCTACATGGGTGGTAAATTTTTAATACCATCTATCCCGGCAGTTTTCTTACCCGGGTCTACCTGGGTCACACGCCTAACAGCTAGCAACCTTGCGTAATAACTTTTGGCCAGAAGTATGAGAGTATTTACGCCGAAAAGCGGATTTCACCACGGCTGGATGCTCTGTAAATTAAATGCCGGCAACTTAAATACATTCTTCAAGGGCCCTTATCCAGTCTATATCTCTCCATTTAAGGATTGGATTGACACTAACTTGGGACGGTATATCGTCTGCATCCCATGCCACGCTTAAAAAGGGCTTTGGATTACCCAGTCTTCTTTTTAGTGTTTTAGCTTTATTCATTGCTATTGATTACTTTACATTACCTCTAACAGTGGGTACGTCAGCAATGAATAATGAATAATGAACAATGAATAATTATTAGAGTTTAGGGAAAACTAAGCAATTCAGATACTGAATATTTACTCTTATTCGTCCGCTCTTAATTATTAATTATTAATTATTAATTATTAATTAGTATGCTTCTTACCCAATCCTACTCTCCCTAAGACCTACGACTAAAGTGCGTAGATTAACCTTGAATGGCTTGCCTTCGATTTCGACCTATATACTTAGGTGTCAAGCGACGGGAGACCCCTTGCCGAATCAAGTTGGAATTTTATTAACCAAAGTTATGTATCCACAAATATACCTTTTTGTCAAATTTTTGAGCTTCTATTGTTAAGTTGTCTTTGGAAAATTTGTTTTTTCTATCTAGAGATTAAATTTAAAACTACTTAATATTCTACGGATTAAATATAGTTTACAGGGGTTTTTGAATAAATTAATCAAACCAAGCCTGTGACTATAAAAATTATATCATAAGCTCCAAATTAAGTAAACTCGTAAAATAATTGAGAATAGTGTCAATAAACCCCTATCTTTACACTTATTCATAATTTGCTTAACATGGGAATTTTAAATTTATTCCTTCAGAAACATTTGTTTTGCTTATAAAACTAAAAAATAGCAGTCACCATTACTATTACTATTAAGACATTCTCGCTCTTCTCAAATTTAGTTCATGCTGCGAATGTACGGGCCTTTTCCTGCGGAATGATACGCAAATATGTTGCCTAACCAAATGGCCTTATGATTATGCACAGCTCCGCTATAGCCCTATGCGCAAATTAGAAGTAATACCAAATCTAATTACCATAGACCACATATCTTAGTTCAGAAAAGCTTGATTTATATAGATTTTAGTTGACTTATTTGTGGTCTAGCTAAACTGGATTTAGTATTATGATTTCACAACTCAAGTTCCTCGTTTTTGTGCTTTAATACTCTGGTTAAAAATGTAGTAGATCAAGAACCCTTGCTTCATTCATTAAAAAGCTGATATCTGACTGCTAATAGCTATTTTCTTGCGCGACATGAATGGGCAGTATTCCGCAGGAAATGCTTACTTTTAATTACTTAAACAAGTTTAACTGCTGAGACTACTATTATAATTTTGTAGCAGCATTTGTGACTCTTTAATAGTAATTTTTTCTTCTTGTAAAGCTTGCTCAGTTTGACAAATAACCCTTGCTTCATTCATTAAAAAACTGATCCCAATTACTAAAATTAATGTTAGACTTCAAGACCTCAATAGTTACCAATATTCAAAGTATGTCTTTGACAATTTCAGATACCTTAGTATATATTTTTCCTACTTTTAACTTCTCCCCACACCTCCCACATTCCCCTCCTGGGAGCAGAGCTAATTCTTTGTCGTCAGAGAATATTTACAACCCTATATTTTTTTGAGTTCTTGTACTCCCCAAACTCCCCAAACTCTCCACACCTCCCAAACTCCCCACACCTCCCCAAACTCTCCACACCTCCCAAACTCCCCACATTTCCCTACCTGGACTTTAGGAAAAAACAGGTTAAAAATAAGGTCAAACTTTTATACAGTAATGTTTTGACCTGAAATCAAACGTTTTCTTGGTATATCTAGGTTTTCCTGCGGAATGCTACGCAAACAGCCATTTTAAGCATGTTCAGGTATTTCTCTTGCTAATACTCGGTTTGAAGCCATTTTCAGTGTAAAAAATCTAAAAGTCCAGCTACCCCGATCAGACATAGCATTCTTTTTGAAAAATGGTATGAGAGCTGGCTGCTAATAGCTATTTCCCTCCGCGACATGAATGCTCAGCATTCCGCAGGAAATGCTTACCTTTAATTAGGGGTTGCTGATTAAATCAGAAAGTATTTACAGATCAAGGTTTTAGTCTGTAATGGTATTTAAAAAGTGCCAGCTTTTAGGTAACTCAGGCTCAAAAAGTTAGTATTAAAGGCTCACACTTGACAGAAAAAATAACGGACATTCTTCCGACTCCCTCCTCTAAACTTCCCGTAAATTCTGAGGACTGAGGACTGAGGACTGACTCCTCCCCCTACCAAAAAACTTTTTCAGCAAACCCTAATTATTACTCCGTAGGGGTTTGGTCTCCAAACCCTCTACCAAACTAGGAGCTTTAGCCTTTTTGAGAATCTGACTCTCTAAAGCAAGCAAATTTGGTATAACATTTTTTTGTAATGCTGTATATAGCAATCAGAGAGTGAATCCACAACTAAAGATTAAGACGGCCAGAGTGCTTAATGTTCGGTGGGTTACAGCGTAGTGCGGGCCGGAATGCCCGCAACGATTTTGGTTCCGATTCATAGTTATTGCCGCCTTACCCTCCCCACCCTACGCCTGGATTTAATATTCCTTTTACAAACAGTCTCTCAGGAATGATTTGTGAGAATTTTTATGATAGTTAATTTGAGCTGAAAACCTTGAAAATTCTGACTCCTGACTCCTGACTCCTGACTCCTGTAAGGGCGATTCGCTTGCTCGCCCCTACACCAAAATCTTACAACTGAAATAGGATTGCTATATAAATAAAAAGTATCGTGAATAAATTTTTGAGAAATGAAAATAGCTATTACAGGAGCAACAGGGTTTGTCGGTACTCGCTTAGTGGAGCGTCTACATTCAGAGGGAGAACAAATATTAGTTTTGACTCGCAACCTAGAAAAAGCGAAACTAATTTTTCCCAACTCAGCTTATCCTAATTTAGAAGTAGTTGCCTACGAACCACAACAGTCTGGTGCTTGGCAAAAATCTATAGATGGCTGCGACGGTGTAGTAAACCTAGCAGGTGCTGGTATTGCCGACGAACGTTGGAGTGCTACTCGCAAACAAGAAATTATGGATAGTCGCAAGGTAACTACCGAAAAATTAGTCGAAGCGATCGCCCAAGCTAATTCTAAACCATCAGTATTAGTAAGTGGGTCAGCTATTGGTTATTATGGCACGAGCGAAACGGCAACTTTTGACGAACAAAGTAATAGTGGAAATGGTTTTCTGGCAGAAATTTGTCGGGAGTGGGAAACTGCTGCCCAACCTGTCAAAGATGTAGGAGTAAGGTTAGTTATTGTACGGATTGGTATTGTATTAGGTATGGGAGGCACTGTCTCAAAAATGCTGACTCCCTTTAAATTATTCGCTGGTGGCCCTATTGGTAGTGGCAAGCAATGGTTTTCCTGGATACATATTGACGACTTAGTTGGTTTAATTTTACATTCTCTGCGCCACCCAGAAATGGAGGGAGTATTTAATGGTACTGCTCCTAATCCTGTACGAATGGGAGAATTTTGTCAAGATTTAGCAGGAGCTTTAAATCGTCCTTCTTGGTTACCCGTACCCGATTTGGCCATTGAATTATTATTGGGAGATGGTGCTGTAGTTGTATTAGAAGGTCAAAAAGTTTTACCGAAGCAGACTCAAGCTTCTGGTTTTGAGTATCAGTATCCTACTGTTAAACCTGCGATAAAAAATATTTTGGCTTCCTGACATCTAGCATTGTTGACGCTCTCCGCACTAAAGCGACGGAGATTCTTGCACAGAATTAGCCCAAAGCCTAACCCTGATGGGCATCGTCAAGATGCCTCTATTGACTTTGCTCAAATCTAATTTAAGCATTGCCTTTACAATTCTTACGAATATTTGCGCTACCATTACAATCGGCATTGACTAACCAATTATCGGCACTACGATACAAACCACGCTTAATCCGTTTTCCTGAAGGCTGCCACCCGTCGGGTTTTTCACCATATTTAGGTAGCTCATCATTATCTAAAAAGCTTGATTGACTTGTTAGTAGCTCTTCTGTTTCTACGAATTTAATGCCGTAGTCATTGCATAATTGAGCAATTCTCTCTTTGAGTTTAGCTGTCGGAATTTGCACAAACTTTTGATTATTCTTTGCCCCCATATTTGACTCGTTCTTCTGACCTTTATTCCAGCCAAAAACAATAGTGCCAATACCGTTGACAAGACAATGATTAATTACTATTCTTGCTGCTTTATTAACCCCATCTCTTATCTGTCTATTACGTTTTTCGGTAACATGAGCTAAAGTTCTTGACCAAAATCCTTGAGGTTTTTCTTCTTTCATTCTAGCCACTTGTTTGTTGTACCACTGGTTGACCGATTTCAGATGTTTTCCATCAATAATAAAGCTTGTTTCTGAATTAAAGCTCACAAGTTAACCAATTATTTAATCCATGATCTATTCCTAATACCTTGCTGAAGTCAAGAACCTGATTTTCTGGGAATTCAAGCATTTTTTGATAAACAAACTCAGCATAAAAATAGCCATTTCTCGGTACTATTCTAATTTCTTTAATTAACTCCCATTTTAAATTAATAGGAAAATCAAGGAAAAACTCAGTTAATCCAAACCATACTTTAACTCTATTTCCCAGTGGAAACCTTATTTTACCATCTCTTAACTTTAACCATTTTTTAGGATAAGTAACTGTGAATAATCCTCCAGATTTACGATATTTAGGTGTATTAGGCTTTTGATTTAGCTCTCCTTTAATGTATTTTCTTAACAGTTGCTTAAAGGAGCGAAAAGACTCACCAACATTTAAACAAGTTTGCTGCATTGACGAGGCGTACCCAGCTTGAAAATGGGGATTAGATTTCATTTGTTTTGTTAAATCAAATCCAGTCACAATTTTACCCGTCTTAAACCATATTTGACGGCCATAATAAACACAACAGTTGTATAAATTGTTTGATTCGTGACAGAGATATTCGATAATTGCACTCGTATTTTTATCTGCTTTAATTAAAACTTGCTGACATCCAAACAATTTGATTTACTACGAGCCATAGAATAATATTATTTATGTTAGCTTATTGGTTGATAACTGTCAATACATCGACCAATAAATATGAGAAAAGATTCGTTTGGGTATAGACATAACAACCACTCAGTAGGACTTGCGACTATCCACTTGGTTTGGATTCCTAAACGTCGTAAGCCAGTCCTTATAGGCGACATTAAGCTTAGATTAGCAACTATTTTAGAGTCAGTTGCATCTGATAAAGGTTGGATTATTAAGGCTAAAGAAATAGCACCAGACCATGTTCACTTGTTAGTAGAATATGATGAAAAAACAACTATATCTGAAGTGGTTAGAGCTTTTAAGGGAAAAAGCTCAAGAATATTGAGAGAGGAATTTCCAGAATTAACAAAACTACCTTCTCTTTGGACAAAGAGTTATTTTTATGATACATCTGGTAAAATTAGTACAGCCCATGTAATGGCTTATATTAATGACCCACATCACGATAGGCATTAAGACGGCTCCTAAATCCCCTCGCGTCGCTCGGACGCCCCGTGTTGAAACAACGGGGCTACCAAGCTCCCGTCTTTTTCTCGTGTAAAAAGAAAGAGTGTGGGAGGTGTGGGAAGTGTGAGGAGATTATAAAAAGATTTGGTAATGCTTGAAGATGGAACATTTTTTTCTACCGAACCCGAGCGGATTTGATATAACTAATATTTATAGCAATTTGATCGACTTAGTTAGACTACACTATTTGTTTTACTGAAACGTGAAATAATCTCCAAAAATTACTAAGCACGTCAAAGTTTTGAGGCTACAAAATATTAATGAATGAATGCTTGATTTTTAACTTCCATAAAACGGTATTATTTAATTCCAATTCCAAATTAAAACTGCCTATTAATTGAGAGACTTCAAGCCTACTTTTTTAGTGAAATTTTTCACTCAAAATCAAGCTGCCATGATTGAATTTGAAAGGCAGCTTGCCAAAATCATTTTTCTATACCAAGATAGTTCAAAAAATCTTTATTTCTCAACAGTTTTTGATTTTTCTGCTAATTCTTTTGCTTCTTCCAAGTTGTCTGGATCTACATAATGACATACTGCATCATCTAAACAGATTAAAGCCCAACCAGACTCATCAATAGTCATCAATTTATAACCACCTTCCTCAATAAAAAACCCTTTGTGATTACGAGTTTCAGGCTTGATCTTAACTTCATTAATTTCATTATTAAATGTCATTGTATTTTAACTCCTTAGCATTATGTAACATACTCCCACGCCAACTTTAAAGTATAACGTGAGCTTCTCATTTCCTAGTCCTGGTATCCCGTCGGACTCCACAATCCTTAAAAACGGAATACCTTGCCATCCTATTTTTGATATTTATTGCCACATTCACATTGCAGTCTATTACTATGTCGCAATGCGGAAAAGAATAAATTCTATCTCCGATAAAAATTGAAAATTCTAGAGTGAGGATTCTCGACGATTTAGCTAAAAAAAATTTTTGACTAATTGTCTTTAGTTAACCTACTTTTGTTCTTTCATAGTCAGTTTTTTTGACTTCGAGCAAGCAATTTTTCGTCGATTTTTGTAGAATATCACCAATGCACTCCATCTATGAAAATGCCTAGAATTGTGCAAATAATTTCCCTTTACTAGCCTAACTTTATAGAACATAGATTGATTGAAATTATAAGTTTAATACTTATATTTAAGTCAATCTTTTTGTTTGAACCTGAGCTTTTATGCCTAAATTAGCATTTTTCAAGTTTTTGAGCGATTTTGATTGAGGTAGTTAGTAGAGCCATAAGCTCTTAGAGATTTTCTACTTTATTAATGATTAACTAATCTCTGAAGTTCTAATAATCATAACATGATAATTTCTGATTTTTAGTAAAGTTTTTATATGAATCATTAAGTTTTTTTAAGAACTATTTTGTTAATTATTTGATTTGCTGAAAAATTAGTTTAGATATCAAATAACCAACTTTGAACTCGACTAAGACTAGGCCATTCACCTCTTCTCTCAAAACCGTCCTGAATATTATTTTTAATTTCTGCAAGCCAATCTGCATCAGCCATAATCATTTGCTGGGCTATCTCTACATGAGGTCTAACACCCTTTTCTCCTATTTCCAGCATTGCTAAAGCTAAATTAATTCGGCCTTGTGGATCGTCTGGATTAAGTTTAACTCCTGCCTTAGCTGCTTTATGGGCTGATTTAGGTTTTTTCTCTAATAGATATAACCACGATAAACTAATCCAACTACTACTACTTTTAGGAGAACGTTTAGTAATTTCTTTAAATAATGGAATTAAATTCTGTGGGTCTTCTCCAGCTTTATATCTTTCTAGTCCTTCTTTATATAATTCTTCTGGTGTTTGAGTCATTTGAGTTATCAGTTATTAGTTATTAGTTATTAGTACCTCAAATCTGAATTAGGAGGCTACAAAAATCCGAAAATTATTTTTTTATCCCCTGGAAAAGGGAAGTTTAAGACCTTATTTCTTAATTTTAATATTCAAGGGTTTCTACTAGAAAAAATTTATCGCCAAAAATTATAGCACTACACATTAAGGTTAGGACATTTCTAAATCCTGTTTGCCGAGCATTTCCCTATCAGAAAAAGCCTTTAAAAGTCTGCTGTTCTAAGTTTTGTGTTACCTGCTCCCGATTCAAGTAACGCTATAATACTAATTAATAGGCATTAATACTCCCGTTGTATCCAACGTCCCTACCTCAGACCCTACTCAAGAAAGTTTGGACACTAACACTATATAAATCAATTTACAGAATATTTAGGGGTACATTCAGTAATTGAAAATCAAAAATATCCTCTCCCTAAAAGGGAGAGGATTGACCAAGAAGGAAAAAAATTTTTTTCTCTTGGTCGATTCGATATGGCTAGGTTTCCTTTCCCTCCGGGACGCTACGCGTTTTCTTATAGGGAATGCTCCGCAAAGATGTCGCGTAGCGTTAACGAAGTTTTGCGCTAGCTAAACAGCATCCCATCCTACGGACTGGGACCCTTGCAGACCGCTTTTTCTCTTTTCAAGGGGAGGCTAATAAAGCTGAATTATTTAATTATTAATTAAATAATGTACCCCTATCTTTCCAGACGGATAATATACCACATCTATCTAATTTCTCAAAGATGTAGTTTAATTTAATTAATATTAAGCTGAAAAGGAACTACCACAACCACAGGTTTGAGTTGCATTAGGATTAGTAAATTGGAACCCACCACCAATCAAAGCGTCACTATAGTCAAGCATTAAACCATAGAGATAAAGTATACTTTTGCGATCGCAAACTACCTTGTTAAACTAAGCCAGTTTGTTACCAAACCGACTCGTCTTCAGAACCGGACGTGAGACTTTCACCTCATCAACGGCTCCTCTCTTAAACGTCCTTTGTCATAGGTACATCCTGTTTCAGAATTAACATATCGTCAATCCATATATAGTTATCAGGTAAATCCTGGGGTTTAAATTTTGGATATGTCTTTTTGTCTTTCACAGTTTTCGTGTCGTGGCAATGTCGGTGCAACAATTGTTTGTTTTTAAGTGTGTTGTCACCACCCTTAGACCTTGGTTTTATATGGTCTACTTCCATAAGGTCAGTTGGACTAAAGGTTAGTCCACAAAATGCGCATTTATTCTTCTGCCGTTTTAGCAGCGTCGTGACTTCTTTCCTTACGCCTGGATGTTTGCCGATTCTACTACCCCAATAAGTCCAGTCACCGTCTAATGGGGATTTATTACCTTTTACTTTGATGTGCCTTGCGATGGGTACATCTGAGTGTTGGTTTAGTATATATTCGCCATCATTAAGAACCCAGTTCCTAGATTTTATTGTGGGGAAATACTTTTTCTTCACCCAGGTGGCAGGCTTATTTGGGTGTCTTCTACTTGTCCATCGCCATAATCTTTTCCATAGGAAAAAATCCAGTTTTTGAAATATCTCTTTACTGACTGCGGTTGAGAAGTAGTTGGCCCATCCTCTAATTATCGGGTTTAGTTTGGCGATTAAAGCCTTTATTGGGGCGGTTTTGTGTGAGTTACATATATCCGCTAATTTCCGATATTGAGTTTTTATACTCTTAAAGGACGGTTTAATCAGCGTCTTAAATCCTTGTTTGGTTGACTTAACTTTCCATTGCCTGATTGTGAATCCTAGGAAGTCAAATCCAGGTTTATTACCTTCATATTCTTCCAGGGTGTGGGCAATTTTAGTTTTTTCCGGTTTTAGTTCTCCTACTACCTGGTTTAACCATTCCTGTATTACGGATGCGGCTTTTAACACTACTTTGATGTCTTCATGTAGGATAACAAAGTCATCAGCATAGCGTATTAGAGTTAGACTTTTTACCTTGTCTCGCCAACCTATTTGACGACCATGTTTGTTTTTCATGTTTAAGGTTTTGGCAACTTCATTAAGTCTCTCTTCCATACCGTGTAAGGCGATGTTTGCTAGTAAGGGACTAATTACCCGAGAGTGTGGTGTACCTTCCATAGATTCTAGGAATTGATTATTGTCAAACACGCCAGACTTTAACCATTGTTTGATTAGTCGTCTATATGGGGATTTTCCAATCTTTCCTAGAAGTGCATCATGGTTAATTCGGTCAAAACACTTGGATATGTCCGCATCTAGCACATACTTGGGTTTGCGCTTGATACTTTCAAAGATGGCCTCAATGGCATCATGTGTTGACCGTCCTGGTCTAAAACCATAGCTATTAGGTTCAAAACGTGCCTCCCATTCTGGTTCCATACCTAACTTAACCAGAGCTTGTAATGCACGGTCGTACATTGTGGGGATTCCAAGAGGTCTCTTTTCATCCTTCCCTGGTTTTGGTATCGAGACTCTACGGGTCGGACTTGCTTTGAGGTATCGCGTGTTTAATAAATCAACCAAGTTAAGTCTCTGCATAGGAGGTAGACTTTTGATACCATCTATCCCGGCAGTTTTCTTACCCTGGTTGTCTTGGGTAACGCGCCTAACAGCTAGCAACCTCGCGTAATAACTTTTGGTCAGAAGTCTTTGGTATTTACGCATCTTGCGGATTTCGCCACTATAGGATGCTCTGTAAATTAATTTTTGCAACTTAAATACATTCTTCTCAACCCGTCTCCAGTTAATATCTTTCCATTTGAGGTTTGGATTTACACTAACTTGGGACGGTATATCGTCTGTATCCCATGCCACGCTTAAAAAGCGAGTGTGTAATTCTGAGGTCTCCATTTCCTGCGGAAAGGCTTCGCCAACAGAATGTAAGACACACTCAAGAAATGGT
>NZ_JAAHHT010000298.1:0-4226 GCF_010672085.1 Okeania sp. SIO3I5
TTTGGGGAGGGGAAAGACTGGAGTTGGTAAATTTTTGACTCTCACATAAATAGTAGAGGGGGAAAGATAGAAATTTTTCCGACTTTGGGGAGGGGAAAGACTGGAGTTGGTAAATTTTTGACTCTCACATAAATAGTAGAGGGGGAAAGATAGAAATTTTTCCGACTTTGGGGAGGGGAAAGACTGGAGTTGGTAAATTTTTGACTCTCAAATAAATAGTAGAGGGGGAAAGATAGAAATTTTTCCGACTTTGGGGAGGGGAAAGACTGGAGTTGGTAAATTTTTGACTCTCAAATAAATAGTAGAGGGGGAAAGATAGAAATTTTTCCGACTTTGGGGAGGGGAAAGACTAGAGGTGGCAAATTTTTCTGACTTGGGAAAGGAAAAAGACTAGAGTTGGTAAATTTTTTATTCTCAGATAAATAGTAGAGTCGAAAAGGTAGAAATTTTTCCGACTTTGGCAAGGGAAAGACTAGAGGTACTAAATTTTTCATTGTGAAAAAACAACTAATATCTATTTATCTAACACCCTAATTTCATAAACTTTAAATCCTGCACCTCTAGGTAAAGGTTTGCCATCCATTCCCATTGGATAAGACTCATAAGCACTTTTTGGTTGATATGGTTTACTATCAACATATTCTCCTTTTACTTCCACTTTTTTTCCAACATATTCGGCAAAACTTTCAAAAGCGATCGCTTCTGAAGCACGCAGAATTACGCCTTTTTTAGCAGAACGTTTTTCTATTTCTAAATCTCCTACATCTAAGACATAATAATTGCTATCTCCTGCTACCCAAGACTCAACACTTTTACTCCAAGGTTTTTCTCTAATTTTACCTGTTAAAGATATCAGAGAGCGACTTTCCTGAACTTGCATTGGTATAGATGGAGTTTGAGATAGTTGAGATTTAGTAAATAGATAACCGCTCATACCGCTGAAAGTTCCTACAAATATTGATAATACTATTGAGAATATTCTCCAAGTTGTCAAATTTACTTCCATCATTTCCATCTCTAATTTAAAAATTAATTTAATTCCTATTATATTCAATCTACAGCGCTCGCTCCAAAAATTCCGGGAGTTAAAGTGCCGATCTTTTTATCTAACAATTAATAGATAAGAAGGAAAGTTTATGGTAAGATTTAATGGCTTTTTAAATAATACAAATATATGCACCGAATAGCAGCTACTCCTGGTGGTTGGAACCCTCAAGCAGAAGGGGTAATTTTTATCGAACAAACTCCTGCACCAATAATATTTTTAACTGCAGCAGATACGGATATTCAAACTTTAGCAGCAGCAGTTAATAAGTTACCTTTTGATTTTCCACAACTGCGAGTTGCTAATTTACTTCATTTACAACAACAGTTAACTATTGATACTTATGCTGATGATATTTTATCCAAGGCAAAAGTAATTATTGTTCGACTTTTGGGGGGGCGTTCATATTGGTCTTATGGTTTGGAAGTTTTGTTAGAAGTGATAGAAAAAAATCGGGCGAAACTAATAGTAATTCCTGGAGATGACCGCCCTGATCCAGATTTAATTAGTCATTCTAATGTGGCGATTTCTCTAGTTAATCAATTCTGGCAATATTTGATAGAAGGTGGCGTAGATAATTTTGTTAATGGTTTGAAGTTTATCGCTAATATTTGTCTGGGAAAAAGTTATGATTTTGCCTCACCTATATCAGTACCGCGAGTCGGAATTTATCCTTGGCAAAAAGAAGAGAAAAGTAGAAAGGCAAAGGTCGGAATATTATTTTATCGCGCTCATTATTTGTCTGGAAATGTTGCTCCGATAGATGCTCTTTGCCAAGCTTTAATAGAAAAAAATTTAGAACCTGTTCCGGTATTTGTCTCTTCTCCTAGAGATGTAGAAGTTCAGGGAGAAATATTGGCATATTTTCAACCTGAAAATGCTGAAGCAATTCAATTATTGTTAAACACAACGAGTTTTGCTGTCTCTGTTGTAAACGATCGAGATTTTTCCAGTGAAAAATCTCCTAGTCATCCTTTATTAAGGCAGGGAAAAAATTTAGATGTACCAGTTTTACAAGTAATTTTTAGTGGTGGGAATTTTGAGCAGTGGGAAAGTCAATTTCAAGGTCTTTCGCCACGGGATGTAGCAATGAATATTGCACTGCCGGAAGTAGATGGAAATATTATTAGTCGGGCAATTTCTTTTAAGGCAGTTCAAACTTGGAATTCTGAGCTAGAAACAGATGTAGTTAGTTATTTTCCGGTTCAAGATAGGGTTGATTTTGTGTCAGAATTAGCTGCTAATTGGATCAAGTTACGACAAACTCCAGCATCTCAACGTCGCATCGCATTAATATTAGCAAATTATCCTAATCGTGATGGTCGTCTTGCTAATGGAGTGGGGTTAGATACTCCTGCTAGTTGTGTAGAAATTCTTGGAGCTTTAGAGGGATATGGTTATTATTTGGAAAGTGTTCCGGCAACGGGGGATGAGTTAATTAAACGTCTGACTTCTGGGGTAACAAATGATTGGGAAAGTCGTGAATTACGTCCTGTTTTTCAGTCTTTATCTTTGGCAGAATTTGAAACTTATTTTGCTGGTTTGCAAGAAGTTGTAAGGGAAAAAATTATTCAAAGATGGGGGAATAGAAATGACACAAATTTTGCCACGGCACACACGGATTTTGCCACGGATACACGGATTAATTCTGTTATGGTTTCTCCATCTTTACGAAAAGATATTTCTAGGAATTTTTCAGAATTTTACAAAGATAATGATGGAGATTTTGACACAGCGCCAGACACAAATTTTGTCACGGATACACAGATTAATTCTGTTATGGTTTCTCCATCTTTAGGAAAAGATATTTCTAGGAATTTTTCAGAATTTCACAAAGATAATGACGGAGATTTTGACACAGCGCCAAACACGGATTTTGCCACGGATGTACGGATTAATTCCACCAAAATTTTACCATCTTTTTCCCAAGATGTTGCTAGTGATTTTTCAGAATTTCAGAAAGATAATGACGGAGATTTTGACACAGCGCCAGAGACGGATTTTGCCACGGATACACGGATTAATTCCACTAAAATTTCACCATCTTTTTCCCAAGATGTTTCTAGTAATTTTTCAGAATTTCAGAAAGATAAAGAAACTGATAATTTTCCTATTCCAGGCATTCAGCTAGGGAATATTTTTGTTGGTATTCAACCTTCGCGGGGTTACGATATCGACCCCAGTTTAAATTATCATGCTCCAGATTTAGAACCGACTCCTAATTATTTAGCTTTCTATTATTGGTTGAGAGAAAAATTTAAAATAGATGCAATTATTCATGTGGGAAAACATGGAAATTTAGAATGGTTGCCTGGTAAAAGTGTCGGTTTATCTCAAGAATGTTTTCCAGAAATAGCTCTCGGTGCTTTGCCACATTTTTATCCTTTTATTGTTAACGATCCAGGAGAAGGTTCTCAAGCTAAACGGAGGTCGCAAGCTGTAATTATCGATCATTTAACTCCACCTATGACTCGTGCTGAAATTTATGGTGCTTTGCAGGAATTAGAAAGTTTAATTGATGAATATTATGAAGCACAAAATTTAGATCCATCTCGGTTATCTGTGATTCGGGAGCGGATAATTAATCTCATAGAAAAAGAAGGTTTGGATAGAGATTTATCGTTTTTAGAAAAAGACTCAGCTAACAAGGATTTTGCCACGGATGTACGGATTAATTCTAAGAATTTTTTAGAATTTGAAGATGTAGCTTCCGAGTTTTCTACTTCTGAAAAATCCTCAAAATTCCTCTCACCTCCCCAGCAAAATCAGGAGAAATTTTCTACAGAAACAGAAGAGGTAACTTCCGAGTTTTGCAATTCCGAAAAAGACTTAGACTTTCTCTCACTCCCTCAGGAAAATCGGGAAAATTTTCTCACAGAAATAGAAAGTTTCGCTTCTGACTCTCTCCCTTCTAAGGAGCAAAATGAGGAAAAATTTTCCACACAAACAGAAGGTTTAGGTTATAACTCCTCCGGTGCAGAAAAAGACTTAGACTTCCTCTCACCTCCGCAGCAAAATAGAGCAAAATTTTTCACAGAAATAGAAGGTGCAACGTCCGAGGTCTCCACTTCCGAAAAATCTTCAGACTCCCTCTTACTTCCACAGCAAAATCAGCAGAATTTTTCTACAGAAATAGAAGGTGCAACGTCCGAGGTCTCCACTTCCGAAAAATCTTCAGACT
>NZ_JAAHHT010000298.1:4236-10397 GCF_010672085.1 Okeania sp. SIO3I5
TCCGAGGTCTCCACTTCCGAAAAATCTTCAGACTCCCTCTTACTTCCACAGCAAAATCAGCAGAATTTTTCTACAGAAATAGAAGGTGCAACGTCCGAGGTCTCCACTTCCGAAAAATCTTCAGACTCCCTCTTACTTCCACAGCAAAATCAGCAGAATTTTTCTACAGAAATAGAAGGTGCAACGTCCGAGGTCTCCACTTCCGAAAAATCTTCAGACTTCCTCTTACTTCCACAGCAAAATAGAGAAAAATTTCCCATAGAAATAGAAGGTGCAACGTCCGAGGTCTCCACTTCCGAAAAATCTTCAGACTTCCTCTTACTTCCACAGCAAAATAGAGAAAAATTTCCCATAGAAATAGAAGGTGCAACGTCCGAGGTCTCCACTTCCGAAAAATCCTCAAACTTCCTCTCACCTCCTCCGCAAAATAGAGAAAAATTTTTTACAGAAATAGAAGGTGCAACGTCCGAGGTCTCCACTTCCGAAAAATCCTCAAACTTCCTCTTACTTCCACAGCAAAATCAGCAGAATTTTTCCATAGAAATAGAAGGTGCAACGTCCGAGGTCTCCACTTCCGAAAAATCCTCAAACTTCCTCTTACTTCCACAGCAAAATGATGAGGAATTTTCTAGAGAAATAGAAGGTGTAACGTCCGAGGTCTCCACTTCCGAAAAATCTTCAGACTTCCTCTCACCTCCGCAGCAAAATGATGAGGAATTTTCTACAGAAATAAAAGGTGCAACGTCCGAGGTCTCCACTTCCGAAAAATCTTCAGACTCCCTCTTACTTCCACAGCAAAATCAGCAGAATTTTTCTACAGAAATAGAAGATGTAACTTCCAACTTTTCCAGTTCCGAAAAAGACTCAGCTAACACGAATTTTGCCACGGATACAGGGATTGATTCTACTGCCATTTCTCTATCTTTTGCTCAATCTAAATCTAGTAATTTTTCAGAATTTGAGGAGGCAGACACGGATTTTGCCACGGATATACGGATTAATTCTACAAACGATGAAAATACTAAATTTGCGAAATTAATTACTAATGTAGATGGTTATCTTTGCGAATTAAAAGAAGCACAAATTCGCGATGGTTTACATATATTTGGTCAATCTCCTAAAGGTCAACAACTACGAGATTTGATTGTAGCGATCGCTCGTCATCCTAGTACCACTCGTTTAGGTTTAACTCGCGCTTTAGCTAAAGATTTAAACTTAGATTTTGACCCTCTCACCGACGATTTTTCGACAATTATTAATGAGAACTTATTGATAGATGGAAAATCTTGTCGTACCCTGGGTGATGCTGTTGAGTTGCTCGAAGAAAAAGTAGCTAATTTAGTCGAAAATTTAATTAACCAAAATCTGATTAATTCTCCCTTTCCACAGACAAATAAAGAATTAGAATGGATTCGCCAAAATCTTCTACCTTCTCTGCAAAAAACCGATCGAGAAATTATCAACTTATTAATAGGATTAGACGGCAAATATATCCCTAGTGGTTCCTCCGGCGCTCCGACAAGAGGTAGACCGGATGTTTTACCCACAGGTCGTAATTTTTACTCTGTAGATATTCGCGCCATTCCAACAGAAACTGCTTGGAGAATAGGACAGTTAGCAGCAGAAAATTTAATCGAAAGATACACTCAAGAAAATGGTGAATATCCTCAAACTTTAGGGTTATCAATATGGGGAACTTCTACCATGCGAACTGGTGGAGATGATATTGCTGAAGCACTTGCTTTATTAGGAGTAAAACCAGTCTGGGATAGACCTTCGAGAAGAGTTATCGACTTTGAAATTTTGCCAGTTTCAATATTAGGAAGACCTCGTGTGGATGTAACTTTAAGAATTTCTGGTTTCTTTAGAGATGCTTTTCCTAATATTATTGATTTATTTGACCAAGCTGTTATTGCTGTAGCTAATTTAGATGAACCAGAAACGGAAAATCCTTTGGCTGCTCAAGTTCAAAAAGAAGTCAAATATTGGCAAGAATTAGGGTTAACTGAAGTTCAGGCAAAAGCACGTTCTCAATACAGAATATTTGGTTCCAAACCAGGAGCTTATGGTGCAGGTTTACAAGGTTTAATCGAATTTCAAAATTGGCAAAATGACCAAGATTTAGCTAGAGCTTATATCAATTGGAGTAGCTATGCTTATACAGGAATTAATAATAGTTTTAATCCTGAAAAAAGAGCGATAAATTCTCCTGAAGCATTTTCCCAACGTCTCCAACAAATGCAGATAGTTTTGCATAATCAAGACAATAGAGAACATGATTTATTAGACTCCGATGATTATTATCAATTTCAGGGAGGAATGACTGTGGCAGTTCGCGCTTTAACAGGCAAAAATCCTCAGACTTATTTTGGGGATAATTCTATGCCAGAAAATCCTAAAGTTAGACAATTAAAAGAACAAATTGCTAGGGTTTATCGTTCGCGAGTTGTTAATCCTAAATGGATAGCTGGAGTGATGCGTCATGGTTATAAAGGAGCTTTTGAAATGGCAGCAACAATAGATTATTTATTTGCTTATGATGCGACGGCAAAATGTGTAGAAGATTTGATGTATCAAGGAGTAGCAGAAACTTATCTTTTTGATGAGAATGTACAGTCATTTATTCAAGCAAAAAATCCTTGGGTATTGCGGGATATGGCAGAAAGATTATTAGAAGCAAATCAACGAGGTTTATGGCAGTCAGCTAATCAAAAAACCTTGGAAAAATTGAGGGTTATCGCTCTTGAGGCAGAGGGAGTAATTGAGAATTTAGAATTCTGAATTTAGAATTATGAATTTAGAGTTCAGAAGTAATTTGTACCCAGAAATAGTTGATGATTTTCTGAGAAAGTCAAGTCAAATTTTGTCATTTTTGCTGAAAAATTAAGGTTTAAAGATTCTACTTTCAAGGAGAAAAAAAATTCTTTTCAACAATCCTCTTCTTTTTCAGAAGAGGTAATTATTAATTATTAATTGTTAATTATTGAACCAACCTTGCCATTCAAAAAATCCTTGGGCATTGCGGGATATAGCAGAAAGATTATTAGCAGCAAATCAACGAGGTTTATGGCAGTCAGCTCATCAAAAAATGTTAGATAAATGCAACCTATCGCTCTAGAAGCGGAAGGAATAATTGAGAATTTAGAATTCAGAATTTAGAATTCAGAATTTAGAATTCCGAAGTAATTTGTACCCATAAATAGTTGAGGATTTTATTAGACAGTCAAGTCAAATTTTGTCATTTTTACCAAAAAATTAAGGTTTAAAGCTTCTCCTTTCAAGGATAAAAAAACAAAAAAAAATCCTTTTCAACAATCCTCTTATTTGTCAGAAGAGGTAATTATTAATTGTTAATTATTAATTATTGAACCAACCTTGTCATTCAAAAAATCCTTGGGCATTGCGGGATATGGCAGAAAAATTATTAGAAGTAAATCAATGAAGTTTCTGGCAGTCAGCTAATCAAAAAATGTTGAAAAAATTACAGGCGATCGCTCTTGAGGCAGAGGAAGTAATTGAGAATTTAGAATTCTGAATTTAGAATTCTGAATTTAGAGTTCAGAAGTAATTTGTACCCAGAAATAGTTGAAAATTTTCTGAGAAAGTCAAGTCAAATTTTGTCATTTTTGCTGAAAAATTAAGGTTTAAAAATTCTCCTTTCAAGGCTCAAAAAAAATCCTTTTACAGCGGTTTTCATATGAATAAACTACAATGATACTGACTCTTCACTCCTAACTCTTGACTCCTGACTCCTAACTCCTGACTCCTGACTCCTGACTCCTGACTCCTGACTCCTAACAATGAATTTAGTGGTCTACTCAACTGAAAAGCGCTGTAAACAATCATCTTCTTTTTCATAAGAAGTAATTATTAATTATTTAACCCACCTTGTCATTCAAAAAATCCTTGGGCATTGCGGGATATGGCAGAAAGATTATTAGCAGCAAGTCAACGAGGTTTCTGGCAGTCAGCTAATTAAAAAATGTTGGAAAAATTGCAGGCGATCGCTCTTGAGTCAGAGGGAGTAATTGAGAATTTAGAATTCTGAATTCTCAATTCTCAATTAACAGTTTCCGAAGTAATTTGTACCCAGAAATAGTTGATAATTTTCTGAGAAAGTCAAGTCAAATTTTGTCATTTTTGCTGAAAAATTAAGGTTTAAAGATTCTACTTTCAAGGAGAAAAAAAATTCTTTTCAACAATCCTCTTCTTTTTCAGAAGAGGTAATTATTAATTATTAATTGTTAATTATTTAACCCACCTTGTCATTCAAAAAATCTTTGGGCATTACGGGATATAGCAGAAAGATTATTAGCAGCAAATCAACGAAGTTTATGACAGTCTGCTAATCAAAAAATGTTGGAAAAATTGCAGGTTATCACTACCGAGTTTGGTATAATACAGACCAAATAACCTGTTTGATAATTCTTACTAAGCTAGTGTTAATTATTCATATTTTTACTTCTCCCTTACTCCCTTACTCCCCTACTCCTCTCACCATGACAAATTATTTTGATAATTCTTGTAAAATAGGCATTAATTTTTCATTCAATGTTTTATATCCTGCTCGATTAAGATGAAGGAAATCTCTACTATATTCTTCCCTAACTTTTCCTTGTTGATTTACTAAAATGTCTCCTGTATCAAAAATTATTACGTCTTCGTTTTCCAATGAATAAATAAAATTATTTACTTCCTTAATTGCTGTAGTTACTATATCGGGCGACCAAAAAAGTTTTCTTTTTAGAGGTACTTCTGACAGGGGAAAAATAGTTGTCATAATCACAACAGCACCAAGCTGACGAGACTCACTCACAATTTCTTTGATATTTGATTTACACTCAGAAATAATTGTCTCTTTATTCTCAGGAAATAGAGGTATTCTAGATAAATCATTGACACCAACTTGAACTATGACAATATCTGGAGATAAAGGTTGAAGATGTCGGTTTAATCTTCCTAAAACTTGTCCTGTAGTTTGACCAGAAATACCCCGATTAATAAAATTAAAATCATCAAAATCTTCAGGTGACTTCCAAGCGCGGGCGCGAGAATCTCCCAAAAAAATTATATTCTTTTGCTGTGAATTTCCAGTCTCTTGAAAATTAGGTTCAAGAGGATAATAATTTATGGCAAGTGGGTTTAATTGTAGGGAATTTAATCGTAAATAAAAATTTCTGCTTCTCTGAAAAAGTTGGAAATTCAGCCATAAAGAAATTAATGTAATTATAAATAAACAGATGATTATTATTTTGTTTTTCTTCATAAATGACAACAATTTTACCTACAGAACAAAAGACAGTTTATATTGAAAAGGAGGAGGTTTAAACTTCTGGGAATTAATTATAGCAATCCTAAAATAGGTTTTCATTAATGGATAATTGATAATTACCTCTGGTTAAAACCGTTCTTGATTGAAGATCGGGAAATATGATTTCTTTTTTTCCCACTTACTCCCAAAAATAACATAATTCAGAGTCGAGTATTTCCTGGATTATGGTTAGCAGTCTCAGCACTTTTAGCTGGAAATATGGCAGAAGTTCTCAAAACTCTACAGACTGGGTTAACTTCTTCCGAATATCAGACTTTTCAACAAAAATTGGGTAATAAATTTTGAGTTTTTATTTTTGATTTTATCAATATAAATAGAAGTCATTTGGTATATTTGTTCCCACAAATACTTGTTTTTCCCTTATCAAATCTTTCCATCCATCGCTCCTGAGTGGAAAACCACCAACATTTTCATTTTCTGAAGCTCCGAAAAAATTTGCGCGTCAAAAGGTTATAGGTTGCATCCTCAGATTTTTTTTGATATACTAAAGATTAGATGGAGTCACTCGCCTATATACATGATTTTTTATTCAACTAAGTATAATATAGCAGTCGAAGTAAAGGCCACGGAGATTACTAAACGCTATTTGTGAAGCATTTTTGTAGGAAAAACTAACTCTGAGATTAATGCATGAATTTTGAATTTTGCGTAGTGGAAAACCACCAACATTTTCATTTTGTGAAGCTCCGAAAAAATTCGCGCGTCAAAAGGTTATAGGTTGCATCCTCAGAATTTTTTTGATATACTAAAGATTAGATCGAGTCACTCGCCTATATACATGATTTTTTATTCAACCAAGTATAATATAGCAGTCGAAGCAAAGGTTAAG
>NZ_JAAHHT010000299.1 GCF_010672085.1 Okeania sp. SIO3I5
CTATAGGAGATAGGAGTCAACCTACCCCTAACCCCTCCCAGGAGGGAAACTGGAAGTCAGGAGTCAGAAGTTTTTGATCGCGATCTGGTCCGGACATGAGATAACTCCCTTCTATACAAGCAGCGATCGCCAGTTCATTTTTATTATACCTAATCATCCGGACATGATATAAGAAAAAATTACGCAGAAACCGGGTTTGTCGATGAAATTTTGTGATTTGAAAATAATCAGGGCAATAAACCCGGTTTCTTTCTTGCTCAATTTCCCCTACTCCCCTTTAGAGGTTGGTGAAACTATGAAAGATATGCAGAAAGCTTATCAGGTAGCTGCTGTTGCTGTAAAGCAAAGATTTATAGAACAACGCCCTGAAGATTTAGCAATTTTAAATAAAATTAGCCAAAAAGATATAGCTGTTTACTCAGGTAGTTATGACCACGTTGAAGAAATTTTCCAATGCTTAAAACTACCAATACAAATCAATCCTGAACTACAAAAATTGGATGCCAAAATTATATTTGTTAACTGCTCTAATTCCTATGATAACAAACTAATTAATAGTCTGAAAAAACAGGTAGAGAATGGTAAATGGTTAGTAACCTCTGATTGGGCATTAGGTAATTTTATCTCCCATGCTTTTCCTGATACAATACGTTGGAATAAACAACACACTAAGGATGAAGTTATTTCTGTAGAACCAAGTTTAAATAGTTTGTGGTCAGAAGTAGTAGTGTTGGGAGCAGACCCGCAATGGTGGTTAGAAACTAGCAGTCATCCTATTAAAATACTTAGTCCGAAAGTTACTATCGAAGCTGCTAGTCACGATTTATTAGTGCGTTACAAAGCACCAGTAGTAGCAGTTAGTTTTGATTGGGGAAAAGGGCACGTTTTTCATGTTATTAGCCATTTTTGGTGCAAGCGCAGTCGAGCATTAACTAAACGGCATCAAGGAGTTTGTACTGATTTTATGGAAGCAGGAATGCGGTTAACTGATGATGGTATTAATACAGTTTTGTCTGAAACTAATATTAAGGCAGATACTCTAAATTTTGCTCAATTACAAAGTGCTGCAACTGCAACTGAGTTAGTAGTGCAGTTGTGTATTGATGCTATTAAAAGTAGCTAAACTGCAACGTTATAGTTATGGAGAATAATAGTGACTGAAAAAGAAAAGTCAAAAAAGCCTAATCTTCTTTCTCAAAGGTTAACAGAAGCATTAGAAAATGGTAGTAAAGTCCGCATTGAAGCAGAGGAAACTTATTATGGTCTCCCCGTTAGTGTAACTGAAGATTTTGTAGAAATTATGGTCTTAGTGCCACCAAATGAATTTGATGAAGAGGATGATACTTTTAAACAAGTGACATGGTTGATTCGACTTGAATCTATTTTTGCGATCGCATATCCTACAGAATATTGGTCAAGTGCAAGATTGGAAAAACTACTGGAAATAGGTGTTAATCAGATTTAATATCAACAGGACTTACGCAAAATATCAAATTATACACCACTTGTAGGGGCGATTCGCGAATCGCCCCTACTAGATATGGTGGTTCTGCGTAAGTCCTGATCAAATCCGGTTAAACAACCTCACTATCAATTTAGTAGTTAGTAGTCAGTAGTCGTAGGGGCGATTTTCTACGGAATCAGAACTTATACCATGTCCGGATAATTAGTGATAAAAACACTTCTTTCTCCTGGTACATTCTTTTCTCCTGTCTCCTGTCTCCTGTCTCCTGTCTCCTCCATTTTTATTTATAACTATTCAACCGGACATGATATTATATCAAATCCGGTAGTATCAGTAGAATTCCTGCTCCGTAGGGGTTTGGTCTCCAAACCCTCCACAATCTAGGAGTTTTCGCTCTTTTCTGACGGTAGAATTATATTACTCCGAAGCTAGCGGATTTGATATTACGCAAATTGTTAGACAATACGCTATATGTAGAGGGCGAATGCCATTCGCCCCTACATATGGCGCTTGGTGCGTAAGTCCTGGGAATGCTCCGCAAACGCGAATCGCCCCTATAGTAAAATAAAAAGTAAAATCAATTATCCCATAGAAATCATCAATTATTTCCCCCCTATTCCCTATTCCCTATTCCCTATTCCCTATTCCCTGACTTCTGCAAGAAGTCTATTGATTATTCGCAGCTCTGACTAGAATTACAGTACAAGTACAACCACGAGCGATCGCCTCCGGAATGTTCCCATTAATTATATGTTTCAAAAATCCTTCCTTGCTAGCACCAACAACCACAACATCAGAGTGATGAGCATCTGCTAAATCAACCACAGCATCTGAAACAGAATTAGCACAGACTGTAGTAGCTATCACCTCTGTATGCAGTCTGTGTTTCAGCATTCTCACAGCTTGCTTCATTTCCTGAATATTAGGATCGATAACAGATTTAGTGGAAACTTGACATAGGAGAATTTCTGGTTTTACACTCAAAGAAACTAAAGCAGGCAAAAGTTTTACTGCTGCTGCTTGGGTAGGAATATCTCTAAGAGGGACTAACCATTGTCGCCATCCTAAAAATGAGTACATATAATCAGAATCAGGATTATATCTTTTATTTGCAGGACTTACTAACTTTTCTCGACCTTGCTGAATCAAGGTAGAAAAATAAAAACTCAATAATCTCAAGTATCTGTCATTCAATAATTTAGCGATCGCTAACAAATAGAAATCATACCCAAAATCAGCAACGCTCTTTTCTTTATCTCTCAATTTCACCGAACCCCACTTCACTACTACCACTTCACAAATAGCTTTTTGCATCAGAGTATCCACAATATTGCTAAAAATAGGACCAGAAGTAGCAGTATCACACTTCCAACTCATCAATATCAAGGAGATATGTCTCTCTTTAACAGTTTCCAAAATAGCATCAGCAATATCGTGAGCAACCCGCACTTGAGTGTGGATTGGAATTTGCCAATCTTTAGCTATCTGCTCTGCCATTGCTAACAAACGACGACTCTCAGTTGTATCCACTACAGTCTCAGCAGGAGAATTTTGACGAGGCACAACTACGATTTGGAGACATTCTAGTTCATAATTGCGTTGCCGAGCAATTACAGCAGCTAACCTTAATAATACAGGAGCAGTACGAGGATTACTCAAAGGTACTAACAACCTACCATTACCAATTTGAGGCGATCGTGTTTGATAAACCACATAAGATGGTTCTGAGGGATTGGTTCTTAAGTTTGTCTTGCCTATTAATTGTTCTGATTCTATTTTAATGATATCAGTATCGGTAATAATCCCCACAAGATGACGACTTTCCATCACAGGTAAACGACTAATTTTGTATCTATGTAAAAGATTTAAAATGTCACTCAGATTATCTGTAGTCTTAACTGTCATTGGATGAGGTGTCATAAACTCTTTTAAAAGATGATTCCCTGGAAGTTGACGTTTCCGAGTGTAAGCTAAATCTGTCTGAGTCACAATACCCACCAGCAAACCTTGATGATCGACTACAGGAAAACCTCGATGGTGAGAATTGGAAAATTTCTGCTTAACTTCATCTAAAGTTAGCTCGGAATCAAGAGTTTCCACAGGAGTGTGCATGACTTGATCGGCGTGAATATTACTTAAATAATCATTTGCTGAGGTTTCTTTCTGAAGTTGTAAACCTTTTAAATCTAAAACTAGGTCAGACAGAGATTTCTGATCTATCTTTTCTGCCACCAATAAAGCCACAATAGAAACAATCATCAGTGGTAACACCAAGCGAAAGTCTTGTGTCAGTTCAAAAATAACTACTACTGCTGTGATCGGTGCTCTTGATACAGCACAAAAAAATGCACCCATTCCTGCTAGAGCAAAAATTGCTGGTTCTTCAATACCGACTAAATTATTTTGCAAAATCCCAATTATTTGACCTAAAGCAGAACCAATAATTAAAGATGGTGCAAATAATCCGCCAGGGGCGCCTGAACCCGCAGCAAATATTGTTAAGATAAAGTGAGCGATAAAAGCAATACAACTTAGTTGCAAACTAGCTTCATTACTTCCTAAGAATTCTTTTAAACCACTATGATTGTGAAATTGCTCTGGTAAAAATGCAATTATTAAGCCACTAATTAATCCGGTAATGGCTATTCGCCAAGGTAATTCTAATTTTAGTTGACGCTGATTAAATGTTGAAATTGCAACAATTCCCCGACTAAATACTGTTCCTAGTAACCCGGCTAAAATTCCCAAAACTATGTAGAAAGGCATTTCTTGAGGATGTAAAAATCCTGTCATTGATATATCTAGGCGATCGCTGTTGTAGTACAAGCTTTTTCCTCCTAGCATTTGCGAAACAAATGCACCGACAAAGGAAGCAATAATTGCTGGCCCCAACGTGATGCCAGAAATATCATGCATCAGGTCTTCCACTACAAATAACACTCCAGCAATAGGAGCATTGAAGCCAGCAGCTAATCCAGCGGCAGCACCACAGGCAATTAACTGACGACGATAACTGGGAGAAGTGGGCAGCCAACGCCCGATCCAAGCAGCCAAGGATGCACCTATTTGGACAGTTGGGCCTTGTCTTCCTAATGTTAATCCAGAACCAACTGTCAGAATGGTAGTGAGCATTTTGACAATAGCGATCGGGAAGTTTAAGGGGACTCGCATACCTCCTAGTGCAGCTTTTACTTGTGGTACTCCACTGCCTGCAGTTTCTGGTGCTAAACGTTTTACTAATACACCTGTGACAAATCCTCCAGTTAAGGCAAAAATAGGTAATAATAACCAAGGAGCAAATTTTAGGGATGCAGCTATCCGCAAACTACCTAGCCATCCGATGCCTTCTTTGAGGGTAACGGCGGCTAATCCAGAAGTTATTCCGATTAAGCTGGCTTCAACGACTGCTAGAATTTTAGGTCTTAGGAGGGGCGTAATCACAAAGCCTATGTATGGATAGACAAATCTCTTGAGATAGGTTTGTAGTTCTTCTAGGATATACTTATACCACATAAGGAAATGTTGGTTTTGAAAAAAGCACTCAGCAGTCAGCAAGATTATTTTTTTTTAACCCAGAGATGCTAAAAACTGATAGTTATTTAATTTTACTGCTTAGTTGGTATTTTGTTTTATTTATTTCAGGAGTTACGCAAAGCGAGGAGTCAGGAGTCAGGAGTCAGGAGTCAGGAGAGAAGAGGTGGGAATTTTACAGCAGTTTTTATTTCACACAGTAGGGACGTTCCATGGAACGTCCCTACGGGGTTTTGGTTGTGACGTGAGGTCATCAATCTGAAAAGCGCTGTAAGCTATAAGGAGGAGAAAGCTTTTTGATCGCGTAAGCGGAACGGAGTTCTATCACGCTCTGATCCGGACATGATATAATATTATCAGGACTTACGCAAAGAAACCCGGTTTCTCGTAGAAACCGGGTTTCTGGGTTCGCATGGCCTTAGTTCTGATTATATTAAAAAACTCAGAAATTACGCAAATAGGACTTACGCAAAGAAACCGGGTTTTTAGGAGAAATTGTTGTTTTTAACAATTAACATTGACGAAAAAACCCGGTTTCTGGGTTCTAAATTACGCAAATAGGACTTACGCAAAGAAACCGGGTTTTTAGGAGAAATTGTTGTTTTTAACAATTAACATTGACGAAAAAACCCGGTTTCTGGGTTCGCATGGCCTTAGTCCTGGCAAATTCTTAGGCAGTAAGCTATCCTTAGAGGCGAATGCCATTCGCCCCTACTAGGTATGGCGGTTATGCGTAAGTCCTGAAACTAATACAACCCAGGGATGTAAAATGAATCAACAAAGCTACTATTTAATACCGTATTCCCAGAAAGCAAGGACTATTGTTTTCATCGACAAGGGAGTAGAAAATTATCAAATGTTAGTCGCTGGAGCGATTGATCAAACAAATACCATTATTCTAGAGAGCAACCGCGATGGTATCAAACAAATAACCGAAGTTCTCGCTCAAAGATCAAATATAAATGCTATTCACATCATTAGTCACGGTTCTCCTGGTTGCTTGTATCTCGGCAACACTCAATTAAGTCTTGATACAATCAATAATTATATTTGGGATTTGCAACAGTGGGAAGGAGACCTTTTTCTGTACGGTTGCAATGTTGCTGCCGGAGATGCAGGAGCAGAATTTTTACAGAGACTCCAGAAAATAACTAGCGCTAATATTGCTGCATCTGCTAACCTGACTGGAAGTGCTGTTTTAGGAGGAGATTGGCAACTGGAAGTTAAACTAGGGGAAATAGAAAGTACCGGAGTTTTTGGAGAAGCGATCGCGACAAACTATAATTCAGTTTTTGCTATTAATCGGGTGTCGGTAGATTCGTCGGGAAATGAAGCAAATGGGGTATCTACTTCTCCTGCTATCTCTAGTGATGGTAGGTTTGTCGCCTTTTCCTCTGTTGCTGATAATTTAGTGTCAGGAGATACAAACGACGCGCAGGATGTATTCGTCCATGACAGACAAACAGGTATTACTAGCTTGGTTTCTGTCAACTCCGCAGGAGAAGTGGGAAATGCTCTCTCCGGTACTCCCTCCATTTCTGGGGATGGACGCTTCATCGCCTTTTCTTCTACTGCCGATAATTTGGTGCCAGAAGATACGAACGAGGCGCGGGATATATTTGTCCACGATCGACAAACAGGTATAACCAGTCTGGTTTCTGTCAACTCCGCAGGAGAACTAGGAAACACAGATTCCCAATTTCCCATAATTTCTGCTGATGGAAGTGAAATTTTCTTTAACTCTAATGCTGACAACCTATTGCCAGGAGATACTAACGAAAAGCAAAATATTTTTATACGGGAGCTAGAAACAGGTATTACCACCCAATTTAATCCAGACTCTTCGGGAAATCAGTTTAACAGCAGTTCCAGGATTTACTCTATGTCTGGCAATGGCAGATTTATCACTTTTTCCTCTGATGCAGATAACCTAATACCTGGGGAGGAAAACTGTCAGATGTATATTCACGATCGCGAAACCGGAATAAACTCTTGTCTTACAGCAGAATCCCACCCTGGAGATCGTATTGGTGATAATACAATTTCTAACGATGGGCGTTTTATAGCTTTTGAATCTGTTTTCAGTCCTTTTGTATCGATGTATATTGCGGGAGATTCTCGTCCCTTTTCTAGAGTATTCGTATACGATCGCGCAACGGGAGAAACTAACCGTATTCGGGGAAGTCAACGACCTGTTGTTTCTGCTGATGGTAGATTTATTGCTTCTACAACAGGTACAATTATTTCTCCACAGAACGGAAAGGTATTTATACACGATCTACGCTCCAATATGACCACCAACCCTTTGACTTTTGAGGATTCAGAAACTCAAAGAACCCAATCTTTTTCTCCCCCAGAACCCCCTCGAGGTTGGGAACCAGAATTTGCATCGATCTCTGCTGATGGTAGTCTCATAGCGTTTAATTCTTTGCTTGGTGATTTGGTGCCTGGCGATACTGAAAATCTGTCTGATGTTTTCGTTGTTGAAAATTTACTGGCAAATGAAGAAGTTATCGATGTAGCTCCGTTTCAACCTCTTGTCGGTACTGCTGAAGACGATATCTTAGTAGACATAGATGCTCAGGATTCTATTTTTGGTTTAGAGGGAGATGATACGATTGATGGTGGCAGTGGTGCTGATGTAATTTTCGGCAATCAAGGTTTCGATAGCATCGACGGTAATTTTAATAGTGATACGATTTATGGTGGTAAAGACAATGATCGTATCTTAGGTAATGGTGGTAATGATTTGCTCTTAGGAGAACGGGATAATGATAATCTTCAAGGTGAGGATGGCAACGATAGCTTATTTGGAGGTAAAGGAGGAGATCGCCTTGATGGTGGTACAGGGAGCGATCGCTTAAGTGGAGATTTGGGTGATGATATCCTTGTTGGCAGTAAAGGGAATAATACTCTTATTGGTGGCCCAGGGGAGGATGTGTTTAGCTTGGCGCCAGATACAGGAAACAATACAATATTAGATTTTGAAGATGGTATCGATCGTATTGGGTTAAGAGAAGATTTGGGATTTTCCGAGATAGCGCTCGTTACTGGTGAGGATAATACTATTTCCATCGTTGTTACTCGGACTGAAGAAATTATTGGTACGATAATAGGAGTAGATGAGACGGCAATTACTTCTGATGATTTCATATTCACAGAAGGATTTTAGAAATAGGACTTACCCAGGGGAATCCAGAAACTTGGTACGAGCGTAGACGTTTACTTTTCAAAACAAGGATTTATATAGAATCCGGATAATTAGTTATTCGGATTCTATATGATACATAGGTAGAATTTATCGCCAGCACTTCTGGTAATAATTCGGGAAATTGATCGGCCAAAGCTATGAGAATTTGGGCGCGTTTATAGTTATTGTATAGTTGGGAGTAGGGGAGTAGGGGATAGGGGAGTAGGGGAGATTGAATACTGAAGTAATTATAGAATTATCAACATATACTATATAACCGGATTCTATATTACTCCTAACTCCTAACTCATTACTCATTACTCATTACTCATTACTCATTACTCATTACTCATTACTCCTCAGTAATACGATAACTAATTACCCGGATTCTATATGACTCCTGACTCCTGACTCCTACCCTTACCACTCATACTTTTTCATCAGGTCCTAATTATCAATTATCAATTATCCATTAATTTAATCCACTTTACTAATAGTAGATAATCCTTCTACAATTACATGAGGAGTATAACAAGAACCATTCCATTCTCCATCATTTCCTAATTCTACTAATTGCCTTAATGCTGCATAAACATTACCAGCAACCATAGTATTTTTCACTCTACCAATTATTTCACCTTTTCTGACACGATAGCCAAGTTCAACATTAATAGAAAAGTCACCAGAAATACCCGCACCACCACCGAGAATTTGATCGACTATAATTCCATCATCTAACATCCCAATTGATTCCTGTAGCGATCGCTCTCCTGGTTTAACTATAAAATTAAATAATTCAGGTGTAGGATATCTACCCAAGTCTGGACGAAACCCATTACCAGTAGTCCCGCTACCCAATAATCTACCAGTAGTTCGATCTGTATAAAACAGTTGTAAAACACCTTTTTGAATAAATTCGATGGAGCGGGTTGGAGTACCTTCATCATCAAAAGGACAACTAAATGGTCCTTCTTCTGGTTGTTGAGAAATAGTAATTTGTTTATTAGTGACAAGTTCCCCTAGGCGATCGCTCCAAGGAGAAGCACCTTCTAGTACCTGTTTCCCATTCAGAGCTACCGAGATGGTACTCCATAATAAATCTGCTGCTTTAGCTGTAAATAAAATAGGTATTCTACCACTAAGGGACGCCACATTCTTTTGTGCCCAATTTAATTGTTGTAAAATTCGGTCCGCGACTTTCTTCGGTTCGAGCCTATTTCTTTGGATTTGACCATCAGATATATTTAAAAAGTCATCTCCCCTTACCCAATCAACTTCTACATAACCACTTAAAGTAGTATCTATATGATTAGAATCTAGTCCTAATGAATTGATTAAACGAGTAGATTCAATTTCACAATCCCATTCTCCATTACAAATCACATCTGGATAAAATTCTCGAATTAACGCGATCGCCTCTTTCCCCCACCTTACCAGTTGTTCTATGGGCACAGATATCCCTTGGTTGGGATAATGACGATTTTTGGCAATCGATCCTAATTCAATATATTCTGGTTCATTCAAACTACTTATAGATATAGCTCGTTCTACTAAAGCTATTGGTTCCACAGGCCCATAAGCTACAGCTAGTCCTGGACATCCATTTCGCCAAAGTCGCAGTGCTGTGCCCTCTGATTGGGTACTTTCTAGTTGCTTGAGTCTATTACTTTCAAAAAATATAGGCCGACAGTGTGATTGCGCCTGAAATACTTCTGCTGCCTCAGCCCCCGCTTTGGCAGCTAGTTCTAGCAGTTGTTCTGCTAATTCGGTCATAACATTCTGTTTGGGATTTTTTATTTTGGACAATGGAATTGCTAGTAGGATTGTACCAATGTCCAGTACCCAAAACCTAACTAAATCAGGAGTCAGGAGTCAGGAGTCAGGAGTCAGGAGTCATGCTTGAAGATTTAATCAGCAGAATACTAAATACTAATTTCTTGCAATAACCAAAAGCCAGCAAATGATTCTGATTCTGGATCTGACTGTACTGCCAGAAAATGAACCTCTTTGGCCCTTGACTTAGCTTCAGAAAATCTTTTAGCTTCAGCAATAGTTGATGGATCGCTCAGATTAGCTAAAATCCAACAATCATTAACTCCAGTATTTAGTAGTAATCTAGCTGGAGAGGCAGAATTAAATTGGATAAAAGCTAATTCTAACCCTGACATCCAA
>NZ_JAAHHT010000003.1:0-69653 GCF_010672085.1 Okeania sp. SIO3I5
GCGAATTTTCTGACTACTGCCTATGGAGAAATAGCAGTTTCATTTTCTGAAGCACTCGTCTCGGTAGGTTCGTTGCGAATTTTCTGACTACTGCCTATGGAGAAATAGCAGTTTCATTTTCTGAAGCACTCGACTCGGACGGTTCGTTGCGAAATTTTTGACTATTGCTGCTCGGGAAATAGTAGTTTCATTTTCTGAAGCACTCGACTCGGTAGGTTCGTTGCGAATTTCTGATTATTGCGTATAGGGAAATAGTAGTTTCATTTTCTGAAGCACTCGACTCGGACGGTTCGTTGCGAAATTTCTGACTATTGCGTATAGGGAAATAGCAGTTTCATTTTTTGAAGCACTCGCCTCGGTAGGTTCGTTGCGAATTTTTGACTATTGCGTATAGGGAAATAGTAGTTTCATTTTTTGAAGCACTCGCCTCGGACGGTTCGTTGCGAAATTTCTGACTATTACGTATCGGGAAATAGTAGTTTCATTTTCTGAAGCACTCGCCTCGGACGGTTCGTTGCGAAATTTCTGACTATTGCTTATCGGGAAATAGCAGTTTCATTTTCTGAAGCACTCGACTCGGACGGTTCGTTGCGAAATTTCTGACTATTGCTTATCGGGAAATAGCCGTTTCATTTTCTGAAGCACTCGCTCGGATGGTTCGTTGCAAATTTCTGACTATTGCCTATGGAGAAATAGCCGTTTCATTTTCTGAAGCACTCGACTCGGTAGGTTCGTTGCGAAATTTCTGACTATTGCTTATCGGGAAATAGCCGTTTCATTTTCTGAAGCACTCGCTCGGATGGTTCGTTGCGAATTTCTGACTATTGCCTATGGAGAAATAGCAGTTTCATTTTCTGAAGCACTCGTCTCGGTAGGTTCGTTGCGAATTTTCTGACTACTGCCTATGGAGAAATAGCAGTTTCATTTTCTGAAGCACTCGTCTCGGTAGGTTCGTTGCGAATTTTCTGACTACTGCCTATGGAGAAATAGCAGTTTCATTTTCTGAAGCCCTCGTCTCGGTAGGTTCGTTGCGAATTTTCTGACTACTGCCTATGGAGAAATAGCAGTTTCATTTTCTGAAGCACTCGACTCGGACGGTTCGTTGCGAATTTTTGACTATTGCTTATAGGGAAATAGTAGTTTCATTTTCTGAAGCACTCGTCTCGGTAGGTTCGTTGCGAAATTTCTGATTATTGCGTATAGGGAAATAGCAGTTTCATTTTCTGAAGCACTCGACTCGGATGGTTCGTTGGGAAATTTTCGACTATTGCCTCTAGTAAATAGGAGCTTCAGGGAATGAAAAATTCCACATCAGAGGTGAGTGGCGAAATTTCTGATTATTGCTGCTCGGGAAATAGCAGTTTCATTTTCTGAAGCACTCGACTCGGATGGTTCGTTGCGAATTTTTGACTATTGCTTATAGGGAAATAGTAGTTTCATTTTCTGAAGCACTCGCCTTGGTAGGTTCGTTGCAAATTTCTGATTATTGCGTATAGGGAAATAGCAGTTTCATTTTCTGAAGCACTCGACTCGGAAGGTTCGTTGCGAATTTTTGACTATTGCTTATAGGGAAATAGTAGTTTCATTTTTTCAAGCACTTGCCTCGGACGGTTCGTTGCGAAATTTCTGATTATTGCGTATAGGGAAATAGCAGTTTCATTTTCTGAAGCACTCGACTCGGATGGTTCGTTGGGAAATTCTGACTATTGCGTATCGGGAAATAGTAGTTTCATTTTCTGAAGCACTCGCCTCGGTAGGTTCGTTGCAAATTTCTGATTATTGCGTATAGGGAAATAGCAGTTTCATTTTCTGAAGCACTCGACTCGGAAGGTTCGTTGCGAATTTTCTGACTATTACCTATAGGGAAATAGCAGCTTCACAAAATGAAGCACTCCGCTTTTGAACTATATATCTATATATATAGATGTAGTAGCAACAAAGGAATAAAAAATATAGCAATCCGCGCTTATGTTGTGAAAAATAAAAAAGTAGATAAAACTCTTGAAACTCCTACTTCTTCTCTATTCCCTATTCCCTAAAAGCAACGAATTTTTTGACACGAATATGCGGAGGATTGCTATATCAACCTTTTTCTTAATGCGATACACAGCATCACCTATTTAATATTTCTGTCAGAAGAACTTATTTAAAAATACCTTTAGCTTTTGACTTACCGGTAATAGTTGAACTAGCGATCGCCTTGTTAGCTGAAAAAACAAAGATAAAAGCTACAAAGATGTAAAATCAAATTCCCAATTTCTGTCTAATTCGAGTAACAAAAATATCAACCTCTGGCAAATTCATTTTCATTACTATCAAACCAAAGATACCCAACCCCGAAAAACTTGCTAAACCAAGTTCCAATAACTGCACAAAAAATCCCTCAGTTCCCAACACTAACTGAGAACCCCAAAGCACACTCCAACAAACAAAACCAGTTGCCAAAGTTCCAACAATTAAACCAGCAAAAATTATCAACCATTCTCCCCAAGGCAAACCCCCTAATTTTCTATCTAATAATAAGAGAAAAATTATCATTGAAATTAAATTTACTCCCACAGTTGCCAATACCAAACCAGGAGCGCCAAAAGCATTAATTAACAAATAATCTAACAGAACATTCAGAAAAATATTAAAGACACTAACTTTAAAAGGAGTTTCTCCATCTCCCAAAGCATAAAAAACTCTGACTAAAACATCCCTTCCTAAATAAACAAACATTCCTACTGCATAAGCCATCAATACAGAAGCGACAAATTTTGAAGCCGATAAATCAAAAGCATAACGTTCATAAACTACTCTCACAATAGGCAAAGCTAACGTCACCATAATTGCACTTAAAGGCAACATTGTAATTCCTGTTAATACCAAAGCTTGCCGAATTCGATATTTTAAATCTTGCCAATTTTCCGGTGCAGCTAATCGAGAAAAGATTGGTAAAAATGGAACTAAAATTACATTAGAAATAATTCCCAAAGGAGTCTGTACTAATAAACCAGAATAACCCAAGGAAGCAGCAGCTTGGGGAATATAAGAAGCAAAAAATAAATCTGTATAAACATTAATATGTAACATTCCAGAAGATAAAGTTGCAGGTATCATTACTTTGGTAATTTCTTGTACTCCTGGGTGTCGAAAATTAAATCTTAAACGTAATTTTCCTAAACCTGCTCGCCACAATGCGGGAACTTGAATTAACCATTGTAATATTGCTCCGATAAGGGTGCCCCAGGCTAGAATTAAGCCTCCCATCATGGCATATTCTGATTGAATAATTTTTTCTCCTAATCGTAAGACTAAGATAAAAATTCCTCCTAATAAAGCCACACTAGAAAATAACGGACTAATAGAAGGCAACCAATACATATCCGCAGCATTAAGGGCACCAAAACCAATACCTATTAATCCTGCTAATAAAGCCATGGGAGCCATAATTTGAAATTGTTGAATGGCAATTTCTCGAATTTCTAAACCTGTTGGAGTTTTGCTTAAACCTGGTGCTACTAAATCAATTAAAGGATCAGCAAAAAAAATCAGACTTACTGTTACTAATAAGAGGACTCCACCAATTAATGTGGTAATGGTTTCTATTAGTGGTGCTGCTTCTGATTTGTCTCGCTTTGCTAAGACGCTGACTATAGCGCTATGAAATGGTCCGTTAATTCCTCCTAATAGGACTAATAAAAAGCCAGGGATAACATAAGCATAATTATAAGCGTCCACTGCTGCACCTACTCCGAAGGCTGCGGCGATCGCCTGTTGACGTACCAGGCCAAATATTTTACTTATTAATGTGGCTATTGCTACGATACCTGCTATTCCGGCAAGAGAGCGAGAAGTTTTTTGTGATTCTGATTCAGACACGAGTACAATATAATAATGTTGTTTAAATAAGTTTAATCATGATTCAGTATTCAGGGATAGGGAACCGGATATTAGTTTTTTTTATCTATTTCAATTTAGGATTTAACTAGGTATAATAAACGTTGTAAATAAATATAGTCTTATGTATTCAAAGAATGTCAAATATCTTAGTTAATTTGTACAAAAGAGCTACTAAATATTTGACAAAGTTTAATAACTATCAATCATTATTTTTCATGGTATAATCGACGTTGGCTGAAAATTAAAGGCTAAATAACCATAATTAAAGATTCATAAATTCTCAAATCCTAATATAATTTTAACTCCTTGATTTATGAGATTAGTTGAGAGACATATTATTCAACCGAAACATCGGTTTTATGTTGAAATTGACCGACTGTGTTTTTTGTCGAAGAATCTCTATAACTATGCTAATTATTTAGTTCGTCAGTCTTGGATATTTGAAAAGACAAATATATCCTATTATGACCTACAAAAAACACTCTCTACTCAATCAGATTATCAAGCAATCTGAGCTAAAGTATCTCAACAAATATTGATGATTTTAGATAAAAATTGGAAGAATTTTTTAGCAGCAAACGAAGTTTATAAACATAACCAATTAAAGTTTAAATCTCGTCCTCGTCTGACTAGATATAAAAATAAAATAACAGGAATAAATATTGTAGTTTATACCACACAAGCCATCAGCAAGAGGCAATTAAAAAAAGGAATTATTAATCCGAGTAAAACTGGGATTTATCTCAAAACTTTTGAAATTATGACTGCTGTACGGGCGAACTGTCGTTAGCCCCTACGCCAAAATATTACAACTTAAATAGGATTGCTATATGTCAAATAAAAATAGCTTAATAGAGAGTATCTCTAGTGTGTTTATTATTGCTTATAAAGAAGATACAACAATTCTGGAAAAAATTTTACAGGAAAAAGGTTTTAATTATGAACTTATGAGGCAAAAACATCAGCCAGAATATAAAAGTTATTCTCCCAGTTATCTGACTCTTCTAAATCATAAGAATGCTTGGATAAAAGCAAGTGAACAAGAGAAACCAAGTCTAATTATTGAAGCTGATTTTGTTCCTGTTATAAATTTTGGTTCATTACCTTTACCATTTAATTTGGAAAATCATAATGTGGGTATAGCTTGGCTTTACACTTGCGCTCCTCAAATCTATACTGTTTCTGATGAGAATTATGCTCAAGGTTTTTCAACTTCTGCGGTAGCTTATATTCTTACACCAGGAGCTGCTCTTCAGTTAATTGAATTAGAAAATGAGGTTCGTCTGAATTCTGGAACTGATAATTATTCAACATGGGATTCTACTATTGATGAATTTTTAAGAAGTAGAAATTTCCAAAATTTTGTTCCTTTTCGGAATTATGGGGAACATGGAGGTTTACCTAATTTAGAACATTCCCGCTTTGGTTTAAGTAAAGTTCATCGAGCTGATATTCTTTACGATAAATTAGCTTTTATGCCAATTTATGCTGGCGTAGATAAATTTCAAATCTGGAGATTATTTGGAGAAAGATTCCAGGCAAGATTAAAAGGTATATTACGTTTACTTGTTGGCAAGTATTTACGATTAGCAATTGTCAGGAATTCTAGTTTTCCTCTCAGGCTAATTCGCTTTGCAATTTTACGACAATTATCTTTGAGAATTTAGAATTTAGAATTTTAGAATTAGAGCAGATTCCCTATTCCCTAAATATATGCACCTCATAAAAACAGAAAGCGCTGTAACTGCAAAAGTTATAGCTAAAATTTTATTTCTTCCTAACTATAAACCAGAGAATCAGGTTGAAAAAGGTAACTTATATGCTTCTGAATTAGAAAAATAATAGCTGAATATTCTGCCAGTTTAACCAAGAATAATAACTTTAAATTTTTTTGTGTGTCATCCTCAAGCTAGTATTAATGTTTTTATTCTGATTAATTTTTGTGTTATCTGAAACTTATTGACTTAAAATCCATAAGATTTGTTCTCAAATAATTATGAATAATCCACCAAAATTTTCTTATAAATATCCCACTCTTGAACCAGGAATTTTAATTAAACGTTATAAAAGATTTCTGGCAGATATAGAGTTAAAGTCTGGAGAAATTATTACTGCTCACTGCCCAAATACAGGTCCGATGACTGGAGTTTCTACTCCAGGAAGTAATGTGATGGTTTCTCATAGTAATAATCCAAAACGTAAGTTAGCTTATACTTGGGAATTAATTGAAGTAACCGATAATGAACCGACTTGGGTGGGCATTAATACAGCTTTACCAAATCGAATTATTAAATTAGCTTTGGCAGAATATTTGTTTCCTGAATTGGGAGATTATCAGGAAATTAAAACGGAAGTTGTTTATGGGAAAGAAAGGAAAAGTCGGGTAGATTTTAAGTTAATTAGTGAGACTCAAAATATTTATCTTGAGGTGAAGAATACTACTTGGTCAGATCGACGAGTTGCTTTATTTCCAGATACGGTTACAGAGAGGGGGCAAAAACATTTACGGGAATTAATAGAGGTAGTTGAACAAGGAGGAAGGGCGGTATGTTTATTTTTTATAAATCGTGGTGATTGTTATCAGTTTGCCCCTGGAGATGTTGCCGACCCTGATTATGGTAAACTTTTGAGAGAAGCTGTTACAAAAGGAGTAGAAATTTTGCCTTGTAGATTTACAGTTACTCCCCAAGAAATTCACTATTTGGGTATAGCAGAATTTATTATTAGGGAGTAGGGAGTAGGGGAGTCGGAAAGTAGTAAAAACAAGAATAATTAACACGCTTCTAGCTGATAATTATCAAAAAGCTTATTCTAGCTGTGTTAATTAATCAAGGAAATGCTGATTTTTTACCTTACTTAAAATTTGAGGAATTAATTCTGCTAAAAGCTTTTTCTCTGGGTGCATCTCATATTTGCTTTGCAAAAATACTTTTTCCTCCATACCTGTTCCCAGTTAAGTGTTCCCTAAAGGCGATAATTTTTTGGCTTTCTTCTTGCATTGAGATGCACCCTTTTTTCTAAACTTCTACTTCTGATAAAGATACTATTGCTTGTGCCCACTTAAAATATTTAAGATTAGCAAAATCTCCAACTGTTTTTACTCCAAATGCTTGCTCTAGTAAAACCGCATCTGATTGAGATATTCCTTTAATTGCCCAAACAGGAGCATCGACAATTTCTTTGATAGGTTTGTCTGCGTATTCCTTAATTATTGCTTTTTCTATATTCATAGTTTTTGGTTTTTGCTTTTAGTTGAACAATTTAGATTTTAACTTAAAATGGATCATAACTTCCTATGCAAAATTAATTACACATCCTGTTGACTTTCTTTTCTCAGTTAAGTGTTAAGTTTTTCCTCTCTCAACTAGGAAATTCCTAAAATGCAAACTACTTATTGTTACTTCATAAGAACATTAGTCTAACAACTGATAATTCAAAATAGTTTATAGTATTTTCAAATTATCTATAAATCTAGACCGTATTTGTTTCTAATAAAAAACGCACTTATTGAGTCATAATTATATTTTTTTCACTATTTAATTAATGCTGTTTTTAATTCTTTTCTATTGCCTATTTCCCAAAACCTACATACCTTTTTAAGAGAACTTAAGTTTCCGTATATCAAATAAAAACGCTATAGTAAAACTAACATACACAAAAGAAAAACAAATGCTAAGATTATCTCGGAAAATCGCTCTAGGAATCACAATACTTTTACTCACACTTACCAGTGGATGTTCTCTACTTCTCAAACCTTCTCCGAAAGTTCATATCACTTTAGGCAACCCAAGTAATGCCACAACTTCTATCGAAAATTCAGATAATTATTTAATGGAAAAACCCCAGTATGTATTGTCATATAACCGAAATAAAGGAACAGCAAATTGGGTGAGTTGGCAACTCAATAAATCTTGGTTAGGAAATGTAGAAAGACAGGATGATTTTCGCCCAGATGAGACTTTACCTGAAGACTGGTATCATGTTAGACCAAGTAATTATCGAAATAGTGGTTATGATCGAGGACATTTAATTCCTTCAGCAGATCGGACTGCTAATGAAAAAGATAATTCAGCTACATTTTTAATGACAAATATCATTCCTCAAAGTCCTGATAATAATCGGGAAACTTGGCGCGAGTTAGAGCAATATTCTCGCGAACTTGTAGAGGCAGGAAATGAACTTTATATTATTGCTGGAGGGTATAGAAAAAAAGGAAATATTGCTGATGGTAAGGTAACTATTCCCAGTCGGACATGGAAAATTATAGTAGTTTTAAAACCAGGTAGTGGTGTGAGAGGAGTTAATAAAAATACTAGAGTTATTGCAGTGGATATGCCTAATTCTAATCGGATTAGAAGTGACTGGAAAGCTTACCGAGTTTCTGTAGATAAAATTGAATCTGCTACTGGTTATGATTTTCTTTCAAAAGTTCCAAAAGAAATTCAAGATGCGATTGAAAGTCGAGTTGATAATGGATAATTGATAATTGATAATTAGGAGATATATTTTAGGGGAAAATCAAGGTTTAAAGCCTCTCTTTTAAAGGATAAAAAATAAAAAAATTTCCTTTTTAACCAATCCTCTTATTTTTAAGAATAGGTAATTATTAATTATTTAAAATGCTTCCTATTTTGATGAGGTACAATAACCAAAATTTTGACAGGGTAAATATTTTTTGCTTATTTTCCATCTCCCTATCTCCCTATCTATCGAAAACCGTCAATATATGTATCTCATAACTTCGGAAACTGCTGTATTATTCATTATTCATTATTCATTATCAATTATCCATTATTTTAGGTCTCAATAGAAACTGTAGCTAGACCGGCATAATCTCCAGCATCAGTCTTACCAATTATATAAACATCAATTTCAATTTCACCCACTTTATAGACTTTTAAATCGTTTAAATATTGCTTCATTATCCTGACAAGTTCCTGATATCTATTCACGGTATCAGCTTCTTCTGAATTATGCCAATCTTGATGAGTAACTGCATTTTTAAAAAAGGTATCAAATTCCATAACTTTAACTGGAGTATCCAAAGAATGTTTAGTAATTTTCAAAACCACTTCATTATCCAGTAAAATTTTTTCACCAAATTCCCAAATTAAAGCTTCAAAAGGATAATCTGATTCACTCATCCATAGTAAACCTTTTGCCGCTTCATGTAATTGCTCAAAAATTTCTAAATTAGTTAGAGTCATCTTATATAAATTTAAAATTAATCAACAACTTGATCTTTAATTTTAGCATTTATTTCCTCCTACTCCCTACTCCCTATTTTAAAGAATAACTTATGGATATTTCCCAACTTCCTTCTGCCTTATTCCTTCTTGTTTCTTTTTTCCTCAATAAACTATTAGACATCTCCAATAATAAAAAATCAAATAAATTATTGTGCAAAAATCATCAATTATTTCCTCCTACTCCCTTTGGTCACAAGTAAAACCAACTATACTATGTTGAAATAAAATATTTCCATTAGCATCTAAAGAAAAACCACCAAACTGCATATCACTATTTGCTCGCAATAAAAATTCTAATAAATCAGACTTTAATTCAGCACCAATAACCACAGTAGAACGAGTATTAATAATACTATCCTCTCCCCAAGGATAAATTCTCACTTCTACCCAAGCAGAACCCAAAAATATACTAAACCCTGGTTCATCAAGTTTTTCCCAAGGATAATCACTAAATAATTCTTTCATCCATCCATCAACTTTTTGATAACATTCTGCTTGAGCTGGTGTTTGAAATTCCATATTTATCATCTCCCCAACAAAAGTTATTTAGAAACCTTATATTCCTTGAACATAATTATACTAACTCTCAATAACTACCTGTTAACTAGCTATCAACTTTTAGCATTCAGCTATCAACTTTTTATATCTGTAAAATTTAGCTTTCAAAACTGCCAAAATCAAGCAATATTAATAGTTAACCTTTCTCCTTCTGTTTTCTGCTTTTAACTATATAGTAATCCTAAATAGATTGTGAAAAGTTTTGTGACAGTTAATTTCAACTGAAAGCCTTTGAAATTATGACTTCTGACTCCTAACTCCTGACTCCTAACTACCACCAAAAAATTACAACTGGAATAGGATTGCTATAGGTTGTCTAAAATACAATTGTAAACTACCAAGAGGAGCGATCGCTTATGGCAATGACCATGGTTGAAAAAATCCTGGCCAAAGCATCAGGAAAATCTACCGTTACCCCAGGAGAAAATATTTGGGTCAATGTAGACGTATTAATGACCCATGATGTTTGTGGTCCTGGTACTATTGGTATTTTCAAACGAGAATTTGGCGAAAATGCTAAAGTTTGGGACAAAGAAAAAATCGTCCTCATTCCAGACCACTATATTTTCACTGCCGACGAACGGGCAAACCGCAACGTAGATATTTTGCGAGACTTTGCCCAAGAACAAAATATCAAATACTTCTACGACATTATTGACCGTTCAAATTTTAAAGCAAACCCAGACTACAAAGGAGTTTGTCATGTTGCCCTCGCTCAAGAAGGTCATACTCGTCCTGGAGAAGTATTATTTGGCACCGACTCCCACACTTGTAATGCGGGAGCTTTTGGAGAATTTGCCACAGGTATCGGTAATACAGATGCTGCCTTTATTACAGGTACAGGCAAATTATTGGTAAAAGTTCCAGCAACTATGCGGTTTGTCTTGAATGGTGAAATGCCAGATTATTTATTGGCAAAAGATTTGATATTACAAATTATTGGAGATATTTCTGTTGCCGGTGCTACCTACAGAACAATGGAATTTGCTGGTGAAACTGTCGGACAAATGACAATGGAAGAACGGATGACTCTCTGTAATATGGTTATTGAGGCGGGGGGTAAAAATGGAGTCATCGCTCCGGATGAGACTACCTTTGAATATTTGCGGGGGAGAACCGATAAACCATTTGAGTCTTTTTATACTGATGAAAATGCCACGTTTTATAGCGACAGTTCTTACGATGTGACAAAACTAGAACCTGTAGTAGCTAAACCTCATTCTCCAGATAATAAAGAACTTGCTCGTAACTGTCAGGATGTTAAAATTGACCGAGTTTATATAGGTTCTTGTACAGGTGGAAAAACTTCTGACTTTCTTCATGCAGCAAAACTTATTAAAGGTCATAAAGTGAAAGTTCCGACTTATTTAGTACCAGCAACTCAGAAAGTTTATGAGGATTTATTTACTGTCAAACATGATGGTCAAACTCTCTCAGAAATATTTTTAGATGCTGGTTGTATTGAACCTGCAGCTCCATCTTGCGCTGCTTGTTTAGGCGGACCAAAAGATACATTTGGGCGATTAAATCAACCAGAAATTTGTGTTTCTACAACTAATCGTAATTTTCCTGGTCGGATGGGGAATAAACAAGCACAAGTTTATTTAGCTTCTCCCTACACAGCAGCAGCTTCAGCACTGACTGGATATGTGACAGATCCACGAGAATTTATTTAGATTTACTGGTAGTTTATTAACTAAGAATTCAGGAGTCAGAATTTAATTTTATCTGTAGGATGTAGATTAGTATATTGCTTGAAAATTTCTACCAAATCTTATATTTAATGGTATTTGATTAGTGGAAAATTCAGCAGATACAGTCTTAATTAATTCTGCCTCCTGACTACTCTATTTTTCTAAAAAATTACAACAGTTTACTGAGAGAAACTTTAAGGTTAATTGATTTGTTATGAATATATTAGGAGAGTAGGGTCATTTCAGTTATCAGTTATCAGTTAACCTCCGACTGAAGTCGGAGGCTTGAAATATGGAAATAGAGTTTCTTCTGGAACTGGATTTATGGTTGAAGGATTATTAGTGACAAATTATCATGTTGCTTATACTCCTCCCATTGATTCTGTTGTTGTCATTAGAACCATATATTTATAACTCTGTTGAACTATCTAAAGAGGGCTTTTCTATGACAAACTATGATTTCTTAAAAAGAACAAAAACAGCTTCTGATAAAGAAGGTTGTGATTATATAGTCCTTGATATACCTGAATTATCAAAACAAAAACTTTACAACTTTGAACTATCTAATTATTCAGACTTAGGAAAGCGAATTGGAGATGATATTTTTTTTCTCGGATATCCATTTTAAAAATTTAACCTTTTCTGTCATTCGGGAATAATATCGTCTTTTTATAAAAGTAAAAATATCGATGTTATTCAAGTTGATACAAGTGTAAACCATAGTAATTAAGGAGGTCTGTTAATCGATCTAGAGACAGGAAAAGTTATTGGTATTTTTAATAGAAAAGCAACTGGTCTAACTTAAGGGTTTAAATATTTTCGCTCTATTCTAAAAAGAAATATTGAAATTTTCTCTGAAAGTCAATACAGAATATTCATACAAAATATCGAGCCTACTGAAGCTTTTATAGAAAGTCAAAGTCAAATGTTAGAAATGACTTACAAGCTTGAAAGGTCTGCAAATGTTGGAATTGGTTATGCTTTTTCTGTAAAAGAACTAATAAATGACTACTTTTTTGATAAATTCTAGAGAAATAAATAATATTGACTAGGGCAACCCCTAGCAAATTATTTTTCTAAAGTTTCAAAACTGTAACGTTGGAGTTTCCCTCACGCAGAGATTCCAAATGGAAATTAGAGCTAGACCTCACCACAGAAATATCTAAAATCTAAAAACTCAAACGTTGGAGTTTTTCTCACGCATAGATTCCAAATGGAAATTAGAGCTAGACCTCACCACAGAAATATCTAAAATCTAAAAACTCAAACGTTGGAGTTTCTCTCACGCATAGATTCCAAATGGAAATTAGAGCTAGACCTCACCACAGAAATATCTAAAATCTAAAAACTCAAACGTTGGAGTTTCTCTCAAATATAGATTCCAGATCGATACTTGAGCGATCGCTACATATATAGCGTTTCTCAAGTTACTGAGGTACAGTTATTTTTGTTCTTTTCTAACCTTTTGAATTTTGAATTTTGAATTTTGAATTTTTAGATATTATTCCCCACCTTTAACTCCTCCATTAACCCAAGATTCATCACAACGTTGGAGATAAAATTGTACAGCTTTGTCTTCTGGGTTGGTTTGTAAAATTTCCCTCATTATTTGTTGAACCGTAGCCAACTTTTGTTGATAAAAAAGTAAAACTGCCTCTTCAAATTTAGCTTTAGTTTGTTGTTTTAATTCTTTTTGTTCTTCTGGATCTCCATCAAAAATTTCAAACACTCCAACCGGTTCTTTCTTCCCTTTCACTTTGACTCTATCCAGAAAACGATAATTATATTTATCTGCTTCTTCTAGCTCCAATAAAGTATTTTGACTAATTAAAATATCTACCCCATATAACTTAGTTAAACTTTCTAAGCGAGAGCCTAAATTAACAGCATCACTAATCACCGTACTATCAATTCTTCTCTTTCCTCCCACAGTTCCCAACATCAAATCCCCTGTATTAATACCAATACCAATTTTAATTTGTTCTTGAGATAATTCTTGACGCTCCCGATTAAAATCTGCCAAATTTTTCAACATATTAATTGCTGCCTGAACTGCATCATCTGCTTTTCTAGCAAAAAGAGCCATAATAGCATCACCAATATACTTATCAATAAACCCTTCATTATCTAAAATAGCAGGTTCCATGTGACATAAATAAGCATTAATAAACTGAAAATTTTCTTCTGGAGTCATACTTTCGCTTAAAGTTGTAAAAGAACGAATATCAGAGAACAAAATAGACATTTTTTGCTGAACATGATCTCCCAACTTTACATCCACAATACTCTCACGTTTTAAGAAGTACAAAAAATTATGGGGAACAAAACGAGCATAAGCACAATTTATTTTACTAAGACGAATATGAATTTTTATTCTGGCAAGTAATTCTGGTTTAGAAAAAGGTTTGATTAAATAATCGTTTGCTCCACAGAGAAAACCTTCTACCAAATCAGAAATTAATGGTTTTGCCGTTAACATGATAATAGGTAATTCACTATGTAAATATTTTTCCCGTAGTTTTTTTGTTACTTCATAACCAGTCATATGAGGCATCATTACATCAAGTAAAATTAAATCTGGCATCAAGCCATTTGCAATTATTTCTAATGCTTCAATTCCATTATTAGCTTGAGTAATAGCATAATTTTGCAAAACCAAATGATTTCTAACAACTTGTAAATTAACTGGTTCATCATCCACAATTAAAATTGTAAAATCTCCCCTTTCTGCTGCTAAGTTTTCTATAACAATCTCTTGATTTTCTACTTCTAATCCTCTCATGAATGGTATTGATAAAGATGATGAAACTTGTGAAAAAGTAACTACTTGATTTTGAGAAATTGGGAGAGTAAATTTAAACTGAGAACCCACACCTACTTCTGATGAAACATATAGAGAACCTCCATGTAATTCGACTAATTGTTTAGTAATAGCTAAACCCAAACCAGTACCACCATATTCTCTAGAAGTAGAGCCATCTGCTTGTTCAAATGATTCAAAAATTCGATCTAATTTATCTGATGGAATACCAATACCTGTATCAGTAACAGTAATCTCTAATAGAGAAATTTCATCACTAGAATTTTCTAGTTGATTTTCCAATACTTTAGCCGATACTTCTACCTTACCTGACTCAGTAAACTTAATTGCATTACCGACTAAATTATAAAAAATTTGCTGAAGTCGATTTTCATCAGCATCAACAAAAGGTGTATCGTAACCAATAGAATTAATTAGTTGTAAAGACTTTCTACCAATCATAGAATCAGAAAAAGTAATCACTATTTCTACTACTTCTCTAACCCCGACAGGTTTTAATTGCAATTCAAGATTGCGATGTTTAAGTTTAGAAAAATCAAGAATATCGTTAATTAAAGTTGACAACCTTCTGCCAGAAGTAACAACCATAAAAAGGTTAGTTTTTACCTGGGAAGATAATTCTCCTGCTGCCCCATCTATTAATGATTCTGTAATACCAATAATTCCGTTCAAAGGAGTACGAAGTTCGTGAGATGTATTAGCTAAAAACTCATCTTTTAATTGATTTAAACGTTCTAGTTGTTGATTCTTAGCGGTCAAGATATCAAAAGAACTTCGTAACTGAAAAGCCATAGAATTAAAAGCTTTAGCAAGTACCCCTACTTCATCATCGCGATTAAGTTCAATTTTCTGATTAAATTCTCCTTCAGATAATGCTGTAGCTGCATTTTTTAGTGTCAAAATAGGTTGCACAACCCAACGAGATGTTAATACACCAATTCCCGTTGCTAAAACTAATGCCAATAGACAAAGTAGAATTGTAATTTGAGTTTGTTTATAAATGCTATCCAGAAAATCTGTCTCTGGAATTACTACTACTATTAACCAGTCTAAACCATACTTATCTTGGAAAGGTTTGATATTAATAAACTGCCGTTCACCATCAATCTCAAATTGCAGATTTTGTCGAGCATTAATTGATTGATTTAAGTCAAATTCTGTAGTTAAATATTTAGCTGTAGCTTGAGTCAAATAGTTCTGGCTTTTAATAGCTTGAACTCTCTCAGCTCCGTATGCTTTATTTAAAGTCCGAAAAGGCTTTTCTCCTGTAGAAGTTGCCACCAACATTCCCGATCGCTCAAGAATAAAAATTTGTCCGGTTTTACCAATTTTTAGACTTCCTAAAAAATCGCCAATTTGTGAAAGATTAATATTAGTTAGTAATACACCCTGCAACTTTCCCTGCTCGTTATAAAAAGGCATAGATGCACCAAGATAAGCAGTCAGACCAGCAGTGTTAGGATAAATCTCACTCCAAGTAGATCGACCACTAGCTACAGCAACTTTATACCAAGGTCGAGTACGTGGGTCGAATTTAATACCACTTAATAATTCAACTCGCTCACCAAATTGATTTGTAGAATAAGTTTCAAAAATAAAATTACTTTCTTGAGTTGAAACTCTAAGATGAAGAGTATTTTTGTCAAATCTTTCCGCTCCCAAATTAACCTTATTTTCTAATCCTAATCCTGTAAAACCAAGAACATCAAATATTTGTAGTTGTTGCCAAAAATAACTTTCTAATTGAGGAATATTTTCTAAATCTAATTGACCATTACGAATAAAAGTAGCATTAATTTGATTAACCTGATGAGGAACACGAAGGTACGCTTCTAAATTTTGTTCAACCCTAATAACTTGTTCCTTCAAAAGTTGACTAACTACATCATTAACAGCTCTTTGACCATTTTTCACAGAAATATATCCCACTAAACTTACCACCCCAAAAATTTGCACCACAAACGGCACTATCAGAGTGATACTAAGAGGAACTTTTCCAGAAATTTGAGCAACTAATTTACTCAGATATTTTAAAGCCATAAAGCTTACTTCAGTTATCAGTTATCAGTTATCAGTTATTCGTTATTAGTTATCAGTTATCAGTTATTAGTACCTCCTCTTGATAATGGATAATGAAAAGTATAGCAATCCTAAAGGTTGTAACAATTCAAAAACTAGAAATAAACTCCGAAACTCTTATACCATTGCTTACACATTCTTGCTATATTTGATTGGATGGAGAACTGGGGGGAGAGATTAAAAGTAGGAAAAATCTATACTAACTGACTAAATAATTGTCAAAAAAAGACTTTAAATCTTAGTAACTATTTAGGTGTTGAAGGATAGCGTTAATGCTTGGTAATTGGTATTACCTAGTGATACTAATAGGAACTTTTCCAAAAATTTGAGCAACTAATTTACTCAGATATTTTAAAACCATAAAGCTTACTTCAGTTATCAGTTATCAGTTATCAGTTATTAGTTATTAGTACCTCCTCTTGATAATGGATAATGAAAAGTATAGCAATACTAAGTAGGTCATAACAATTCAAAAACTAGAAATAAACTCCGAAACTCTTATACCATTTCTCAGGCATTCTTGCTATATTTGATTAGATGAAGAAGTGTGTGGAGTGTGGAAGGTGGGGGAAGAGATTGAAAGTAGGAAAAATTCATACTAACCGACTAATAATTGTCAAAAAAAGACTTTAAATCTTAGTAACTATTTAGATGTTGAACTATAACTGAAGGATAGCTTTAATGCCTGGTAATTGGTATTACCTAGTAATACTAAGAGGAACTTTTCCAAAAATTTGAGCAACTAATTTACTCAGATATTTTAAAGCCATAAAGCTTATTTCAGTTATCAGTTATCAGTTATCAGTTGTTAGTACCTCCTATTGATAATGGATAATGAAAAGTATAGCAATCCTAAGTAGGTCATAACAATTCAAAAACTAGAAATAAACTCCGAAACTCTTATACCATTTCTCAGGCATTCTTGCTATATTTGATTGGATGGAAAAGTGTGGGGAGTGTGGAAGGTGGGGGAAGAGATTAAAAGTAGGAAAAATTCATACTAACCGACTAATAATTGTCAAAAAAAGACTTTAAATCTTAGTAACTATTTAGATGTTGAACTATAACTGAAGGATAGCTTTAATGCCTGGTAATTGGTATTACCTAGTAATACTAAGAGGAACTTTTCCAAAAAGAGGAACTTTTCCAAAAATTTGAGCAACTAATTTACTCAGATATTTTAAAGCCATAAAGCTTATTTCAGTTATCAGTTATCAGTTATCAGTTGTTAGTACCTCCTATTGATAATGGATAATGAAAAGTATAGCAATCCTAAGTAGATCGTAACAATTCAAAAACTAGAAATAAACTCCGAAACTCTTATACCATTTCTCAGGCATTCTTCCTATATTTGATTGGATGGAAAAGTGTGGGGAGTATGGAAGGTGGGGGCAGAGATTAAAAGTATGAATTTTTCCTACTAACTGACTAATAATTGTCAAAAAAAGACTTTAAATCTTAGTAACTATTTAGGTGTTGAAGTATAACTGAAGGATAACGTTAATGCCTGGTAATTGATATTACCAATTGCACATTGCCTCCAAACCTAGTTCCCAAATAGTAGCAAGATTTTTGACACGAATATGCGGAGGATTGCTATAGCAATCCTAAATAGGCCGTAACAATTCAAAAACTAGAAATAAACTGTGAAACTCTTATCAATTGCAAATTGCCTCTCAACCTATTCCCAAAAAGCAGTAAGATTTTTGATATGAATATGCGGAGGATTGCTATATATCTCTAATTATAAACTTCTAATTATAAATTATTAAAAGAATGCTTGCATTATTAATTGTTAATTATTGCTCTGCTGATTAAATATCAAAGCATTTACAGATAAAGGTTTGAGCTTTTTTAGGTCTATAAAAAGTACAAGGTTTCCGTTCTAAAGAGCTGCATAAAGTTAGAATTTTAGGTTGACTATGGCAGAAAAATCAACGGATAATTCTTCCTCCTGCCTTCTCTAAATTCCCCATTCCTCCTGTACGGGCGAACGGCCGTTCGCCCCTACTAATCCTAACTCCTACCCTCACCCATAAGACTTTTTCAGCAAACCCTAATTAAAGAATTCTTGCATTATTAATTATTAATTATTAATTATTCATTACTGAATCCAAGTCTCAGACTTCAGACTGAGGTAATACGTGAATTTTTAATTAATAATTTTGAATTGTTTTGACCAATTTTTCCAGGGATTTTTCGATAAATTAGAATTAGAATATCTCTTATCGTGAGAAACTTCCTCCCCTATCCAATCAGGTAATTCAACTTTTTGATTCTCATCATTAAGTTCAACTTCAGCCACAATTAAACCTTGATTCTCCCCTGCAAATTCATCAACCTCCCAAATAAATTCACCATGATAAACCTTATACCTAACCTTTTCAATTAAAGGAGAACCACATAAACTATTTAACATCTCTTGAGCATCTTCAACCGGAATTTCATACTCATATTCCGCTCTAGAATTACCAAAACTAGGTCCTTTAATAGTTAAATAACCTTTATCACCTGCCACTCTCGCCCTTAATGTTATACCATCTTCCGTAGACATATAACCTTGACGATATACTTGTCCAACAGCTTGATTTCGCCATCCATTGCCTTTAACTAAAAACTTGCGTTCTATCTCTATTGCCATTTCAATACTTCAGAAATCTTGAGAATTAATATTTTAGTTAGGAAAAAATTGGTTAGGAGATAGACTAATTATTAATCTTAAACAGCGGAAATATTTTTCTAACTGTTCCCTATTCCCTGTTCCCTATTCCCTCTACTTCTTAATGATTATAATTATAATGGGAGTTTCTGGTTCTGGTAAATCTACAATTGGAGAATTACTAGCAAAATCTCTAGATTGGTATTTTTTTGATGCAGACTCTTTTCATCCCCAAACTAATATCAAAAAAATGAGCAATGGAATTCCTTTAAATGATGCTGATCGAATTCCTTGGTTAGAAAAAATACGAAACGCAATTGATGAATGTTTAGCTGATAATAAAAATGTCGTATTAGCTTGTTCTGCTCTTAAACAAACTTATCGTCATTGCCTGGTAAAAAATACAAAAAATGTCAAAATAGTTTATTTAAAAGGGTCTTTTGATTTGTTTGCCCAAAGACTAAAAGCTAGAAAAAATCACTTTATGAAACTTGAGATGCTCCAGAGTCAATTTGATATTCTTGAGGAACCAAAACAAGCAATAATAGTAGATGCTGGAAAATCTCCAGAAGAGATTGTCAATTATATTAGTCAAAAATTGTGCATATTTATCTGTTAATGCTTTAGCCTTTGTATTTGCTAAAAAAGTGCAAGTTTTTTGCTACCCATTTAAGCATTCAGCTATTAGCTGTCAGCTTTTCTAAGGGAATGCTATGCAAACAGCAATAAAAGCTCAACCTTAAGGAAAAGGTTTAAATAAATATCGACTTGAAAACTGACTTCTATAGTAAGATTTAATTCTCAATAATAAAACTTTTATCAGCAAAACTAAAAGCAATAGCTGATAGCTTATAGCTGACTGCTGAATGCTTACCGAAAAATTTTGCTTTAAACCCTCCCCTTGGATAGGGGATAATAAATAAACATTTTCATGATTAGTCAATCCTATCAGTTTCAAGGAGAGGTAATTATTCATTATTCATTATTCATTGTTGAACTACCCATAGCTGCAAAATGTGATAATTTAGAGCAGAGAAAGAAAGAAAAATCAAGGTAAAATTATTCCGACTATCTCCTCTATAATTCCTATTTCTCCTAACTCTGTACAGAAATTACAGGCAACGTCTCTATCTACTCCCTGAAAGGAATTTTTCAGCCAACCCTAATTAAACATTTAATACCTCACCCCAAACTCTTATCGGTTCACCAAAAACATATACTACTTTTGCATTGCGTTTTTTGATAGTTCCCCCACCTTCTGACTTTAACCATGCTTCAGCCTCTTCTAATGTCCAAAAATGCCTAGCACGATGGTTATAAGCATCTAGTTTTTTATTTTGAGCAAAATATGGTTTTTTCTTAGCCACTATAACGACCCTCTTAGTATTTTATATTGTTATATAGCGTTTCACGGAAGTCAAAATTTAGGCATGGAGTGCCTAATTCTGAAGGAAATTCAGAATGTAAGACCCAAATCTGACTATCAAAAGTTAAAAGTAAGATTTTAAAATCTCAAAACTTTGACTATACAATAATCTCAGGAAATTATTTCACATTTAAAGTTGTAAACTATTTGTGACATCTTTAAAGTTATTTCTTATACTTATTATTTATGGAAACTCTGCTCTAAATTTTCTGCTAAGTTTACAAATAAACTCGTAAGCTTTCAGCTATTAGCTATCAGCTATCAGCAATAAAAATGAATGAAGTAAGAATTAGCTTAACTATCTACTACATTTTCAACTAGACAATTGAAGCACAAGAACCAGGAGTTTGAGTTTTCAACCCATATAATTAAATCTAATCAAGCTGATAGCTGACTGCTGACTGCTGAATACTTAAATAAACTCTTAATTAGAGCTGTTTCATTCTAAAAATAAAGACCACTCCAGCAATCAAAAAAACTACTTTAATACCCATATTTTCGAGACTAAACTTAGAGAATGAAACAGCCCAGATAGTTAACCAAGAAAACGACCTGCCATTCCCATTACATCAGCAATATCAACATCTCCATCCCCATCAGCATCCAAAAAGCTATTTAAAACATTATTAGATGCTTGATCAGAGTTTTGGTCATTACCAGTTTTTAATAAATTGAGAATTACAGGAACTAAAGTAGGTAGTAAATTCTGAATTTGTGAGATATCAAAACCTGTTTTTTCCGATATACTTTGAACAATATCAGTAATTTGACTAGAGGAAAATAGAGAAGCAACCGCTAGGGGGTTAGGAGTTGTACCTGCAAATTGATTGATAAATTCTTGAACTCCTGTACTACCTGACTCCTCTCGCTTTTGTTGCAAAGCTGAACGTACATGACCCCCCAAAATTGACATAGCAGCTTGAGTTGCCCCGGCATCTCCTCCTAGATTACCGCTTAATTGCTGCACTGTGCCAAGAATATTACCCAACTGACTATTACTACCCTCTTGATTAGGATTATTAATAGCGCCCACAATTTGATCGAAAAGTCCCATATCTTTAAACTATAATTAACTGTTGTAAGTTGTTAACAAAAAGTTCAGAGTATTTTAGCCTCACAGAACCCTTATCTATTCTGCATTTTACGATTTGACATCCTCCCCGACTGTTAGGTGCGGGGATTCCTACTGAGCCTTCGCTCTTCAATGGGTTGATGTTTCTTATGGTGCTGCTACCTTGACGGTAGTCCTACACTTCTCTCCATGTCGTGATATATCTCGGATTGGCCACCCGCGACAAAAATACTATAACTTATATCTTCATTGCTCAATCAATCAAAAAGTCGCCCTGGAAGGGCGAAGCTTTAGACCCAATTTTTCGGTAAATAGATACCTAAAAAAGTTTCTACTTCCTCAGCAGTAGGTTGAGCCGTAATTGCCCCTAATTTAGTAGCAGTTAACGCTCCCACAGCACTAGCATAAGTAACAATTTGCTTTGCTACCCCTGGTTGCTGTAAACGGCGAATACCATATTGGCGTAATTGATGTATAAAACCTGCCACAAACCCATCTCCTGCACCAGTCGTATCTACTACATCCACAGAAAAAGCAGGTACATTTCCTTCATTTTCTGATAAGTAATAAGCACAGCCTTGGTGACCTGCTGTTACTAATGTACCTTCTACCGAATCTAATCTGTAAGTAATTGCACCAGGGTCGGTAGAATTAAATAGCCATTCAGCTTCTTCTACAGAAAGCTTGACAAAATCCACTCTTTTTAGTAAGGAATGTATAAGTGGCTTGGCATCATCAGGATTAGGCCAAAATGAAGGACGCCAATTAACGTCTACCATAATCTTAAGATGATATTGGTCAGCCAAATCAAGAGCTTGATAAATAGTTTGTCTAGTTTCGGGGTAAGCTAGTCCTAGAGTTCCTAAAATTAAAAATTCACCATTCAAAAATAGAGATTTTGGCAAAAGTTCAGCTTTGAGGTGGGTATCAGCAAAGTCTGTTGTTGGATGTTCTCCAAAACCAGCAAATTCACGCTCCCCAGTTGTGGAACGTAAAACATAGACCTTTCGTGTTGGTGCATAAGGATGTCCCTGAATACCTAAAGTATCTACCCCTATCTCCTGTAAAAGTTGTAGCAGTTTCTTACCTTCTGTATCCTCACCTACAGAGCTAATCAAGGCGGCCGTTGTACCCAACTTGACTAAACCACAGGCAACATTAGCAGGTGCGCCACCAGGATAGCTTGTCCAAGAATCAACTTGATTTAAAGTTTTCTCAGGTTGGTCTGCTAGACAATCAAATAAAATTTCACCAAGGCAAATAGCATAGGGATGGGTCATATTGATTTAAGTATCTGAAAAATTATAAATTTGTAATCAAAAAGATAAAATCATTAAATATTTTGATTACTATCAAAATCAAAAATTTCTTTAGATATTAATGACAAAAAGAAATTTATTCCACTCTCTGGAAGCTTTCCTGTAGTTTTACCACTTAATAGATTGTCATTAACGTAATTTTTGTCAAGATGTCTCTAAAATTATAATTAAGCAGATATACACATATAGGAAAAAATTATGACTGGTTGTAAGTCGAAAACCCAGATATCTCTTTCTGAAAGGGAAGTGCAAGTTCTAGAGCTAGTAGCAGATGGATTGACCAATGAAAAAATCGCTGAGAGGCTAGAAATTAGTAAACGAACTGTAGATAACCATATTAGTAATATTCTCAATAAAACTTCTACTCATAATCGAGTCGAACTGGTTCGGTGGGCTTTACAGTGGGGCAAAGTATGTTTAGATAATATCAATTGTTGTTATGTAAAACAGCCAATTGATATAGATACTACATCATAGTTCGGAGAATCATTGCTCTTAATCAATGTCCTCAGAAGAATCTAGTAAGTCCTCAATGGAGTTAGTGGTGAGATGAATGAAAACCAATAAATAAATTGAGTGATTTGATTAAATAGCTATTAAGTAGGTAGGCGTTAAAATTTATCGTGTTTAGGAAGGTAGGAGGCAGAGGGCAGCTATGCTGAAGGAAAGAGGCTTGAGAGTTACTCTAGTTTTTGTTAGATACTTTATTTTCGTACCTATTCTACTGAACAAGTCTAATTGCAATAGCATATAATGCTAGTGTTTGTCAGGGATTCAGGGCTAACTACTGAAATTAAATAGTTGGACAATATTAGATATAATTATACATTTATACATTTGAAGTAATATAATCTGATACCTGTCTAACTAATTATCACAAGTAAATGACCAATTGAGATAAAATATTTTGTAATACTTATTGTTATACTGCAGAGGTACGACTTGAATTCTCCTGTCAATTTAGGAAACTATGTACATCAATAACTTGAGTTTCAAGTGATTTTAAGCCTGTGAAGAAGGTAAGTTACAAAGCAGGGTCAGTATAATTAATAATTAATAATTATTCGGTAATTTTAGTAGAACTGATTAGTCAACTCAATATAGTCTGTCAATAGTTTGTCAGAGGTAAATACTAGAATGGAGACTGCCAAACATAAACAACAACGTTATCAATTTAGCTGTCAGGGACTCCCACTAGCAGTCTATCAAGAAGTAGCAGCTCATTTACGCCAAGCTGGCAAGGTACAAGTGGGTTTATTTTCTCCTCCTTCCTCAGAGCTATTTGACTACAACAAAAGTCAAGTAGGAGGATTATGGCTAGAGTATGCTGAAGATGCTGAAGATGCTATTCGTCAAAAAGTAGACCAAATCTTGGCCTACTATGAGGAAATATTTGGTCATTGGGAAGAAAATTAGATGATACCTACTAATGATCGAGATGTCTATTGGTTAAATACCAGGGACTAATTATGGCTTGCTAAATAAATTTAAAAGCATTGAAAGATAAAGGTTTTAGCGTTTTTAGGTATTGAAAAAGTACGCCTGTTTCAGTTCTTCAGGCTCAAAAAGCTATCATTTTTGGTACATTGTTGGGCAAAAAAATTACTCCCCTACGGACGTTGAGCTAGCGCACAACTTTCCTGAGGTCATGCTCGGCAAACGTTAACGCTCAGCGACATGAAAAGCATTTTTGTTATGCAACGTCCCTACCTACTCCCGTACGGACGTTCGCATTTTTGTTATGCAACGTCCCTACCTACTCCTTAAAAAAGACTTTTTCAGCAAACCCTAATTAAAAGTCCCCTCTTTTGATTTTTTTTAGTAATATTGTTCTAATTTTTCGCCTCAAAACCCCTCTAAATATTAAATAAAATTCTTAGGAAGAGGAAACAGGGAATATGTAATATAAATTACCTGCATTAAAAATGCTATAACTATTAAAACATCAGAGATGTTGCTATGCCACCAATACCATCTTATTTAATACCTCTAATAATTATTCTAGTAATTGTACCATCTTTTGTAGCAATTTTATTAAGGATGGTACTTTATTTTGACTTAGCAAGTCAGGGAAATAAAGTTAGAAGACTCATTAATCAGCAGTCAGTAAATAAGCCAAGATTTATTGAATATTTAGAGAGCAGATTTGCTGATGCTAGCAGTAAACTAGAGCAAGTTAATACAGGAGCATTAATCGATCAAGTTTATAGTAGACAGCGATTATTAGGATTAGTTTCTTATGAACAAATAGAATATTTTTGTCGAATTTTACCAAATCTACTTGTATCTTTTGGATTATTAGGAACTTTTATCGGTATTACTATTAATTTAACTTCTTTAAGCCAAACAATTAGCGATACTAATGCTACCGATGTTAGTAGTTTGCTCAAGGAATTAGCGGCACCATTACAAGGTATGGGAATTGCTTTTACGAGCAGCTTAGTAGCAATCTTATTTAGTGCTGTAGTTACATCAGTTAATTTGATTTTCAATACTAGCCTTGCTAAAACTAGATTAATAAGTTTACTAGAAGACTATTTAGATAATATTTACTTACAAAATATTGAAGGTCAAACTCAACTTGATAAAGTAGTAAAAGCTGTTGCCTATTCTTTTGAAGGATTTTTAACAAGATTTGGTCAAACAGTTAGGGTAGGAGTAGAATCAGCTCTACAAGATAAGATTCAAGAAATTTATAACGCTAATGCTACGACGAGTAAATTAGCAGAACAGACTTTTGTAAGATTAGGAGAAGCTGCTGCTACTATTGCTAAAAGTTCTAAAGATTTTCAGATAGCTTCCGATAAATTTCTAGAGGTAGCACAAACATTTGAACATAGTCAGTTTCCGCAAAAGTTAGCTACTTCTACAGCAGAATTAGCCAATATTCAAAGTAATTTTTCTCAGTCAACTTCTACTCTAGCTGCTGCTGTTCAAGCTATTGAAATAGTAGTAATTGAACTCCAGGGATATAGTAAGAGACTAGCTAAGTTTGGAGAACAAATTACTAATAGTAATCAAACTTCCTTCAGACTTTTAGAGTCTCATCAAAGTAATCAACAATCTTTTGCTGAGATGATTAGGCAATTACAGGAAGCATCACAAAGTTTTCATTTAGCTGTAGGTAATTTGGATACTTTACAAAGAAGAGTGGTATCTAAAGCTGATAATTTAGAGGAAGTACAAATTCAAATCAAAACTTTAGCAGATGCTTTGAATAATTCTACAGATGGTATTAGTCTAAGTATTAAATCTTTGGGAGACCAAATAAATCAAGGTATCAGTACCCAAGCTAATATTAATAATTCCCATTTAAGTGTTATTGCTACAAATTTACAGGAATATATTAATCAAATGAATGCAACTAAAAATGAAATTTATCGCCTGACACAAACTATTGATAAACTGGCAAATAAATAAATAGATAAGTCATTTCAGTTATCAGTACTTCCGGCTAATTTAAGAGGCAGGAAAATCGGAAATTTCCTTTTTTATATCCTTGGAAGTAAAAGTTGCAGTTTTATATCTTAAATTTCTTGCTAACTAAAACCGTGGAATATCAAATCCGCTTGCAATGGAAGTTTTATCGGAAACCGACTTTATGGGAGATTATAAATATTAGTATAGTAGGGAATTTCATATAAACCCTATTTCTCTTATCCTTGTTTTTCGTGTTATCAAATCTTTTCTTTCTATTGATCGTTCCTAGGATAGAAAATCAATAACATTATCATTTTCTGAAGCTCCAAAAAATTCAAGGATTTTCGATTGCATCCTCAAAATTTTTGTGATATCATCAAGATTAAATGGGGTAACTCGCCCATGCGCATGACTTTTTATTCAATCCCCAAAAAAGTATAGTTGATTTTGGAGCTGATCGTAAAGATATATGGTTGTTTTCCCTGTTATCAAATCTTTAAGAGCGATCGCTCCTAGGTTGAAAAATCAATCACATTGTCATTTTCTGAAGCTCAAAAAAATTCAAGGATTTTCGATTGCATCCTCAAAATTTTTGTGATATCATCAAGATTAAATGGGGTAACTCGCCCATGCGCATGACTTTTTATTCAATCCCCAAAAAAGTATAGTTGATTTTGGAGCTGATCGTAAAGATATATGGTTGTTTTCCCTGTTATCAAATCTTTAAGAGCGATCGCTCCTAGGGTGAAAAATCAATCACATTGTCATTTTCTGAAGCTCCAAAAAAATCAAGGATTTTCGATTGCATCCTCAAAATTTTTGTGATATTATCAAGATTAACTGGGGTAACTCGCCCATGCGCATGACTTTTTATTCAATCCCCAAAAAAGTATAGTTGATTTTGGAGCTGATCGTAAAGATATATGGTTGTTTTCCCTGTTATCAAATCTTTAAGAGCGATCGCTCCTAGGGTGGAAAATCAATCACATTGTCATTTTCTGAAGCTTCCAAAAAATTCAGCGCCTCAAAGGATTTTCGATTGCATCCTCAAAATTTTTATGATATTATAAAGATTAACTGGGCTAATTCGCCTATGTGCATGACTTTTTATTCAACTAAAAAAGTTGAATTTCTTAGCGATAGAACTCAGTTCCCCTTTACTACGCATATAAACGCGACCGCTAATACTGTAGAAAGGAAAATGAATGTAAAAGATACTGTTAGGAATTCTATCAAAAACTAGCTATATTTTATTGAAGATATGGCGTTTCTAAAATTACCCAATAATTAATAATTATTAATTAAATAATTCAGCTTTATTAGCCTCTCCAGTAAAGGGGAAGTCGAGGGATAGATGGATTACCGAAATAATTAATAATTAAATAATTAAATAATTAAATAATTAAATAATTAAATAATTAAATAATTAAATAATTAAATAATTAAATAATTCAGCTTTAAAGCCTCCCCAATAAAAGGGAGATAAATTTTTTCATTTTAGTCAATCCTTTCCCTAAAAGGGAGAGATAACTATCTATTATCCATTATCCATTATCCATTAATGAACTAGCCATATCCAATTGAGCAACTAGAGAAAAGTGCTAGGATATTTCCTTATATTCAATTCCCTCACGGTTTTAACCAAAGGTAATTATTCATTATTCATTATTCATTATTCATTATTCATTATTCATTATTCATTATTCATTAATGGATACTCCTTAAAAAATAGGAATTAATTTAACTATGCGTCATCGTTCACGAATTATTGAAGATAATCGCGACCTAGAAGTTTGGCCAGCGTTTACAGATTTAATGTCTAATTCTTTTATGATATTAAGTTTGTTATTACTCTTAGCTATTATTAAATCTCTGTTTATAGAATCAATTTCTGATGCGAATCAAAATCGCGCTATAAAACTACAAAAAGAAATTACTAATTTACAAAATCAACTCCAACAAAAGACGAATGAAGTGACAGGTTTACAAAGAAAAATTGGAAATTTACAAAATCAAGCTACACAACTTCAAGGATTAGTAACTACTTCCAAAGAAGAGTTAAACCAAAAATCAAATAGGGTGACAGAATTACAAACAGAAATTGAAAAATTAAAGTCTCCACCTGTGATAGTAATTAGAGATTCTCAGTCTCGGAGATTTGAATCAGGAAGTGCCGAAATATCGGGAAATTTAAAAGGTTTTATCGAGGAAGATTTAGTTAAGCAAATTGAGAATTTTGCTAAAGAATATCAGGGTTATGTTGTTGAAGTAATTGGTCATACAGACGGTCAGGTAAATAAAGGAAGTATTAGTAATTTAGATACCCAGTTAGAACAAGTTGCTAAAGGTAATGGAGCTGTTAGTAGTTTAGCCGCAGGATCGAATGCAGATTTAGGTTTAATGCGCGCTCTAGCAGTGGTACAAAGACTGCAAAAAAATCCTCGTCTGCAAAAATTGGGTTTAAAATTTAGAGCTTATTCTGCTGCACAATTGTATAATCCGAGTGGAGATTATGCTGGGGCAAATCGAAATCCCGATCAGAGTCGGCGACGGATAGAAGTTCGGTTTGCTCCTAGTGCAGTAGAAAGATAGTCTACAATTCAAAATTCAAAATTTAAAATTTAAAATTCATCTCTGACGAAAAAATCAGGTCTCCTGCCCCTTTTATATCAAGTCCGGTAGCATCGGTATTTTTCAAAATTCAAAATTTAAAATTTAAAATTACGTCTTCTACAATAGAAGGATTTGGTTAAAAGCAATTTTTTTCTTCTCAAGGGAAGATTGGATATGGCGTACTTCCGAGCGACTAGATGAGGGAAACCCGCTCTTGCAGAGCAGCTCCCCTAACGCCATCCCATCCTACGTTCATGTAAATCCTTATTCGGAGGTACTGATAACTGATAACTGATAACTGATAACTGAAATGACTGTGGCAAAACACAAACGAGTGCTAATTCTAGGTGGCATTGGGGATAGCTTGAAATTAACAACTCTAGCTTCTACTATACCAGGGTTGGAGGTAATAAATTCTCTTGCGGGTCGCACTCGTCAACCTGTTATGAAATCCACTCCTACAAGAATTGGTGGTTTTGGTGGTGTATCTGGGTTGATAGATTATCTACGAGAACAGCAAATAGATTTGCTAGTTGATGCAACTCATCCTTTTGCATCTAAAATTTCCTGGAATGCAGCGATCGCTACTTCACAACTAAATATTCCCCGTTTAATGTTAGTCCGTCCTGCTTGGAAAAAGATGGAAGGCGATCGCTGGTTAGAAGTTGAAAATAACGAAGTTGCTGTCAAGGTTTTACCAGAATTAGGTTCACGAATATTTCTGAGTATTGGTAGGCAAGAGCTAGGAAGTTATGCTCACCTCAAAAATTTCTGGTTTCTGATGCGGATGATTGAACAACCTCAACCAGATATTACACCCCCAGGAAAAATATTGACTGAGCGGGGACCTTTTTCTCTGGAAGAAGAGCGATCGCTTTTGCAAAAATATGAAATTGAGGTGATCGTCAGTAAAAATAGTGGAGGTGATGCTACTTACCCTAAGATTATTGCTGCGCGGGAATTAGGTATTCCAGTGGTAATGATACAACGTCCGTCTCTTCCTGAAGGAGAAAAAGTTACTGATGTAGAAAGTGCAGTGTCTTGGTTGAGAAATTATAGTGATTGACTATAGGGAGAAAAAGGAAAAGTCCTCTCTCTCCTCAATTAATCTTTAATATTCAGTGTTTAAACTTTCTTGTGCCTCCTAGGATTAAACTACCTAGTACAATCAAACCTAGAATCATACTGGGTTCTGGGACGGTTTCTGGTGTTGGTGGAGGTAAAGTTGGAGTATTAGTAGCAACATAAATGCCTTCAGTACCATCGGTGAATAGAGCTGTAAAGGCGATTTGATTTTCATTTAAACCTTTTGGACCAAAAGCTAAATCCTTGATAGTTTTGCCGTCTAGGAGTGTATTGCGATCGACAACTTTTTCTAATATACCATTGAGATTAGTATATATACCTTGTTGTTCATTTGTTCCTACTCCGACAAATGCGACTTTTCCATTATCGTTAATTGAGTATGCGTCAGATTCAATAGAGTTAAACGGATCAAAAACTTCAGAGGTAAATCCAGTAAAGTTACCAATACCATCTGGAATAGATGTGTTTATATCTGCTACTAAATTAATTCCTCCAATATTTGTCAATATGCCATAACCACTATTGAATACTATCTCATCGTTGTTATTGAGAACAGGAGCAATGAAGTGATTTTCTATAGCAGTTAAATCACCTTCTGAATAACTATAAATTGCTGGAAAAAAATTGGAATTATAACCCGTCAATGCTACAGTTTCATTATTATTAATAGAAACGAAGCCCAAAGATTCAAAGTTATCTGTTTCTCCTGGTATGGGAGTATTTGTATCTGCAATTAGATTGATACCTCCAATATTAGTATAAATTCCCTCAGATGATATTGTAGGAAAACTATCTTCATCGTTATATGAAATACCACTAAAAGCAACATTTCCATTATCATTTAAGGTGGCAAATAGACTTAGGCTGTCAAAAGTTTCTGTGCTTCCTGGAATTGGAGTGCTAATATCAACAACTCGGTTTAATCCGTCAATATTTGTGTAAATTCCTGTATCGAAAAGAGTTGGTATCCCAAAATCATTAAATGCTAAAATACCTGTAAATGCTACATTTCCATTATTATTAATTGTGGGAGGCAAGAAACTCACAAAAGTATCTGTTTCATCAGGGATTGGATTATCTGGAATTAGAGTATTGGTGTCAGCAACAACATTGAAGCCATCAATATATGTGTAGATACCAGTCTGATTTTCAGAATTTCTTCCTAAAAATGCTATACCTCCACTATCATTAATAGCAGGCCCCATTAAATCACTAAAATCTGTAAAATCAATGTAATAACCAAAACCTGCAAAATTTTCTGTATCGTTAGGAATTGGAGTATCGGTATTAGTAATGCGAGTAAATGTAAAAGCCATAATCTTATTTAAAGGTAATGAAAAGTATGTATGATCAGTTTAAGAAAGCTTAACTGTCCAAATATATTTACTTATATCATGCTAAACTATAATGGTCAAGACATATTACATTTCTGAATAATAATGCTATATTTGACTGCCATCTCCCTATCTCCGAGTTACAAAGGATATATAGCCAACTTTTTGAGATTTGATATTATGGGTAATTTGGCAGACATCATATCAATTTCGACCAAAGGGAAGCAATCTCTAAAACTTTTGAAATTGCTTCCTTCCAATAGTTACAGTCACTGCAAACTTTAGAAACTGAAATTATTGTCGATCAAAGTTTTTATATCTTCAGGACTTACGTAGAACCACCTTATGTAGTAGGGGCGTTTCATGTTGCGGAGCAAAACGGTTGTTCGCCCCTACAGATGATGTATGATATCAAATCCGGTAGTATCGGTGTCATTAGATATTAAGAGGGTGGGGAGTGTGGGGAGATGGAAAGAGCTAGAAAGATTTGGTAATTCGTGAATATGGAGCATTTTTTTATACACAATTAAGCGGATTTGATATGATTAATATTTTGCCTAAGTCCCCATCTTATAAAACGGTATTAGGTGTGTTGGGTTCGCTAGCGCTTAACCCAACCTACGACTACGACTATTTCCTAACTAATAAGATCGAAAACGTGATAACCCCATCCAGGTAAATCCAAATATAGACCTCGTGAAACCAAATTATCTCCCAAGCGATCGTAACTAACATCATTCATTAAATCTTGCAGTTGATACGTTTTACCTCTGAGAGTATCAAATGGTAAATGAACGTAACATTGCCCTTGATAAGAAGCATAGTTAACAGTTATCAACAACAGTTGCTCATCTTTTCCTTCCCAGGTGAAAGCAATAAAATTATTCCATGTGAAATTTCTTTCCCATGCAGGTACACATTTAAGTAATTGCCAATTTCCCTCATGGAAAATATCCAGAGCTAAAGAATTTAATAATTGATGGTAAAATCTCTCTATGTTGCAAACAGTAGCTTGTTCAGGAGCATGACATAAGTGCATCGAAATTTTTTTAAACCAACCTTGCAACTGACCTTGATGGAAAAAACGTAAACCAGGGGTAAAATAAGTCAAAATGGCAGCAGCTTCATGCACTCTTGGTAGAAAATCTTTATTTGCTCTGGGTTCATCGTGATTTTCCATAAAGCGTGCTAACTTATTTTGAAAATCAAGACCAGCATAAAGATGTTGTCTAACAGGAACTGCCTGCTTTTGATGGAGGCGATCGTATAATTGTTTGTCATAAGTGAAATCAAATCCTAACTGTTGCAGTTCCCACTCCAAATTCCAATATACTTCTGCCATTAAGACAAAACCTGGATGTTGCTCTTTAACTTGGGAAATTGCATCATACCAAAACGGTTGTATTGAAATACCCCAAGTATGCTCAAAAATATTTGGCAATATTAGCATTGCCATATCGCAGCGAACGCCATCAGACAAATGAGCAACATTGAATAACTCTGCTAACATCGCCTCCTGTAATTTAGGGTTGCCGTAGTTCAGTTGCAAAGTATCAGACCAACCTGGAAAATAGGGGTCTCTTCCGTGAGCAAATATTTGGCTACCTGCTGGCAATTCTACCTGTATATAGTTGTAGGGTTCTCGTTCTAGATCCGCGTGAGTTCCCTGAACATAAAAGTCAGGATTTGTTTGTACCCAAGGATGATCGGGGGCGGTATGGTTGGGGACAAAATCAAGCATGAGTTTGAGCCCCCGTTGATGGAGGCGATCGCGCAGTCGGAACATAGCTGCATTGTCACCTAGGTTTTCATGGATGTGATAACCAGTTACGGCAAAACAAGACCCACAAATATAATCTTCTTGGAACTCATCACCAAAAAGTTCCATAGCTTCCTTTTGCACATCAGGGTTTGCACGAGAGATATTTCGCGCCATTATTCCTGTTTGCCAAACTCCTAAAAAGTATACCCAGTTAAATCCCAACTTTGCTATTTGGTCTAATTCTGCATCGGGAATATCATCTAAGGTGGCGCGACGACCAAACTCTTGGGATAATTTATTTAGCCAAACACGGGTGTTTATTTGATATAGGAAAGGATTAATCATAATATTTCATATTTGAGAGTCTAAAATTAGGTAGTCCTATAAATGTAGTGATTTAAGCTGGAGGAAGGGAACAGGGAATAGGGAACAGAAAAGCAATTAAATTCTAGATTTAACAGGACTTAGGCAGAAACTCTACATATAGGGAGGGCGAATACCATTAGCTCCTACAAATGGTGCTTTAAAAGTCAATTTGCATAAGTCCTGTTTAATGTATAATAATCTAAGCTCCCTAGTTAACTTTTTATTCCAAGTATCATTACTTGTACACCACTACCTAAAACTATTTATAACATTTTGAAAGGAAAGCTGAAAATAACTAATATCATGTTCGGTTGAATAGTTATAATTAGGATATAGATGGAAGATATATCTCAAACCATTGAGATATATCTTCCACGAGTGTAAGTCGCAATGACTTTATAGTTAGTGTTTATCCGAACATGATATAAGGTCTGATCAAACAAATCTTTCACTGGCAAAGCGATCTGTTTTTAATCATTTTTGCCCAGAAGGTTATTAATGCTGTATCTAAATATCAAGTTGGTATTGTTTTAGTACAACGCTCCCACATCAGATGTGCAGTCAACCGTTTGTCACTCTTCTTAAAGGAAGGTGTAGTTAATGATAGATAATTTTCTGTAAATTCAAAGAAACGTTCTTGATCTATACCAACCAAGTTGGGAAATAAAGAGGCTTTAATATGATGAATTACTTTTTTATCTTTAATTTCATACCTACCACAATAGGAGAGATATGTTTCCATAGCATTAGCTTTTTCCTGTGTGCTTCCTCCAAAAAAATCTTCAGAAGAAAAGTTGGAGCGGTTTGCAGCCATAATTACTACTGACATATATCCATCTTCTGCATACATTAGATACCCGATCGTATCTTTACCATAAGGGTAGCTTACTTCACCATTTACATCTTTGAGTTCAAAAGATACCAGTTGCCAAGTTCCAACAAATTGATTTTGTGTCATTTTAGTTCCTGATTTTGTTTTACAGAAATTAACAGAAAAGAGGGAGTAGGCAGAAATAATATCAAATCCCGTAGCATTGGTGTAAAAAGAGTGTGGGAAGGGTGCGAAGTGTGGGAAGTGTGGGGAGATTTATAGAACCAATTTGGGATCTATTTAACAAATTACAAGTTCAGTTCTGATCCAGAAATTATCAATTACTCCCCCCTGTTCCCTGTTCCCTCTTTTCTGGAGATGACTATTGACTACTAAGTAAGATTGATAGTAAGGAAAAAAGCTATTTTGACTACTGACTACTGTACGGGTGATTCTAAAAATCATACAATGATTCAGCAACCCAACAATTAAGGCAAGTGTCTTTTTTGGAGTGAAAAAAAGAGCCAGCTTTTCAGTCGTTAAAGTTCATGTATCTTGATATCCATGAGCAGACAAGATTCGATTCCCAACCCTCCCAACACTCTACTTTTTTCAGAGTCCTAATTATTTTTGGCATTGTATAATTGTGGGATGATTTTGTCGATCGAGCATCGAGCATAATCCCCATGTCTCCGTGTCCCCGTGTCTCCGCGTCCCCGCGTCCCCGTTTCGGCCTCAATCATCCCAGTATTCAGCAACGCTATTTTTGTGGTCTACGTTCATCCAATTTCCGATAGACATCCCGCAACTCAACATTATGGTGAGCAAGAGCAACTAAAGTATGGTAAAACAAATCTGCCACTTCTGAAGCGATCGCCTCTTTCTCATCATCTTTGCACGCCATTACCACTTCTGCCGACTCTTCCCCAATTTTCTTAAGAATTTTATTATCTCCTCCAGCAAACAACTTACAAGTATAAGAACCCTCCTGGGGATGGTCACGGCGATCGCTAATCACATCAAAAAGTTGAGACAACATATCCGCCGGTGGCTTCACAACCTTCCTATCCACCAGATGAAAACAACTCCTTTCCCCTTTATGACAGGCAATATCTCCCACCTGTTCAACTCCCACTAATAAAGTATCGCTATCGCAGTCATAGCGAATCCACTTAATATTTTGAAAATGACCAGAAGTTGCCCCCTTATGCCAAAACTCTTGCCGAGAACGACTCCAAAACCAAGTTTGCCCGGTTTCGAGAGTTTTTCGTAATGATTCCTGGTTCATCCAGGCCATCATCAACACCGTACCATCTAAATAATCTTGGACAATAGCAGGCACAAGTCCCCGTTCATTGTAACGAACCTGCTCCACTGGAATTGATTGACTTAAAGCTACTGGTTGGGAGGTAGACATTATGTGCCCCAAAAAATTTATTTGTATATTCGGAGTTTAGGATATCTTTTAAGTATTTTCTGAATGTTTAATCTTAAATTTTAATTTATTTTTAGGGGTGCATCTCAATTTTAAAGAAAGCCAAAAATTTATTGCTTTTAGGGAACAGGGAACAGGGAACAGGGAACAGGGAACAGGGAACAGGGAACAGGGAACAGAGAATTAGGGTTTGTCATCAATTAGAGGTTAAACGCTTTGTAAGTCTTGGTAGAGAGCGAAGTAAAGTATTTCTTGACCTAGCATCCCAAAACTCTTGCCATGTATCTCTTTCAGATTTAATTGATGACACACTCTAGGAAAAAAGTATTTTTGCAATATGAGATGCACCCATTTTTAGCATCTATCATAAAACATATAAATTGTCAAAAAATAGCTTCATAATTCTCTAAAATTTACTGTAAAAAAAACACCCACTGCAATGATACAATTATCAAAATATAGATATAGGTTTATATTATTTTGTTAACATAAAATCCCCAAATCGGGATTGAAATTAAAGACAAATTAAGGAGACTAAAATTGGTAGTTACTACACTAAATACCACTAAATCCGAAGAAATTTTTGCAGCAGCTCAAAAACTCATGCCTGGAGGAGTTAGTTCTCCAGTCAGAGCATTCAAATCTGTTGGTGGCCAACCTATCGTATTTGACAGAGTTAAGGGAGCCTACATTTGGGATGTCGATGGCAACCAATATATTGACTATGTTGGCACTTGGGGACCTGCTATCTGTGGTCATGCTCACCCAGAAGTATTAAACGCTCTGAAAGAAGTTTTGGAAAAAGGCACAAGTTTCGGTGCCCCCTGTGCTTTAGAAAATACTTTGGCTGAAATGGTTATTGATGCTGTACCGAGTATCCAAATGGTCCGCTTTGTTAACTCTGGTACAGAAGCTTGTATGGCTGTATTGCGTCTGATGCGAGCTTTTACAGGTAGAGATAAAGTAATTAAATTTGAAGGTTGTTATCATGGCCACGCTGATATGTTTCTTGTTAAAGCTGGTTCTGGTGTGGCAACTCTCGGTCTGCCAGACTCTCCAGGAGTGCCTAAGTCTGTGACTAGCAATACCTTAACTGCTCCTTACAACGATTTAGAGGCAGTTAAGCAACTATTTGCTGATAACCTTGACCAAATTTCTGGTGTTATCCTGGAACCTGTGGTGGGGAACTCTGGATTTATTACCCCAGATGCAGGTTTCTTGGAAGGGTTACGGATGATTACGGAGGATAATGGTGCTTTGCTTGTGTTTGATGAAGTGATGACTGGATTCCGTATTGCTTATGGTGGCGCTCAGGAAAAATTTAATGTTACTCCAGATTTGACAACTTTAGGGAAAATTATTGGTGGTGGTTTGCCAGTGGGAGCTTATGGTGGTCGTAAAGATATTATGGAAATGGTAGCTCCAGCAGGTCCGATGTATCAAGCTGGTACTCTTTCTGGTAATCCCTTGGCTATGACTGCTGGTATTAAGACTCTGGAATTGATACATAAACCAGGTACTTATGAAAAATTAAACAAGATTACTAAGAAGCTTGCTGATGGGTTATTGGCGATCGGAAAAGACACTGGTCATGCTATTTGTGGTGGGAATATTAGTGCAATGTTTGGTATGTTTTTCCATCAAGGACCTGTTCACAATTATGAAGATGCGAAAAAGTCTGATTTGAGCAAGTTTAGCAAGTTCCACCGAGGAATGTTGGAGCGTGGAATTTATTTGGCTCCTTCTCAGTTTGAGGCAGGGTTTACTTCTTTAGCACATACTGAGGAGGATATTGACCGGACTTTGGCTGCTGCAAAAGAAGTAATATCGAGTCTTTAAGAGTTTGTCATGGGTAATGGATGATTTGTCATTTTTCTATTACCCATTTCTTCGGTTATCAGTAAAATCTGAGATGGTAAATATAAAAAAAATTCCCAATAGTTTGAGGTTGGTTTTCCAGAATCCTGCTACAAATTTACCCAAGAAAATAAAGCAAATATTTTTTCCTTATATATTTCTGTTAATGCTACAAAAGCATTACAGGAATCTGTAATTTTTATTTTTCCACTAAATTCTTACAATTAGTCAGGACTTACGCAGTACAACTATATATAGTGTATAACTTAGTCGTTAATCGTGATATAACCACTATCATTAGTGCTGTTGCGTAAGTCCTGTAGAGTATTGGTGCGTTACTAAGCGCGCTTTTCATGTCCGCTCTTAGCGGAAACACACCCTACCAATAGTGTTCATACGTAATTCCTATTGGTTTTAAAGGTTATTAGATTTGAATTTGTTGTTTTGTTGTTTTCTTTTTCGGTTGAAGGTGGCGATCGCTCCAAAACTTCCCAACATTATAATTGTAGCTGTCGAAGATGGTTCAGGGACTGGGGTAATGTTATCGCTACTATTAACAGCTACATGGTCGAATCCGATGAAATCTCCTGAAAGACCATCAATACCAATTGAGTTAATAACTTCACCTTCTTGAGCATCTATTTTGAGATATACGTTTTTACCTAATCCTCGAATTACCGGATTAAAATCTGAAAGACCACCATAGATATTGCCATTAATCTGAAGAGTAGCTCCATTATATTGATAATTTGATATGCCAATTCCTACAGAAGTTGCATTATTTGCAAAATTAAGTGTTGTAATATCAGCATATCCACCGCTAGGGTTGAAATTTCCTAACATATTTTCTCCGTCCCAAGCATTATTAGGTGTAAACCAGTAATCTGAATTATTAATTATTCTCGGTAAAGTTGTAAAAGGTCCTGTCTGTGGTCCACTCCATTCAACGCTCAAACCGGGTATTAATGTCGTATCCTCAAAGTCTTCAATTGTAAATCCAGAGATTCCAGCCAACTCATCAGAAAAATCTGTTGGAGAATACGCTGTTACCGTAAAAGCATTGGCTTTGTTCTGTATTAATAAACTTGAAATCAAAAAAAGAGTTGCAGCGAATGGATTAATTTTTTTCACGATTAGCTCCTAATTATTCCGTGTTGTTACTCTTAACAGTGCTCTTCATCAAATATCAGTGTTCTTCCTCAAATATTTAACAAAAATTTACATTTTGATTTTCTGGAAATACTGCTTTACTGATTTCTGTAAATAGTTACTAAATCTATAGAAAAATATTCCTTGACTTAGTTTTAATTAAGTGTTACCTTAACGGGGTGAACTACAACACCCTCTATCCCATTGCTAAAAGCGTTTGGGACTACTTTTCGCATCGGTGTTTAAACTTCCATTGACATGACTCATTGTATTTGACACCAGATGATTTTTTTTAATAATAGTACGTTCTATTAACTGTATTATCCCTCCTGTAAACATTTAACGATCTGTTCTGCAATCCTTTCTCAGTCTAAGATATTTTTAGTTGTTTTCCTATGTTTTTCTATAAAATTAATAAAACTTTACAATACTAACCAAAAAATGTTTCGCAGAATTTGGCAATGGCTGAAAAATTTATGGGAAAAATTTTTGGGGTTATTCTCTCAACCTCAAACAAACCTTTCAGAAACTCAACCACTATCTCAGTCTCTCCCACCTTTAACAGATACAGATTATGATTTTCTCTTCGGTCAACTTTTAGAAGGTATTGCCCAAGGTTGGTCTCCTGAAAGAGTAAAGATTTTTTTTGACGACCTGGGAGACCGAGGTAAACCTGAACTTTGGCAAGAATGGCTACAAAGATTTGGAGAAAGATTATTAGCATCTCCGAAACCCAATGATGAATTAGCTCAAAGAATGGTTAGGTTTGCTGGTTTGACTCGATCGCTCCCTTCTCTAGAATCTCTAGGAACTCTGGCTAATAATATTGGTAGTGAACTTTTAAGTCGGGATAATAGTGGAGCAATTTGGGAATATGATGGACCTGATGGTGGTGTCTCTCCTTCTCCTCAACCATCTTTAGGAGAAAATCAAGAAAATGAAGCTTTGGAAAATTTGGTAGTTAAGTTGCAGGAAAATCCTAATTTATTAGCTACCGTTGCCCAACAGTTGGGGGTACAAACGAGCGATCCAAGAGTAGTTATTCAGAAAATGGTTAGTCAACTTGGGGTGGGAGTAGAAAATCAACAACAGTCTGCGGAGCAAAATTCGGAAATATTTGCTCAGTTAGGTTTGGAGCAAGCAAAAGCTGGAGATTTAGCTGGAGCGGTTGATAGTTGGGAAAGTGCTTTAGCTTTGAAGCCTAATTATCATCAAGTTTGGTACAATCGGGGCAAGGCATTAGTACAGTTAGAAAGGTGGGAAGAAGCGATCGCTAGCCATGACAAGGCTTTAGAAATTAAGTCTGATGATTATTTGGCCTGGAATAACCGTGGAGAAGCTTTGGGAAAATTGGGGAGATGGGAAGAAGCGATCGCTAGTTGTGACAAAGCTTTAGAAATTAATTCTGGTTATTATTTGGCTTGGTATAATAAGGCTAATTTTTTGGTTAGTTTGGGAAATTTGAGAGAAGCAGTTAATTCTTATGACAAAGCGTTAGAAATTAAGCCTAATTTTTATAATGGTTGGTATGAACGAGGAAATGTTTTGAGAGATTTGGGTTTGATAAATGAGGCTAACAAAAGTTGGGAGAAGGCAAGGGAAATTAAACTTGATTAACCCAAAAATTTCCAAGAGAGAGTAGGCAGTAGAAAGTAAGGGGAAAAAATATTGATGATTTCTGTATTTTATATGAGGGTTTGGAGAACAAATGAGGGGTTGTAGCCTAAACTGCAACGTTATAGTTATTGGAATTTTTGGATGATATAGAATCTGGTTATATAAAGTCTATTCATAATTCTCGGACTTAACTTCAAGATTCAATCTCCTCATCTCCCTATCTTCCCACAAATATATAATTAATTGTTTAACCTAATTTTATATGAGGTTTGGAGAACAAATGAGGGGTTGTACCCTAAACTGCAACGTTATAGTTCTTGAAAAAGATAATTAGAGTAAAAATGTCAAAAAATAACAAACAACAAGATATTTCTCTATTGCAAGCCTGGCAGAAAAAAATTCAAGACGCTAATATTAACAATATATTTTGTCATTGTCATAGCTGTGAACATGAGTGGGTAGATTCATCTTGGGAAGGAATATGCCCTAATTGTAATAGTAATCATATTGAACGGATTTCTTGCTGGCAATTTCCGGATGATTAATTAGGATTTACTCAAAATTTTTTTTTGGTAATAGTAGCAGTCAGAAGTCAGGATAAATTGGAATTTAGAGGAGATAGGAATAAGAATTTTTAGAGTGATTTTTCCACTCTTGTCTGACTAAAATGCAAACTTTTAAAGAAAGTTTTTTTGACATTCTAAACTTAGAATAGAATCAGATTATATAACACAGAGGTTCGCGTTATTATGAGGTCAAATATCTATACTTTTGACGGGGTAAATATTTTTTGTTTGTTCCCTACTCCCCTACTCCCCTACTCCCTTACTCCCTTACCCAAAAATCAAAGTATAAAGCCTCTCCTTTCAAGGAGAAAAAAGAAAGAAATTTCTTTTAACCAATCCTCTTATTAAAAAAAACAGGTAATTATTAATTGTTAATTATTAATTGTTAATTATTAATTATTGAATCCCTCTTTTAACGATAATTAGTAAATTGTAATGGCATGGGAAAATCTTCTGCTTTTAATCTTTGAATTACTTCCTGTAATTCATCCTTAGACTTAGCAGTAACTCTCACCGCATCACCTTGAATAGATGCTTGAATTTTTTTAAATTCATCCTTAATCAACTTAGTAATTTTTTTAGCATTTTCTTGACTAATACCTTTTTGCAATTTAACCTCTTGTCTAACTCTACCACCACTAGCAGATTCTACTTTACCAAAATCAAATATTTTCAACGATAAATTCCGTTTAGCAGCTTTAGTTTGTAAAACAGTATGAACCGCATCTAAACTAAATTGACTACTCGTATTAATCGTAATTGTATCTTCGCCTAATTCTAAAGTTGTATTAGAATCTTTCAAGTCATAGCGAGCTTTAATTTCTCGCTCCGCTTGATCTATAGCATTCACTAATTCTTGTCTATCAAAATCGCTGACTATATCAAATGATGATGTAGATGCCATAATTTTTTCAGATATTATTTTAATTTTACTTAATAAAAATTCCTATCGTAAGCATTTACCTAAGTAGAAACCGGGTTTATCGAAATTTCCTAATAAAGAACAATAATTAGGGCAATAAACCCGGTTTCTTGTTTTTTTCTGGTTTTGGTGCAGATTTTACTTAATTAATAAAAATTTATGTCACAAAAATAGATGACTAAAAATTATTTTCAGCATTCAGCAGTCAGCTATTAGCTATCAGCTTCATTACCTTTAACTTTTGCAAATCGTTCTTCTGCTTCAATTTATTATAGGTTAAAAAAAGTAGTAGAAGTTAAGCTAATACTTGCTTAATTTATCAATAAGCTGAGAGCTGACTGCTAATAGCTAATAGCTGAATACTTACAAATTATTAACACTAATTAAACTGAGAATAAACAAAATAGCTGTACCAGAAGAACTAATAGCAAACATGAGCGATCGCCCGATAGGTACATTCAAAATATAGAATATCGAATAAAAAAATCGTCCAATCACAAAAGCAACTGCTGCTCCTATAGCTAATACAGAATCTTGTTCTGTCAAATAAGCCATAAAAGAAGCTGCTGAAAATAAAATAAAAGTTTCAAAAGAATTTTGATGTGCCCAAGTTGCCCTCTTAGCATAATCAGGCAACTTTTCAAACAAAGTACGAGGCGCACCCAAATCATAGCCTACTTTAACACGACCGTAGGCTACTACTAAAAAAGGTGCATAGACCAGTATTGATCCTAAAACTATACAATCTAAAAAGATTGAAGATGGTGGTAATTCCAACAGACTCATTTTTTTAGTAAAATTAACTAATCAAAATAGAATAGAGTTACTACTTTACGTTGTTCTTCTGCATCTTGACAAGTCTTCAATAAAGTATGACTATCGTGAAAAGCAAAACAAATTAACTGTTGACATCTAGAAACAATTTCTTGGTTACAAATAGAACTCGCTTCAGCTAAAGATAATTGATCGTTTTTAGGACTTTCCACCACATGAATTACCTTCTCTAACTCTTTACGAGATTCTCTTGGTTGCCGTTCCAGACTTTGAGGTAAAATTACAGTAACCAAATTAGGGTCAGCCCTCATTGCCCCCCGAACTACTGCTAAATTAGTACCAGTTGCTCCTGATGTAATAATATTATTTGAACCTAAAACCAAGGCATAACTTAACAACTCAATTAATTGTTGATGAGTAATAGGAACATGACGAGAACCCAACACAGCAATTCTCTTAGAACCTGTTTGTTGGATTGCTAAAAGTTCCTCTAAAAAATCATCTACCTTGGGTATATCAATTGATTGACTCAAAGATTTTATCTATACGTAATAAAACTGCCAAAAGGATTATAGCAATTAAATATATTTTTGTACATTTATTTTTTTTATCGGAAAAATCAAAATTGACTCTTAAAAATCGCTCAATAGAAACATCAGGATGGTCCAAAGCTTTAGAACTAGCACCTTCAGAATTTCCCCTGACTCCCCTTCCCATTATTTCCGGTATAGTACCCCCTGGATTAAAAGGAACTTTATATAGGAATGGGCCTGCTAGATTATCCCGCAATGGACAAAAAGTAGGACATTGGTTTGATGGAGATGGGGCTATCCTAGCTGTGCATTTTAATTCATCTGTTTTGGGGGGTCAAGAACCCCATGCTATTTACCGTTATGTGCAAACAGCAGAATATCAAGCTGAGACACAAAAAGGAAAATATATTTTTGGTGCTTATGGAACAAACCCTCCAGGAAACCTCTGGGATAAACTTACTAAACCTGTAAAAAATGCTGCCAATACTTCAGTTTTGGCTTTGCCAGATCGACTTTTAGCTTTGTGGGAAGGTGGGCATCCCTATTGTCTTAACTTACAGACTTTAGAAACTTTAGGTCTAGAAAATTTAGAGGGTTTAGAAAATCACCAAAGCTATTCAGCTCACCCGAAAATAGATAGTATTACAGGAGACATCTATAATTTTGGAGTTACTCCTGGAATAAATAGCTCATTAAATATCTACCGTAGTAATAGTAGGGGAAAAATTCAGCAAAAAGGTCTGATTCCAATCTCTGGTATGCCCCTAATTCACGATTTTGTTTTAGCTGGCCCATATCTGATATTTTTCATTTCCCCTGTACGTTTACAACTATTGCCAGCTTTGACAAAGATAAAGACCTTCAGTGATGCTTTAACCTGGCAACCAGAATTAGGTACACAAATTTTGATTTGTGACTCTTCATCCCTACAACTAATTAGTCGTCAAGAAACTGAACCTTGGTTTCAGTGGCATTTTGGTAATGGTTATCTAGACAAAGACGATACAGTAGTAGTTACTTTAGTCCGCTATGCAGATTTTGACCAAACAAATAACTACCTCCAGGAAGTAGCTAGTGGTCAAACTCATACTGCTCCTCAAGGCATTTTCTGGCAGATAAATCTAGAACCATTATCTGGTCGGATCATTGATAGTTATAAATTGCTAGATATTCCCTGCGAATTTCCCACACTTGCTTCTGCTGAAATAGGAAATTCATCTCGCTTTACTTATCTCTCAGTTCATAAACCAGGAGTAGATATAAGTAAAGAGATGTTTGGGGCGATCGCTCGTTTTGACCATAAAACCAATACTCTCACTACAACCAACTTATCATCTCACTGCTACCCAATGGAGCCTATTTATGCTGCTGATACTGAATACCCCCAGAAAGGATGGATCTTAACAGTTATCTTTGACAGTCAGTATAACCGTAGTGAGGTCTGGATATTTGATGCTTCCCACTTAGATGCTGAACCTGTTTGTCGGTTAGCATTACCTGAAGTTATACCAATGGGTTTTCATGGTACTTGGAGGAATAAAGAAAAATAGTAGGTGTGGGAGGTGCGGGAGGTGTGGTCCGTATGGTCCGTGTGGGAAGAAATTACAAAACATATATATCTTCACCATGACGCTAGCAAGACTACCGAAAAATAATACCTATTACTAAAAGTAATGCTATAACTAGGCAACTCTTCAATTATTAACAGGACTTACTGAGATAGAGTATATACAGCGTTCAAAAACTACAACGTTATAGATATGTAATCTTTAGAACTGAGAACTCAAAAATAGGGTTCAAAAACTACAACGTTACAGATATGTAATCTTTAGAACTGAGAACTCAAAAATGTTTAAGTGCTTCTTAAGTAATTAATATCTGCCAAATAACCTTTTTAGTCATTAGTAAATATTAGCTAGGAAGAAGTTAATTAGGGTTTGCTGAAAAAATCTTATGAGTAAGGGTAGGATTCAGGAGTCAGGAGTCAGGAGACTCGGAGAAATGGGAACTATACAGGAGGTAGGAGAAAGAATTGCCCCTTGATTTTTCGGCGCTGGTTTGCTGAAAATGCTAACTTTTTGAGACTTTTTAACTCAAAAAGGCGCACTTTTTCAAGACTTAAAAACGCGAATACCTTGATCTGTAAACACTTTCAGATTTAATCAGTAAGTCCTAATTATTAATTATTAATTATTAATTATTAATTGTTGAATAATTCCCCTACTCCCCTACTCAAGAAAGTCTAGAAAAGTTTTTCAGAAATAGTATAAATTCCTATCTATGCTCCTAGCTGAAAATGACTTAGCAAAGGTTTAAAATCAAAGTCTTGTGCCATTAGTTTTCTGGCGAATTCTACTTTAACAGGTTCGTGTAAACGTACACTACCAAAAGTTTTATCAATGATTTCCACTGTAGAAAGGGTCTCATACTCCACTGACAAAACAGGTACTTCTGCATCTTCAGCACGACGTAATACCAACTCATCCGGTGGAAGTTGTCCAGTTAAAATTAGACAATGGGTCGAAGTTTCTAAAGCTGCTAACTGAATGTCCGTGCGATCGCCCCCCGTAACTACGGCCATATTTGTAGCCTTACGAAAATATTTTATAGCTGAACTAACATTCATTGCACCAATTGTCAAGCTTTCTACCATTAAATCTAGGCGATCGGCGCGACAGAGTACCTGAGCTTTTAATTGTTTTACTAATTCTTCAACCGAGACACTACGCAAGAGATTACTTCTAGGCAATATTCCTAACACAGGTATATTCCTAGCTTCTAAAAAAGGTCTGACTAAAGTAGTCATTGTTTCTTGTGCTGCTAGTGGCACATCATTAATGACTACACCCAGAAGAGAACTGCCCAAACGTTGTTTAGCTGAGAGTAAAGAGTCTATATAAGAACGTGAATTTGGACGAATTACCAAAATTACCGCAGCATTAAGAATTTCAGCAACTTGTGGTAGAGATAATTCAAACAGACTACCCTCATCTAAATTACTAGGTCCTTCTAATATGACTAAACCTTCTCCCTCTATCTGTAGATATTGTGCTAAAGATTTTTGATAATCAGTTTTTTCTTCTCCCAGCAACCGCTTCTCTATGGTACTTTTGTCGAGCATCAACAAAGTTGGTCGAACATGATTTTCTGAAAGTTTAAGAGTGTCAGTTATAAACTGCACATCAGCATCTGTATCTGTAGAAATAGATGTTGTAGTTAAACAATGTCCTAAAGGTTTTCCATAAGCAATGGTTATACCTTGTGCTTGTAACTCATGGGCTAATCCTAAAGTAATTGTAGATTTGCCACTGTAAGCTTCAGTCGATCCAATTAGCAAATAATTTGCAGATGGCACATCCTCACTCCTGCAATTAATAAACTTTATATAATTCTCGCATTTTTAGGGCAAGGATTACTGTTTGCCAAAAATTTCCTGGCCCAAAATAGGTTGGGAAGTGTGGGGAGTGTGGGAAGGGTGGGAAGTGTGGGGAGGGTGGGAAGTGTGGGGAGTGTGGGAAGGGTGGGAAGGGTGTGAAGGGTGGGAAGACAGAGTAAAGTAGGAGTAATGATTGTACCTGTATCTTTTTGGGAAGTGTTTGCCTTTGGTCTTAACTTTTCGGTCTTAAAGGCTGAAAAATTTTCACTTTTTTCGCTCCAAAAATGCGCTCAACCTTTATATCTCAGTGCTTTTAGATTCTATTTGCCTGCTCTACTTGACGAATCCCACACTTTGCTGATGCACAACCCAAAATAGTTTTGTGGTCTACTTAAATAAATTGCGCTGTAATTATTTAAGTAGGTAGACGTTAAATTTATCGTTAGATGAAGACAAAAGAGAAGAGGTTTCAGAGCTACTTTACTTTTTGTTACATACTTAGGTTTTTGCGATTGTTGATAATTAATTATTTGGTAATTATCTGATCTGATGTTTAAAAACCATTAAATTCACAGAAATTTACATTGTGAAGTTTCAAATAAGAATAGTCAAAACTTTCTCTAAAAAGTGATAGTTGAAACACAAATGTTCAGGGTCAGTTCTTATAAATGACCATTCAACTTAAAATTATACTAATTACCGAAAAATTGTGGTCTAAAACCGCCCTTTTTAAAGGGATAAAAAAGCGGTCGTTAACGCAGTTTCCCGTAGGGTGGGATTCTGAGGAAACCTAGCCATATCCAATCGACCAAGAGAAAGAGACTATTCCTTATGTCAAGCTTCCTTATCGCAGAGGTACTGATAACTGATAACTGATAACTGAAATGACCAAGCATTAATGCTATACTTGACAACACTTCAATTATTAAGTAATTAACACAGGTACATGGAACCTTTTGAATAATTATTAGCCAGGAGTGTGCTAATTATTCTTATGTTTACTTCTCCCGTACGGACGTTTTCGCTACGCGACATTAAACGCATTAATGCTCAAGCAACGTCCTTACCTAGGGTTTGCTGAAAAAGTATGCATGGTAGGGGTAGGAGACAGGAGACAGGAGAAATGGGTCTGGGAGCGAGGAGGTAGTCGGGAAAATTGTCCCAAGATTGTTCTACTCAACTCTTGACTAAAATCCTAAATTTTTGAACCATTACCACCTAAAACCTGGCACTTTTTGAGACTTTAAAAGGCTGAAATATTGATATTTCAATGCTTTTAGATTTATTCAGCAAGCCCTACCTACTCCATTACTTCCACTCAAAATATGGGTTGAAAAGTTTTTGATAAATAAATGGTATTATTCATAGCGGAGTAGCTTGCTGTAGAAACTCTTAGAAAAATCTATTATGCGAGTGCGATTATAATTCAGTAAGACATCAATTAAAAAATCAACGAATTCATAAGTAGCCATCATAAGTTCATAACTAAGTTCTTGATTACCATCAAACTGCATTCGACAACGAGTTATATCCGCAGGTAATATAGAAACATTCCAAGTAATAACAAAAGGAATATTGTCTCCTCCTTCAATATTTCTTGCTCCTTCTAAACTTTTTTGTTTGTACAAGCTAATAGCATGACCTAAATATTTACGTCTTTTTTCTGGGTAATATGGATTATAAACAGCTATTTCCCCTTTTTCTGCTGGTTTTAATTGATTAATTGACATCCTAATACTCTCCGTAATTAATACTACTAAACTTCAGTTTAGTTATTTTATGTCGATCGACTAGGCAATTTAGCAAGTATATTTATACTATGATTATATTTCAGATTTGAGCTGATACAACTATCATTCTAGAATTGTCTTATGTTATTAGGGTCTGAGGATTCACCAAGTCATAATTAATGTGGTTTGACTAATTTCAACTATTATTAAAAAAAATTAGAACGATATTTTAACTTTGATCCTAAATAATCTGATAACAATTCATGGTTGACTCGATATATTTACTCAATCTATCGGCTATAAGAAATATTAACAAATATTAAACTGCTTACCAAAAAATCAGGTCTAAGGGGAGGCTTTAGACCTGATTTTTTGGTAAAAAGATCATATCTATAGTCTTTGAGGCGGAATTAGGTTAGTCTTTTAAACATAAGAAAATTATTAGTAGTTGGATCTTTTAAGATTAGTTGAATTATGCCTGACAGTTCTTGGCCAAAAAACGATTACTATGAGGAAACCAAAATTTATCAAAACTATACCTCAGATAATGAAAATCAAAATGCTCGGATAGTCAAAAAACAGGAAAGCTCAGATGCTAACCAAATAAAGCAAGGAACAGAAGTTGTGGAAACAACAAAGTTCACTAATCAGAATATTTACGATGGTCGTGGTCGTAGATGTAAAGCAGCATTTATGCTATCGCTAATCTGGACTACTACTATTATTCTACATTTGCTTTCCTGGGGATATTGGATAATTCTGGGTTTGACAGGTTTACTATCAGTTCAATTTTTGAGAATACTATTTGCTAAACCAAAATCAGCTCCAAAACCTCTATCAGAAGAAAATTTGGCAGAATGGCCTTATATATCTCTGTTAGTGGCAGCTAAAAATGAAGAAGCTGTAATTAGCAAATTGGTAAAAAATATATGTGCTTTAGATTATCCTACTAATAATTACGAACTTTGGGTAATAGATGACAATAGTACAGATAAAACTCCTCTATTATTAGAACAGTTGGCTCGGGAATATCAACAGCTAAAAGTGATAACAAGAGGTCCAGATGCTGGGGGTGGTAAGTCAGGTGCTTTAAATACTGCTATACCTTTTGTAAGGGGAGAAATTTTAGGAGTGTTTGATGCAGATGCACAAGTAACACCCGATTTACTCCGAAAGGTAGTACCACTTTTTGCGAGGGAAGAAGTAGGAGCAGTACAACTGAGAAAAGCGATCGCTAATGCAGGTCTAAATTTTTGGACAAAGGGACAATCAGCAGAAATGGTTGTGGATGGTTTTTTTCAGGAACAACGAATTGCTATTGGTGGAATTGGAGAACTTAGAGGAAATGGCCAGTTTGTGCGTCTGAATGCTTTAGAAGAATGTGGGGGGTGGAACGAAGAGACTATTACTGATGATTTAGATTTAACTATTCGCCTACACTTAAATCAATGGGATATAGATTTTCTGGCTTTTCCGGCAGTAATGGAGGAGGGAGTAACTAACCCCATAGCTTTGTGGCATCAACGTTCTCGATGGGCAGAAGGAGGATATCAGCGGTATTTAGACTACTGGAAATTGATTTTGCGTAATCGGATGAGATTTGGTAAAACTTGGGACTTATGGCAATTTTTGGTCACACAATATCTATTATCAGTTGCTGCTGTACCTGATTTTTTGATGTCAATAATCTTACGTCGTTTACCAATAACCAGTCCCCTAGCTGTGTTTACTGTGATGGTATCTTTGTTAGGAATGTTTATAGGTTTACGTAGAACTCGGAAAGGACAGATGAGTTTAGCAAATGAGGAAAAGGTGACAGAACTAGCTCCTAGGAAAGAACATTCATTGTCTTTATTGCTAACTTTCCTAGAAAGCGTACGGGGTACTTTTTATATGTTGCATTGGTTTTTGGTTATGGGTGTTACTATTCCTCGGATGTCTGTATTACCTAAGCGACTAAAATGGGTAAAAACGGTTCATACAGGTGATGGGGAAAGTTAAGAATTTAGAATTTAGAATTTAGAATTTAGAATTTTCAATTGAAAATGCAGAGTCAGTTGTGTGCTTGTTAGTTCAAAACCTGCTTTCTGTACTGTTGAAAAATAAAGGTTGAAAGTCTCTCCTTTTAAGGATAAAAAAGCGGTCGTTAACGTTTGCGAAGCATTCCGTAAGGAAAGTTTCCCGAAGGGTGGGATGTATAGGTTTCCTAACCATATCCAATCGACCAAGAGAAGAAAAAAATTCCTTTTAACCAATCATTATATTAGACCTCTCCGAAAATTAAAAATGGAATCAATTCTTATCCAGAAATTATCAATTACTTCTTCCTGTTCCCTGTTCCCTGTTCCCTGTTCCCTCTTTTCCGGAGAGGTCTATTACAGAAGAGGTAATTATTAATTATTAATTATTAATTATTAATTATTGAATCTACCTTACAGATAACGGAAAGCACTGTATTATTTTGTTCTCAGAACTCCTGTTTAATAGTTATGGTACAATTTTCTATAACTATTGATAATTTTTTTAATAGATTAGCATCAGAAATGAAATATATAGCAATTCTATTTCTACGTTGTGAAATATAAATTTTCTGTAACAGAAATTGGGTTAAACAATGCTACAAAACTGTAATTGTTGGAAACAGTTTAACGTAGCAAAGATTAACCCAAATTACTATTTGTTAATAAAAATTGTGGAACTCAAAGCGCTCGGGATAACAATTTTAAAAATTGAGAATTGCTATATTTGAATGATGTTTATGTGTTCATACCTCTAACAAAAATAAGTGATGAAAATCAAATTGGTATAACTAAATGATGGAGGGAGGAATTTATTGGTCAAAGAAATTATTTTAGTCAAAAAAAAATAGGGTGCATCTCAATATATGCAAAAATACTTTTTTCCTATTTTCCTATTCCCTAAAACCAATAAATTTTTGGCTTTATTCTTGCATTGAGATGTACCCAAAAAATATTAATAAACTGCTCATTATTAAACCAATTTAATTGGCAATTATTTAGATAAAGTATATTTGCTAAATTTATCAAAAATTTGGTAATACTTAAAATCAAATATCCCAAAACCTTATTAACTAGAGAAAATCAAAAATTAAGTTGATATGGATTTATTAGAATATCAGGCAAAGGCATTGTTTAGTGAGATGGGAATACCTGTTTTACCATCTCAAAGAATAGATTATCCTAAAGATTTAAAAAGATTAAAAATTCCCTATCCAGTTGTACTGAAGTCTCAAGTTCATACTGGCGAAAGAAGTAGCTTAGGCGGTATTAAATTTGTTGAAAATACAATTGATGCTGTGGCAGCAGCTCAGACAATTTTTAATTTGCCAATTAAAGATGAGTATCCAGCAGTTTTATTGGCAGAGGCAAAGTATAATGCTGACCAAGAATTATACCTCGCAGTTGTTTTAGATCCAATAGTACGTCGCCCTGTACTTTTGGGTTCAGGACAAGGGGGTATTGATGCAGAAACAGCTATGAAAAAGATGCAGCAGGTGGTTGTTAATCAAGAATTTTCTCCTTTTTATGCACGTCGTTTAATGGTGAAAATTGGATTGGAAGGAAAACTGATAGAATCAGTAAGTCATATAGTGGAAAAAATGTATCAGTTATTTGTGGAAAAGGATTTAGATTTGGTAGAAATTAATCCTCTGGGTGTTAGTCCGAGTGGAGAAGTAATGGCTTTAGATGGTAAGGTTAGTGTTAATGATTATGCTCTAGGTCGTCATCCAGATTTGGTTAGTTTAGTTGGTAAAAATCTTAGTAATAATTATAAAATTCAACAGGAAGAAATTAAGGAAATAGATAATAATTCTTTATTAGCGACGAGCAATATTAATGTTGCTAACAATGAAAAAATAATTCCTGATTATCAACTAAAATTTACAGAATTACAGGGAAATATTGGAATTGTATGTAATGGTGAGGGTTTAACAATGGCTACTGTAGACATGGTAATACAAGCTCAGGGAAAACCAGCTAATTTTTTGAATATTAGGTTGGGTGATTATTTGGAAGTTAAGGATAGTTTGCGATCGCAAATGTTTACAGCTTTGGATTTAGTTAGTCAAAAAGATAATGTTAAAGTGGTTTTAATAAATGTGATAGGTATAGTTCAGACAAGTGATGAGTTAATTACTATAGTATATGAATATTTGAATAAATTAAAAAGTATAGATCGGGAAAAAATTCAATTTGTACTGCGTTTATTAGGAGGTAGAATTGGCAGAGCTAGGGAACGTTTATCAGGTCTACCAGTAGAAGTTATGGAAAACTTTGAGGATGCAGTTAATAAGGCTGTTTCTCTGTCAAGATAAGGGAATAGTAATAATGAATAATGGATAATCAATAATGAATAATGAATAATTACCTCTGGTTAAAACCATCGGATTGAATCAAGTACAGAAATCTTATTTCTTTTTTCTCCTTAATTAAGGAGACGCTTTAAACCTCTGGGGACTAATTATCAATTATCAACTATCAATTATCAATTATTAATTATTAATTATTAATTATTAATTATTTAAGATGAATTTAACTCGAGATAGCAAAGTTATAGTTCAGGGTGTTACAGAAAAAATATCTACCCAGATAGCCTTAATGATGAAGTCTTGTGGGACAAATGTGGTAGGAGGTATTAGTCCTGGAGAAGGGGGAGAAGAATGGCATGGTATTCCTGTATATAGTTTGGTAGAACAGGCAGTCGGAAAGGTAGGTGTGATTGATACTAGCGTAATAGTTATGCCTGCTTATCAGGTATTAGATGCTGCCTTAGAGGCGATCGCTTCGGGGCTTAAACAAATTGTGATTATTACAGAAGGTGTGCCTCCGTTGGATATGGTTAAGCTATTGAGAAAAGCTGAGGCGACAGAAACTTTGATTGTTGGACCAAACTGTGCGGGTATTATTGTTCCAGATCAGTTGTTACTGGGTACTCACCCAACTCAGTTTTATACTCCAGGTCCAATTGGTATTATTAGTCGTAGTAATACTTTGACTTATGAAGTTGCGTGGGAACTAACGAAGTCAAGGTTGGGGCAGTCTATTTCTGTGAGTCTGGGTTGCGATCCAATTGTAGGTTCTTCTTTTCTCCAGTGGTTGCAAATATTAGATGAGGATGAGCGTACAGAGTTAATTGTGTTAGTGGGAGAAATTAGTGGCGTAAGTGAAGAAGTAGCAGCTTCTTATATTTCAGAAACAATTGATAAACCTGTAATTGCTTATATTGCTGGTACTTATGTTCCTATAAATCAAAATTACAGTCATATTAATTGTTTAATTAGTGCTAGGGTTGCTGGTGAAATTGAGAGTAAAATAGCAGCTTTTGAAGCAGTTAATATTCCAGTAGCAAAACGACCTTCTGATATTCCAAATTTAGTCAGAAATTTATTAGATAAGAGATATTTTTAATACTTATTTAGTTGAATGGTTATTAGTTGGCAAGGCTAGAAGATTCAAGCTAGAATATATTCATTAAGTTTAGTTTTAAAGACATTTGATTATGACTATGCTTACCCTACTTTTGATGCTATTTGGTATTATTTTTCTTGGTCTGGCATTTCCTATAGTTCCGACAATATTTGGTAGTATTTTTCTTGGTTTAGTATTTCTCCTAGCAGTCTTTTTGTTGCTTGTCCGTATATGGTCATTACGTGTATTAAGGAAATTTAATAGGAAGTCTAATAGGAAGTCTAATAGGAAATCTAAGAAGAGATTGAATCAGAGCAAGAATAATGTTGAGGTAATAACCTCAGATATTGAAAATTTTGATCCTTTTGATGCTTTTTATAATTTTCCAATTTTGGGAAGTTTGTTCAAAAAACAAATTACTAATATGAAGGATGGAATGAACTATTTTAATAATTCAATTCCACAAATTTTATATCACTGGAACCCTGAATATTTGAGAATAAATGCCACACAACAGTTTCTTAACTCCCTAGAAATAGGGGAGCCAGAAAGAAGTTTTAATTATCATTTTTTTAATCTGGGTAAATTTAGAGGGTATAGAGGTATAAGGATAGTCAACAATTATTATATTGCTGAAGCAGCTTTTGAAAAAGGATTAGCTCAGATTCAAGTAGAGCTTATAAAAGATGAAGATAAATGGCTTATAAATAACTTTATGGTTATTTATTTGTTTCAGCTTCAAAGTAACTAATCAAAAGGAAAATGTAACGCGCCATCATATTATCTACCATGAAGAAAAAGGTGCGTGAGGCAAAATTTATGGAGTTTCCCTAAAATGGAAAACAGGATACCGTCACACACCCTACCATTTCCTAATGAAGCGATCGCTCCTTGACAACCAAAAAAACTTGTTCAATTTTGAAGTAACTGTAGGGGTTTGGTCTCCCAACCCTAACCCCTTGAGAATCAACAACGGAATTTGAATCTCTGGTTGTATTTTTTATTGATAAGTGAAACAGGACTTACGCAAAACGCGAAATCATACACCTTATGTAGGGGCGAATGGCATTCGCCCCCTAGCACATCAACTGTTTCTGCATAAGTCCTTTGATAGAAAAAAATGATACTAATGAAGCGATCGCTCCTTGACAACCAAAAAAACTTGTTCTATTTTGAAGTAACTGTAGGGGTTTGGTCTCCCAACCCTAACCCCTTGAGAATCAACAACGGAATTTGAACCTCTAGTTGTATTTAAACTTGATAGAAAAAATGATACTAATGAAGCGATCGCTCCTTGACAACCCAAAAAACTTGTTAAATTTTGAAGTAACCGTAGGGGTTTGGTCTCCCAACCCTAACCCCTTGAGAATCAACGACGGAATTTGAATCTCTGGTTGTATTTTTTCTTGATAAGTGAAACAGGACTTACGCAAAACACGAAATCATACACCTTATGTAGGGGCGAATGGCATTCGCCCCCTAGCACATCAACTGTTTCTGCATAAGTCCTTTGATAGAAAAAAATGATACTAATGAAGCGATCGCTCCTTGACAACCAGAAAAACTTGTTCTATTTTGAAATTAAATAAGTATTGTAGAAAAATAGTGGCTCTTTTTTTAGAGGTTAAATAATTGTATGGGTTTGGAGAATTGGGAGGAGGGTTTGGAGACCAAACCCCTACCCTTGATTATCCAATACAAAAATTATTTAAGCTTGAATATCTATAAAATAAAATCAAAAATCATATTTTCAAACTTCTGAACTTCTGAAAAAAGGGTTTGGAGACCAAACCCCTACCTTTGATAATAAACGGAGGTTTTGGAGGAGGGTTTGGAGACCAAACCCCTACCCTTGATTATCCAATACAAAAATTATTTAAGCTTGAATATCTATAAAATAAAATCAAAAATCATATTTTCAAATTTCTGAACTTCTGAAAAAAATGAAATCTCTACCCCGCATCCTTGGTCTAACTTTCCTATCTCTAATTCTGACAAATTGTTCTTTATCCTCAGAACAAATAGCTTCTCGACTAGAACGTAGTATTGTTAAAGTATTTTATAGAAGTCAACCAGGACATGGAACTGGTTTTTTTGTCCGTGGAGAACCGGGTGTCTGTACTGTACTAACGGCAGCTCATGTTGTTAAAAAAGAAGGGGAAAGATTATTACGGACTGAGGATGGAGAAGTCTGGGATGCTGCTGGGGTGGAAATATTTTCCAATGGTGTAGATTTAGCTTTGGTGACTTTTCGCCCAGAGAGAGGAAATTGTAATTATCGGGCGTTGAAAATAGGTAATTCTGATAGTCTGAGAAAAGGTAGTTCTATTTATATTGATGGTTTTCCGATTCGGGGTGGGATAGTGGTGTCTCAGTTTGTTGAGGGTAAGGTTTCGGGTTTGAATACTTTGGCGCGGGGTTATGGAGTTTCTTATGAAGCATTGACTGTGGGTGGGATGAGTGGAGCGCCTGTTATGAATGAGAGGGGTGAGGTTGTGGCAGTGCATGGAATGAGTGATTTTGACGTTGTGCAAACTTTTGCTTCTCTACCTTTGTCTGAGTCGGAACGGCAGACTTTTCAGCAAGCTTTGGAAAGGGTTAATGGGGTTCAACCTTTAACTTTTTCTTGGGGTGTACCTATTAATTTCTTTCGGGAGTCTGACTTTTATTATGGTGATATTTCTCGGTTGAGTTTGTGGGTATTGTTTTGTGGTGGGGCGATATTTGGTGGTGGTATTGTTTTTGGGTTGAGATTTTTTCAATCGCCACAAGTTGTTCCTCAAGGGAGAGCGAGGGAGTTGGAAAAGCGACTGGAGAATGATCAACTTAGACAAGGAGATGTTGAGGAAAGGTTAAGTTCGGTGCAAAATGTTCAGAGGGAGGCGCAAAGACAGTTAGAAAATGAAGGACGCAAAAGACAGGATGCGGAGGGGAAAAAGCAAGGGGTAGTTGAGTCTCAACAGGTAAAACCTCTGTTGTCTGTAGATGTACCTCTGGTTTCTGTTAAAGGGGTTGACTATACAACGCTGCGTGATTTATTGGCGGCGGGAAAGTGGAGGAAAGCGGACGAAGAAACAGCAAGAGTAATGTTAAAAGTCGCGGGTAGGGAGTCGGAAGGATGGTTGGATATTAAGGATATAGAAAATTTTCCCTGCCAGGATTTAGTTACGATTGATAAACTTTGGGTCAAATATAGCAATGGTAAGTTTGGCTTTTCTGTTCAGAAGCAAATTTATCAGAGTTTGGGTGGTACGAAGGTATATAACGCAAAAGTATGGGATGCTTTTGGAGATAAAGTTGGATGGCGTCAAAAAGGAAGATGGAGTTACCAGAACGTAACATGGGATATCAGCACGCCTTATGTGGGACACTTGCCTAGGGTTCCCGCGCAGAAAGAATTATTTAGACTGATAGAGAGAATATTTTTGTTGTTGTATATGGAATTCTCTTCTCTAGCGCAGAGACTTGTAGAATCGAACATTAAAGGGTTTTAGCTGCCTTATCAGCGATCGGTTATCAGTTATCAGCTTTTGATAGTTCAGTTATCAATTTTTCTCCCAAAATGCTGCACGGTTAATCAGTTATCAGTTTTTCTCCATTCCAAAGGAAACCGTAACGCACCATCAAATCAGTTATCAGTTATCAGTAACGCACCATCAGATTATTTGCCATCTCAAAAAAAGGTGCGTGACGGCAAAATTTCTGGAGTTTCCCTAAAATCGAAAAGAGCTAGACACGGATTTTGCCACGGATACACGGATTTTGCCAAATAATTAATCCGTTGATCCGTGCCCGAATCTGTGTCTAGCACGGATGATGGAAAATGATAATGATCATCACCGATCAAGCGATTCTCACATTTAGATTATCTACCATCTCAAAAACAAGATAGCGATCGCCTGCAAACTATGCTAATATAAACAACATTATCAATAATATAGGAGGTAAACATTGAATTGGGAAATACACGAAGCACAACAAAATTTATCAGACCTCATAAAAGCAACAAACCAAAAACCACAAATGATTTATGAACAAGAAAAACTTGTAGCAGCTATTATCTCACCCCAAACATTTCAGGAATTTTTGGCATGGCAAAAGCAACGTCAAAAACCTTCCTTAGCAGATACTTTTGCAGAATTACGCAGTTTATGTACTGAAGAAGATTATGTACTAGAAATTCCCACTCGCCAAAATAGACCAAATCCTTTTAGTGACGATTTTGAAAATGTTTCTATTTGATACAAATATTATTAGCGAACTAGCACGAACAAAACCTAATCCAAAAGTATTAAATTGGGCAGCACAAGTATCAGAAATATCTGTTAGTGTCATCACAGTTGAGGAAATATTCTATGGCTTAAGTTGGAAACCAAACTCTCAAATTCAAGAATGGTTTGAGAGTTTTTTTGAGTCTAACTGTCAGATTTTTCCAGTTACTACAAATATTGCTAGATTATCTGGTGAATTGAGAGGTAGATTCCAATCTCAAGGTCAGACACGCTCTCAAGCAGATATGATAATAGCTGCTACTGCCCAAATTCATCAACTAACTTTAGTCACCCGCAATACACGAGATTTTGAAGGTTGTGGAATTTTAGTTCTTAATCCTTTCGAGAACAATTTTTAAGAAAAATGGAAAAGAGAATGCCGTCATCAAACCTACTATTTCTCAGCTCATATTTCCGATCAAGTATTTTTCAAAACTTGGCGATCGCCAGATTCAGTACCATCAAATCACCATCTAAAAAAAGGTGCGTGACGGCAAAATTTCTTTAGCTTCCCTACTGCAGTTATCAGTTATCAGTTATCAGTTATCAGCATCAGATTATCCACCATCTCAAAAAAAGGTGCGTGACGGCAAAATTTCTGGAATTTCCCTAAATATGGAAAAGAGGATGCCGTCACACACCCTACTATTTTTCACTAGGCATAATTCAATTATCAGTTTTTGTTCCCAGGTTGAATAAAATATATCGAGCGTTCGATATAAATTACCTACTAGACTGACACATATTCGATGGTGCCCTGCGAGGGATTGCTGAATCTCTTTCATAGTCTGAATGTAAGCCGTCTTGCTTCTTACCCAATCCTACTCTCCCTAAGACCTGCAACCATTGTGCAGATTGACCTTGAATGGCTTCCTAAGATTTCGGAGTAAGGAGTAAGGAGTAAGGAGTAAGGAGTAAGGAGTAATATCAAATCCGGTTGAATACAAGAGTGTATTGTTGGGGGAGATGGTCCGATGGTCCGATTACTGAGGAGTAATGAGTAATGAGTAATGAGTAATGAGTAATGAGTAAGGAGTAAGGAGTAAGGAGTAAGGAGTAATATCAAATCCGGTTGAATACAAGAGTGTATTGTTGGGGGAGATGGTCCGATGGTCCGATTTAATAATGAACATATACTATATAACCGGATTCTATATGATTAATTGAATTTGAGTTTCCGGGTCATTTCCAAGATATTAAATATACTAATTGCTTGCTTAAGTTCAATATTTTAGTTCCTAAAAATATTCCGATCGCTCAACTGTAAATTTGGCTCTAAATCAGAATATTCACCTAATTTATATTGTTTTTGTTTAATTAATTTTTCTAGTCTCTTGACACGCTTTTCTCCAGCAGGATGACTAGAAAAAAAATCCCAATCTAATTTTTCTTGTTCTTTAAGGTTCTTAAAAAAATCCGTTGCCCCTGTCACATGACCATATGTTTCATTTAATAGTATTAATCCAAATTCATCTGCTTGATATTCTTGAGACTGGGAATAGCTAGCATTACTAATATTTTCGATAAGAACTCCAACAGTATTAGCTAAGGTTCCACTATCTCCAAAAATACTAGCGATCGCAACTCGAATAGCTAAGGTTTTTCCTAAACTTTTAAGATGATCTCTATTAGCAAAATGTCCTAATTCGTGACCTAAAATCATCATCAATTCATTTTCTGATTTAACTTCTTTCACTAATCCTTCAAAAATACCAATAACATCCCCAGGAATTGCAAAAGCGTTAACGTTTTTTTCGGGAATATAGATTACTCGATAATCCCTTTTTTTTGCGGATTTATTATCTAGTTTAGACTCTAAACGATCTAAGAGATTATTTAAGATTTCTTGTTGAGGAGAATCTTTAGCTTTTTGTTCGTAAGACGGCACAATTAATGCTCCTAATTTTTGTTCCCAACTAATAGGAATCTGAGTAATTGCCCAATCAACTAATACCGACACACTGCCAATCATTATGACAATAATCGCTGTAAAAATTCCTAATATAATTAAAAGTTGACGATTACTTGGTGGGGGATTGCGATCGCTCATAAATTTGATTAATAATTAAGGTTTGCTGAAAAAGTCTTATAAGTAAGGGTAGGAGTCAGGAAACAGGAGACAGGAGACAGGAGGAATGAGTCTCAGAGCGAGAAGACAGTCGGAAGATTATCCCTTGATTTTTCTTCCTAAGTCAACCCTTTCATCCTCACTTTATGCAGCTCTTTATAAGGAAAACCTTGTACTTTTTCAAGTCTTGAAAAAGCTAAAACCATGATTAATGTCAATGCTTTTAGATTTAATCAGCAAACCCTAATTAATCTGAAAGTAAGCATTTAGCTGTCAGCTATCAGCTATCAGCTTTATTACTTTGTAAAGGAGGAAAAAACAATTAGGGTTTACCAATCAAATATCAAATTTTTTAGAAACTGTTGGCAAAATAACTCTTAAGAGAATTTTTGAGTGACTAAAATCTAAAAGCGGTAGTACTTAAAGAAATTGAAATTTGGTAGATTGATTAGGTGGAAAGGTATATATATTCCCAGATTTTGGTAGTCCTTTGATGATTGTGATTTATTGTGGAGAAAGGGAACACTTAACTCTTAACTGGGAACAGTAAAGTACCTTCAATTCTTAGTTTCAAAGAAATCATATTCCCTTGAAAATTTTACTTTTTTTAGGATATCACTACTTGTACACCACTACCCAGATTTTTAACTGACAAATACTTGTCTTGATTTCTTCCTCCCTATTCCCTATTCTCTCTTCCCTATCTCCTTGTTATATTTCCTGATACATTCAGTCTCTTAGAGAGAAAGGTTTTAGCATTTTTTAGTCGAAAAAAGTGCAAGCTTTTAGGTCGTTCAGATTCAGAAAATCAGCATTTTAGGCAGACAAAGGCAGAAAAATTACTCTTACTATATCTTCCTCCTACCTCCTCTATAATTGCTATTTCTCCTGACTCCTACTCTCACCCATAAGAGTTTTTTCGCAAACCCCAATTAAGAGATTCCCAAGAATTATTTAAAATGTACTAGAAGGTTAAACGAATGTTTACTTTATTTATTAAAAAGCTGACAACTAATAGCTGAATATTTACATCTGAACAACCTTAATTACTAATTACTCTTGGTAGGACGGAAAGGATTTAAAAAGTTTAATAGAGGATAAATCGCGCGACTTTGAATCCATAAACTGCCTTTGCCACTAAACCGACAAACCAATCCTTCACCCCCTAAAATTCCTGTTTTTAAACCTTTAAATGATAAACCTCCAATCATCTCGACATTATAATTTAGGGTATCTTCAAAAGCCACAATATAACTGGTATCTACCACATAATTTTCTTCCACAGGAATTTCTAAAATACCCCCGTATGAACTAAACCAAAAATCCCCTCTTCCAGTAGCTTTTAATAAAAACAAAGATTCTCCACTAAAAAATCCTTTAAATCCTTGAAATTTCGTATCTATTTCTACAGTATCACTACAGGCAACAAACCCTGATGATTGAACCAATAAACCACAACGATTTTCTATATGATAATGTTGAATATCTCCAGGAACACCAGGGGAAATATACAATCTTCCTGATTGGTTTTGAGCCGTAAATTCATTAATAAATAGGGATTCGCCGGCCAACATTCTACCTACTCCTTTCATTAAGCCACCTTTGACTTTAGATTGCATTTTTATTGAGGTATCCATAGCTGCCATCCCTGAGGCTTCTACTAATACTTTTTGTTCCGGTTGCAAATCAATAATTAATGAAGCATAAGCTGGAGAATGTTCAATTTTATAAGCAATTTCTGACATATATTATTAATGGATAATTGATAATGGATAATTGATAATTACCTCTCCCTAAAAGCTATTCATTACCCAGATGTTTATCAAGCATAGCTCTTTTATTAATGGATAATTGATAATGGATAATTGATAATTACCTCTCCCTAAAAGCTATTTATTACCAAGATGTTTATGAAAGTATAGCTCTTTTATTAATGGATAATTGATAATGGATAATGGATAATTGATAATTACCTCTCCCTAAAAGCTATTTATTACCAAGATATTTATGAAAGTATAGCTCTTTTATTAATGGATAATTGATAATTACCTCTCCCTAAAAGCTATTCATTACCCAAACGCTTTAGCCTTTTTAGACAGAAAAAAAGTGCAAATTTTTCAGCTTGAGTGAGCAAAAAGTTAGGACGGTTGGTAGACAAGCACAGAAAGATCGAGGGGTAATTATTCCTCTTACTGTCTGTATTCTCCCCACACTTCCCACACCTCCCACACTCCCCACCCTTCCCACACTTCCCCCTCTTCCCACACTTCCCCCTCTTCCCACACTCCCCACACCTCCCACACTCCCACACCTCTCATCTAGGAGGTAATTGAGAACCGATAAGAGAACCAAAACCCCCTGGATTATGGGTTTCGTAAGAGAACACGTCTGAACTCCAGTCACTTACTTCTCCNTCCCCACACTTCCCACACCTCCCACACTCCCCACCCTTCCCACACCTCCCCCTCTTCCCACACCTCCCACTCTTCCCACACTCCCCACACCTCCCACACTCCCACACCTCTCATCTAGGAGGTAATTGAGAACCGATAAGAGAACCAAAACCCCCTGGATTATGGGTTTGACAATAAACTTTGCCTTGGCCTTGGAAACGACAGACAAAACCTTCACCGCCAAAAAATGCCCCTAACCAACTCGAATTAGCTTTATCAATACGAAAATCTAAACTTCTTTCAAAGGCGACAATATGGCCAGTATCCACAATATAATCGCCGTTAACATCTATTTCATAAATTCCTCCAAAAGAGGTTAAAATTACCGGGCCATAACCTGTAATACTTAACCAAAAAATAGATTCTCCTGAGAATAAAGATTTTATCCCTTGAAACCCTAAATCAAGGTCTACATTGTTAGCAGAAGCAAGATAGGAAGCTGCTTGAACAACTAATTCTTGACCCTTCATTTCATAAACTAGGATGTCTCCCATTAATCTAGGGGCGAGAAAAACTTGACCGTCGGGAGTAGGGGAACGAAAAACACTGAGAAAGAGAGATTCACCCCCTAACATTCGTTTAAATCCTCCCAGAATTCCCCCTCCTTTTCCTTGTCTGAGGGTGGTACTGGTATTGACAAACCCACTCATAGCAACCATCGCTCCTGCTTGAGCGACGATTTCTTCCCCTGCATTTAAACTAACCTTGGCGATCGCACTATCGGGTTGATGTATTAGTTGAATATCCATGATTTTTTGAATTTTTTAACGGACTTTGGGGCTTAAAAATCCAACTAAACCCCCAATACTACGAGATTGCAAATAAATAACACCATTACCTTTGAGTCGGTTAACTAATCCTTCTCCAGAAGTGAAGGAACTAATTAAGCCACCCGATAACGCAATACTCATTTTAATATTGGGACTGTAAGCTACTAAATGGCCATTATCAACAATAAATTCCCCAGAAATATTTTGCTGACTCAATCCTCCATAGGCCCCAAAGAAAACTTTTCCACGGCCACTTACTTTTAACTTAAATAACCCTTCTCCCATAAACCAACTGGCAAATCCTGCCCATCTTACTCCTAGCTTAATTTTAGGGGTACTTGCAATGTAAGCTCCTGGTTGAAAACATATCTCATTTCCTGTTAATTCTAGAGACTCAATATCCCCAATAATGGATTGGGTTAACGTAACACTTAAAGGTTCGGAGGTTTTGTTCTCAAAAACATTAACAAATAGGGATTCACCCCCTAAAAATTTTCTTAATAAAGCTGAGAAAAAGCCTCCAGAAAATTGTGTTTTCATGGACAAATTACCATCCATGCTGGTCATGGCTCCCGCTTCGGCTATAATGCTCTCACCAGGATTTAAGGTGATGAAAATAGCAGCAAAGGCTGGTTTATATCTAATTTTATATTTCACTGCTAATACATAGTCTTTAATATTTTCTTTCTTATATATAACCACAAAATATGAGGTTCTTGAATTTAATTTTATATTTTTTTAAGATTTATTTTTCCCAGAATATTTAGTCTAATTTTGCTCAATAATTAATAATTAACAATTACATCAAAAATGTAAGATTTGATGGATAAAAAACTTAGATAATATAGTTATTTCAGGCAATTAGCGATTATTTAATTTTCACACTATATCTCTCAATAAGTTAAGATTTTACAACCTTTTTATAGTAGTTTCAAAGAGATTATCAGATGTCTATAATAATAGATATTTCCAGAAAAGAGGGAGTAGAGAGTAGGGGAAAAATAATTGATCTTATTTTTTATTATTGGAGATATCTAATAAAGAGCAAAATCAGTAATCTTACGTCGCTCAATTGTTTTGAAAGCAAGTACAATTTGCTGATGAGGTATACCTAAATTAACAAGTTCATCAGCGACACCCTCTTCTGTGCCATCTTCTTGTATCCAAATCTTTTGGTTGATAATGTTAAGATGAATCAAAGTTCCATAAATTAGTCTACTATTTTGCCAACATATTTCTATTAGTAAGTAATGATTTCTGGTTGCATCTATAACTAATTTACATGGCATTTCTGGATCATTCCCGATATATTCAATATAGTTTTAGTTTTGTAAGACGCTGAGAATTGCTTCCTTAAGTTCAATATTTAGGATATCTATTTAACAATTTCCTCTTTACTGAGATTAAAGCTAACAAGACCTAATATTCGATCTTATATTAAGATTATTCCAGCTTCTTCTTCAAACACTGATTGACATATTTATTCAGAAACAGCTAAATATAATTTTCGCTTGGGTTGCAATACAATTAATTAGGGGTAAATATAGCGAAACTGTCACTTTTATGTAATCTACATCGAAACTCTTGCTTTAAAAATTGCTACCTTGAGAAAACTCTATAAACAAATCTATAAGCCACTTTTCTATAGATAGCTTACGATCAAAATTGTATATGACATCAACAGGTATTTCCAAAATTTCTTCAAGACAAAAAATTATTTCAAGAAAATCCCAGTCTCTTTTTGTATGATGCATAAATTCTTCAAGTCTATCTTCAGGATATATTTCAGGATATAAAAAATTTATTCTAGCTTAAGACGATATACCCTAACTAATTTTTTGTAAAATTCGATATTAAAATTACCGTCTAAATCAAGGCTTGAGAAAACACTTAATGCAAACTTTGTATCACTTATAGGTGTTCTATCTAGGAAGTATTTTTTTTCTTTCTAATTTTCCAATTTAAAAACATAGCTTCCTCGCTTAGTAACATTACAAATTAACCAATAGCTTGTTATAAATCCTTTATTTCTGATTGTGACATGAGGTTTAATATCTATTATTCAAAAATTTCTCTTAACATACATCTTTTTGATAATTTCATCATCGCTTTTACCAAATGGAATCTGAATTGAGGATAGAGGTATTCCTAACTCTTCTTCATCTTCTGCATCGAGATTTTCAAAAGAACAATAATCATCTTCAAGTAAAAACCACCTAGCTTCTTCTTGACTATCAAATTTATATCTTTTGCCATCTATGTTGTAAAACTTCAGCACTATTATCATCATATATTTGAAGACGTGACCAATGTAAATCTGGAAAATTTCCGGACATCAGCCACCAAGTTTCTTTACTAATAATTTTGTCAGTCTCACTCATTTTTTTAGCTCCATTAAAAACGAATCTAATGTATTATATTACTTTTTTGCATAAACATCATTTGTCAAATCAAGAAGAACTTAGATATTTCTTAAAAAGAACTTTTTCTGAAATTTGGATTTGCGATTTGGAGGGCGAAAAAACATTGGTTGATTTTGATAATTTACCTGAAGATAAAAGTGCGCATTGGCATTCTCATTTTTGGTATTTACATGGTGAATTTATAGACAAATCTGCACCGCAAAATTCCCAAACAATTTTTACAGACAAAAATTTTAAATCTTTACCCTCTCTAAAAGAAATTGATCTGGAGCTAACTAATTGGGCTAACAAGTACAGATGGGTTTTTTTTTCTTGGGGTAGCAAATCTGAGTTGCTTCTTTCTTTTGGTTTTTTATCTAAAAATCATGTACTTCGAGATAAAGTTATGAACTTAAGTAAACTAATCCGTATATCCGTGGCAAAATCTGTGTCTGCTATACAAGCTTAATTATTTTGGTTTTAAAGAGCGTAGAGAATTAGAATAGGTAAATAATTTTGCTTAGGTAATTAATAATTGCGGACTGGCATTATGACTATTTTCCTTAGTAAACTAATCCGTATATCCGTGGCAAAATCTGTGTCTGCTATACAAGCTTAATTATTTTGGTTTTAAAGAGTGCAGAGAATTAGAATAGGTAAATAATTTTGCTTAGGTAATTAATAATTGCGGACTGGCATTATGACTATTTTCCTTAGTAAACTAATCCGTATATCCGTGGCAAAATCTGTGTCAGTCCCATGGTTTTTTGGTATTGCCAGATATAAATCGGATTTGGGAATTTCTCTATTTGTATCTCAAGATAATTCTTGACTTCAAAAGTTTGATGCTTTGAATCGAAATAAAAATCAAAATTATAGTTTATATTCATGTTTTTAGTAGGAAAGTATAAATCTTGAAAATACTTGATTATGATAAGTGGCTGTGCCAAATTAATTACACATCTATACAAGCTTAATTATTTGCGTTTTAAAGAGCGTAGAGAATTAGAATAGGTAAATAATTTTGCTAAAGAGATTAATAATTGCGGACTGGCATTATGACTATTTTCCTTAGTAAACTAATCCGTATATCCGTGGCAAAATCTGTGTCTGCTATACAAGCTTAATTCTTTGGGTTTTCAAGAGCGTAGAGAATTAGAATAGGTAAATAATTTTGCTAAAGAGATTAATAATTGCGGACTGGTATTATGACTATTTTCCTTAGTAAACTAATCCGTATATCCGTGGCAAAATCTGTGTCAGCAAAGCCTTCATTAATTAACTATATTTATTCTGATAAAACAGCTCTGGAATAGGTGCATCTTAATTTTGAATAAAACCAAGAATTTGCAGCTTTTTGGGAATGGGGATGGGGGTAATAGGCAATAGTTTTTTTTCCATTGCCCATTGCTTCTAAATGCTTGCTAGTATGGAAAAGAAAGAAATTTAACATTGGGAATATATAGTCGAAAATCCAGATTATTATGATAAGTGGCTGTGCGAAATTAATTACACATCTATAAACAAGCAAAATTCTTTGCCTTCTAAAGAGCGCAGAGAATTAGAATAGGTAAATAATTTTTCTTAGGTACTTAATAATCGCGGACTGGCATTATGACTATTTTCTTTACTGAACTAATCCGTACATCCGTTGCCAAATCTGTGTCTACAAATGCAATCTAAAATTCAAACCTTACCTAAAGAAGTTGTCAATTTAATTGCTGCTGGAGAAGTGATTGATTCTTTAGCAGCAGTAGTCCGAGAATTAGTAGAAAATTCTCTGGATGCTGGTGCAACTCGCATCATAATTTCTATCATTTCTGAACAGTGGCGAGTACAAATTTCTGACAATGGAATGGGTATGAATTTAGCTAATTTAAAACAAGCAGCAAATCCTCATAGTACGAGCAAAATTACTAATCTTCAAGACCTCACAAAAATTACCAGTTTGGGATTTCGTGGAGAAGCACTTCACAGTTTAGCTAATCTCTCAAATTTAGAAATATTAAGTCGTCCTAAATCACCTATTTCAGAGAATGAAAGTGAAGGTTGGCGAGCTGTTTATAACCAGCAAGGAAAAGCTGTTGAAGTTGAAAGAGTTGCTATTGCTCCTGGTACTATTGTTAAAGTTTATAATCTGTTTGGAAAATGGCCTGTGCGTCGTCAAGGAATGCCTTCTCCTGCCCAACAAATGCGAGGCATACAATTAATTGTTCAGCAAATATCCCTTTGTTATCCTGATGTTACTTGGCAAGTTTGGCAAGGTAGTAAATTATGGATGCAAATTAGTCATGGCGCTACGGCAAAACAAATTTTACCTCAACTTTTATCGACAGTAAGATTGAGCGATTTACAATATATTCAACAGGAAATTGATGAGGAAGAAGCAGAAGAATTAAATATCGAAACAGCAAATTTTTCCCAATATCAAGATTCTCAAATTTTGGATAGACAATCATTAGAATTAATATTAGGTTTACCAGATAGATGTCATCGTAGAAGACCTGATTGGGTAAAAATTGCTATTAATGGCAGGGTAGTAAAAGTACCAGAATTAGAACAAACAATTATTAGTTCTTTGGCACGAACTTGCCCTCGCGATCGCTATCCTGTCTGTTTTATTCATCTGCAAATTTTTCCCTATCAAATTAACTGGAATCGTCATCCGGCAAAAACTGAAATTTATCTAGATAATTTGAAATTTTGGCAACAACAAATCAATCTAGCAATTGGTAAAGCATTACAATTTAATTCGGAGATTATGCCAGAATTTCCTTTGCCAGAAAGAGTAGAAAAAATCTTAAAAGTCTCAGAAAAAACAGGCAATTATCAAACTCGTCGAGCTATAGAAGTTTCCCCAGATAATACTGAAGAAAAAGATCGAGAATTAAGACTAATAGAATTAAAAGCGATCGCTCAATTACACAATACTTATATAGTAGCGGAACATCCCAGTGGAATTTGGTTGATAGAACAACATATTGCCCACGAAAGAATTTTATATGAAAAATTATGCGATGCTTGGCAAATAATTTCTTTGAAAACTCCGATTATTTTGCATCATTTATCCACAGCTCAAATAGAACAACTTCAACGCTTAAATATAGAGGTAGAAATTTTCGGAGATTCTATTTGGGCAGCTCGTACTGCTCCCGAAATGTTAGCCAAAAGAAATGACTGTGCTGATGCCTTAATTGAACTTAGTAAAGGTGGCGATTTAGAATCTGCTAAAGTAGCTACTTCTTGTCGCAGTGCTATTAGAAATGGAACTCCTTTAAGTTTACCAGAAATGCAAAGTTTATTAGATAAATGGCAACTTACTCGAAACCCTCGTACTTGTCCTCATGGTAGACCAATTTATTTACCTTTAGAAGAATCAGCTTTAGCTCGTTTCTTTAGACGACATTGGGTTATTGGAAAAAGTCATGGCATTTGAAGTAATAAGTAATAAGTAATAAGTAATAAGTAATAAACAAGATTTTATCGTAGAATTTTGGTTTCCAAACCTACCCCAATAATGCAGAATAAATCAGAAATTCATCAGATTTTTTCCGAGAATTTTGCTTTTCCAACTCAAAGCAAGAAGCAAGAAGCAAGAAGTAAGAAGTAAGAAGTAAGAAATTTTATCGTAGAATTTTGGTTTCCAAACCCACCCCAATAATGAAGAATAAATCAGAAATTCATCAGATTTTTTCCTAGAATTTTCCTTTTCCAACCCAAAGCAATAAGTAAGATTTTTTCGTAGGGGTTTGGTTTCCAAAACCACTGCAATAACGCAGAATAAATCACAAATTCATCAGATTTTTTCGTAGAATTTTGCTTTTCCAACTCAAAGCAAGAAGTAAGATTTTTTCGTAGGGGTTTGGTTTCCAAACCTACCCCAATAATCCAGAATAAATCAGAAATTCGTCAGATTTTTTCCGAGAATTTTGCTTTTCCAACCCAAAGCAAGAAGTAAGATTTTTTCGTAGGGGTTTGGTTTCCAAACCTACCCCAATAATCCAGAATAAATCAGAAATTCGTCAGATTTTTTCCGAGAATTTTGCTTTTCCAACTCAAAGCAAGAAGTAAGATTTTTTCGTAGGGGTTTGGTTTCCAAACCTACCCCAATAATCCAGAATAAATCAGAAATTCGTCAGATTTTTTC
>NZ_JAAHHT010000003.1:69663-109047 GCF_010672085.1 Okeania sp. SIO3I5
CGTCAGATTTTTTCCGAGAATTTTGCTTTTCCAACTCAAAGCAAGAAGTAAGATTTTTTCGTAGGGGTTTGGTTTCCAAACCTACCCCAATAATCCAGAATAAATCAGAAATTCGTCAGATTTTTTCATAGAATTTTGCTTTTCCAACCCAAAGCAATAAAGAACAAAAAAGAAGGAAGTTTTAATATGTTTTTGTAGAGGTTTGCTTTCCCCACCCAAAGCAAGAACTTGCAATTTACAGAACTACCACAACAAAATCCTTAACTGTCTATAGACTCATCTATTTTCTTTATTCCTTCTTACCGAAAAATTTTGGTTTAAAGCCTCCCCTTGGATAGGGGATAATAAATAAAAATTTTCATGATTAGTCAATCCTATCAGTTTCAAGGAGAGGTCATTATTCATTATTCATTATTCATTATTCATTATTCATTATTCATTATTCATTGTTGAACTCTTCCTTGTTAATGACAATCCCAATTATAAAGAACTTTAGAAAAATCTAACGCTTTTAATTTAGACGGTTTAATAAAAAAATTACCAATTCCTACATCTCCCCAACAGATATCATTTGCTTCACCATGACGTCCATAATCTGAATCAATTTGCAATAACAAAATATAATCTTCATATTCAGGATTGAAACAACGAGGATCATCTTGAACAAAATTAGGATAACCCCCTACCTGATGCACAATTTCATCAATCCAAAAATACTGACAATACCATGTATCGTAAACGTCTAATAAACCATCATCCTTAAAATTAGGAAAATGTCGATCAAAAGCTGCATCATTTATATTTATAGGTGCATAATAATGGGTATAACTTAAGTTAAACTCACCTTGTATAGGAGTGTATATATCCTGATCCTCTTCTAAAAAATCAAAATATGTTACTAAATTATTAACGTTTTCGATAATTCGATCAAAATATATAATTTTGAAGCCATCTTGATTAGTTTGATCATCACAATCTAAACCATACATATCATCATTACTATCTATATAAAATTGTAAAATTCCTTGAGCAGGAAAATTATCCAACCGAGGCATTTCTGAAAAATTAAGTTGTGCTAAAAATTTTAAATATTCACCCTCTTGGTTAGTGGGATAATCAATTGTTCGAGGTAAATAAGGAAGTCCTCCAAATTTACTTTGCCACCATTGGGTTGAATTAGGTTTAATATCAATTTTTAAATAAGGTTTAATGGTATTAGCGATCGCTTCATGGTAAGTTTCTAACGCTTCAGGTAAGTTTATATCAAGTGAGGATTTCATAATTAGGTAGTCCTATAGATGTGGTGATAAAATTATGGTGAGGTAATTAGCTAACGCTTTGGTATAACTCTTGACTTATCCAAGTGAAAAATAATTTTAATTATAATTAGGTACTAATAGACTTCTCCAAAAATGAAAAATAAAATCAATTATTATCCATAAATTATCAATTATTCCCCCCTATTCCCTATTCCCTATTCCCTATTCCCTATTCCCTGCTATATGAATTATTCTCAATATCGACAATTATTTGAATTAGAAATTAACAAATCTGATGAAAAAATAGATTTAGCAAAAGCAGCTCTTTATTTAGCTTTAGAAGATGACAGAAAATTTGACCCCGATGAGTATCTAAATGCTCTTGATACAATGGCCAATGAAGTCCAAGAAACATTACCTGAAGCTCCATATCCTTTACGAATAATTAAGACTATAAACAACTATCTTTATAATGATTTAGGTTTTATTGGCAATACCATTGATTATTATGACCCCAGGAATAGTTTTCTGAATCAGGTAATTGACAGACGTACTGGAATTCCGATTACTTTATCCCTAATTTATCTGGAAATTGCTAAAAGAATAAATTTTCCCATGGTGGGTATTGGAATGCCAGGACATTTCTTAATTCGACCTAATTTTGAAGAAGCTGGTATATATGTAGATGCTTTTAACCAAGGTGAAATTCTGTTTCCTCAAGATTGTCAAGAAAAGTTGGCCAAAATTTATAGTCAACCAGTGGAACTACAACCTCAGTTTTTGGCAACTGTAAGTAATAAGCAGTTTTTAGTACGAATGTTGACAAATCTTAAAGCAATTTATTTGAATCGAAATGAGGGGTTAAAAGCTATTGGAGTCATCGATCGAATTCTACTATTATTTCCAAATGCAGTTATGGAAAAGCGAGACAGAGGTGTATTATATTATCAACTAAATCTTTGGGCAGAAGCTCGTCAAGATTTAGAAAGTTATTTGGTGAATTTTTCTCAAGCCGATGATATAGAGATAATTAGACAATTACTGACTAAAATTAGTCAAAATCTATAACTGAAACAAAAGTTAAAGGGCAAAATTTAAAAATCTAAAGTAAGATAATCTGAGCAACTAAGCTTTAATTAATCATGATTTTACGTGATTATTTTATACCCAGGAATATAACAAAAAAATCAGGTCTCAAGATTCATTTTTTAAGCAGATGAAAAAAATTAACTTCAGTATTTTAAGACACTGGTTTCAACAGTCGGTACTGATAACTGAAAAAGTGGGGAACCTAATATCAGATATTTCAGACTTCAGACACAAGAGCAAAAAAACATTCAACAAATTTAATTATTAAATTGTGAGGAATAGCAGAATGAAAAGCATTTTAAATTTAGGGGCATCGGTAAAAAAATTATTTCAATTTTCTGGTTTAAATAAAAGATTATCAAAGCTTTTCTATATTTCTTTGGCAGGAATTTTGACAATTATTTCTAGTATTTTAATCTTCACTTCTCAACCAGCAAATGCGATAGATGAAATTAAAATCACTTATGAATCAATTAATATACCTATAGCTATTTCTGATTTAGAAAAATTTGCCAATACAGGAGAACAGTCTGAGCAACTAAAATCACTATTTTTAACAGCGAATGCTAGTGAAGAAGATATTAGTAGAGTTCGGGAAATTTTAAGTTATAAATTAGAAGTTAAACCAGATTTTGTGAATAAATTATTAGAATCACGATATGGTGAACTTGCTATTGAAGAATTTAGTCGTTATTTTTCTCCAAATAGTGATGTATCTCAAATAAGTAAGGATATTATTGATGCAATTAATAACATTATTGCTGATGGAGAAATATCATTTTTAGAACTGGTACAAAAGTTTAAATGGACGGATAGAATTGTCATTGATGCTAAAGGTATTGAAACATTTTTTGTACAGGCTATAGAATTGGCTAAAAGAGGGTTAGATTTTGTGAGAGAACAGCCACAGGTACAAAAAATAGTTTGCCAATAATTATTTGTTTTGTTGTCAGAATTTAGCTATTAGCAGTCGGCTAGAGCGCAATAATATCCTACTTTTAAGAAAGGAGTTTAAATAGGGCTTGCTGATTAATATAAAAGCTGATTAATATAAAAGTATTGACAGATAAAAATTTTAGGCTTTTAAGAGTGAAAAAAAAAGGCGCAACTTTTGAAGCAAGAGTCACCAAAAAGTTAGGTTCAACAATTAATAATTAATAATGAATAATTAATAATTACTTCTCCTTGAAAAGAATAGGATTGACTCCTGAATGAAAATTTTTATTTATTATCCCCTATCCAAGGGGAGGCTTTACAGCGCTTTTCAGATGGATGAACCACATCGTCAGAACCAAAACCCGGACGTTCCATGGAACGTCCCTACTGTGGTTTACTGAAATGAAAACTGCTGTAAACCAAAATTTTTCGGTAAAAGGCAGAATAATTTCAGAAAAATCAAGGGATAAAATATCTAACTACCTCCTCTAAATTCCTCGTTCCTCCTGACTCCTAACTCCTGACTCCTAACCCTACCATACATACTTTTTCAGCAAGCCCTAAATAAATATAGACAAATATAGACTTTAACAACTTTTGTATGTAGTAAAATTTAATTCTGACTTGATTAATACAGCTTTGAACCTACACCAAAAGCAATAGCTGAATTGCGAAGTTTCGACCAAATAAGGCTAGCTAATAGCTGATGGCTGAATGCTTACGTTTTGTTTGAGGGAATGGGGAGGTAGGGAGATGGGGAAATTGAATATTGAAGTAGTTATGGTTCACCAATTAACAATTACCTTTTCTTAAAAATAAGAGGATTGACTTTCAATCTAAATTATTTAATTATTAATCATTAATTATTGCTCTGCTGATTAAAGATTAAAGCATTTTATAGATAAAGGTTTTAGCAATTTTAAGTCGTGAAAAAGTATCAGTTTTTTGGTGAAAAGAGCTGCATAAAGTGAGGACTTTGGGGTAAGTATGGCATAGAAAAATCAAGGAAAAATTATTTCTCCTACTTTACCCTGTCTTCCCAAACTTCCCAAACTTCCCACCCTCCCCAGACTTTTTTGCTTTTTTCAGCAAGCCCTAATTATTAACTATGGCTTGCTGGTTAACTATAATATTGACAGGTAAAGGCTAAAGCTTTTTTTATTCAAAAATAGTACCAGCGTTTGGGATTGAAAAACACTAAAACTTAGCATTTTAGGCAGAATAATTAGCAGAAAAATTACTCTGACAATTCTTACTACTATCTTAAGCCTTCAGCTATTAGCTAGGTTTTAGTTTTCCATAAAAGCTTGATCAATTATCTTACTATGAAAGTCGGCTCCCTAGCTCTTAAAATCTGTATTTATAAGGTTGAGTGCCTTTTTAGGTATTGAAAAAGTAGGCCTGTTTCAGCTTTTCAGGCTCAAAAAGTTAGCATTTTTGGCGCATTGATTTTTGGGCAAAAAAATTACTCCCCTACTCCCTAATTATGATAATATTGCTCTTCTGCTACTCTTTTCAAGCGTCTTAGTTGAGCTTCCATATCTGCTTTTGTCCAGGAAGCAGCAAACTGATTAAAACCAAATTTTATTATAGGATTAGGTATCTCAAATTCAAAACGATTTAATAAACGAGTACCTTCAGGTTCAGGTTGACATTCCCAGCGATCGCTACCTTGGAAAAAACCCTGAAATTCCCAAACAATTAAACCAGGTTCTCTTTCAGCGACAACACTATATAGAGAGGGTTGTAAAAAAGGAATATTTATTATGAATCTACTACGACTTCCCACAAATGTATCCCAGTTACCCACAACTTCACAACGTAGCATTGGATTTAACCACTTGTGCATGAGAATGTTATCCGTAATACAACGTTCTACAATAGTCGCGCTGGCACGAATTAAAATATTTTGCTCGAAAACTTGACTAAATGGCATTGTTACCCTCAAGCTATTAGACATATAAGGGCAATCTGATGATTGCTAATTAACACTCACATTAACCCAAGAAAACCATGAATGGCACTTGGCTAAGTATTACACAATCAATCAACCTCAGTGACCCAATTCAGGCTAATCCAATCTTAGCCTCAGATATTTTGGCACAAACTCCAGCAAATCCTGTAGATATAATGTCCCAAAATTTCAACAAAATCTTAATTTTGGACATAGTAACAGCAATCGCAATTCTAGTTGTAGGCTGGATAGTGGCAGGAGTTATTTCTAGCATAATTGGAGGACTATTCAAGAAGACTAATATAGATAACAAAATTGCTGGTTGGGTAACAGGTAGTCAGGAACAAGGTCAGAATTTACCTGTGGAGAAATGGATATCCTCTGTGGTGTTCTGGATCATTATGATCTTTGTTCTGATAGCCTTTTTTGACAAGCTCAACCTCACAGCAGTTTCTGAACCTCTAAATGCCTTCCTGACAGAAATAACTAGCTTCTTACCTAGTATAGCTGCTGCCCTAATTTGGCTAGGTATTGCCTGGATAGTGGCAACTATAGCTAAATTAGCAGTTAGCAGAGGACTTAGAACATTTGGTTTAGATGACCGTCTGAATCAGCAAGTTAATGATGGACGAGCAGAAGGTCAAGTAAATATTAGCGATACAATTGCTAATGCCATCTATTGGCTGATTTTCTTGCTATTTTTGCCAGTAATCCTGGAAGCTTTGCAACTACAGATTGCTCTAGAACCTGTTCAAAACATGGTAGATCAAATCTTACAAGCTCTGCCCAGGATGCTTAAGGCTGTTATTGTGGCTACAGTTGGTTGGTTACTCGCTACTGTGGTTAAGAAAGTTGTTACTAATCTACTTGCTGCTACTGGTGTAGACCAAATGGGTAGTAGGTTGGGTATGAGTCAAACCAGTGGTAGTCAAAATCTTTCTGGGATTATTGGTACAGTTGTTTATGTATTGATATTGATTCCTGTAGCGATTATAGCTCTGGATGCTCTGGATATTGACGCAATTACTACTCCAGCAGTAGCAATGCTCAACAATATTTTGACATTTGTCCCCAAAATCTTTGCGGCTGTTGTCTTTATTGTTATTGCTTACTTTGTTGGTCAATTTGTTAAAGATTTGATTACTAATCTTCTGACGAGTATTGGTTTTAATAATCTTTTCAATTGGCTTGGTTTAACTTCGACTCCACCATCTTCTTCATCTAGTGACCCAAATGCAACTGTACTTCAGGGTGGACCTGGTAGTACGCGGACTCCATCACAAATTGCTGGTCTTGTAGCTTTTGTGGGGATTCTCCTTTTTGCTGCGGTTTCAGCTACTCAAATTATGGAACTTGAGGCTCTAAGTTTAATCGTCAATCGGTTAATCTTTATTGCTGGTCAGGTTCTTTACGGTTTAGTAGTATTGGCTATAGGTCTATATTTAGCTAATCTTGCTTATAACTTAATTACCAGTTCTGGTGGTTCCCAAGCTAAACTTTTGGGTCAGCTTGCTCGGATTGGAATTATAGTATTAGTGTCAGCTATGGCTCTGCAACAAATGGGTATTGCTCCTAGTATAGTAAATTTAGCTTTTGGGCTTTTCATGGGAGCAATGGCAGTTGCTATTGCTCTGGCTTTTGGTTTGGGAGGAAGAGATATTGCTTCTGCTCAAATTCAAGAATGGCTAGAACAGTTTAAAACTAATAAGAAATAGTAGTTAAAGAAGCGGTCAGCGGTCAGCAGAATTTTTTTTTGACGCCCTCGAAGGAGGTTTACAATCCGACCCAACTATATACTGCTTGGGATTGTCGTGAATTTTAAGCTTAGTAGACGCTTTTTTGCCTTTCGCCTAGCTGATAGCTAGTTAAAAGTTCTGACAAAATTTTTTTATCGGAGAGAATGGGGAAAATAAAATATTTTTATTTTCCCCAACTACCAAAACGTTCTTCTCTCAAGTGCGAGAATATTTTTAAAAATTTCCCCTGCTCCTTACCCTCTACTACATACTCCCTAAATTTTTTACACACCAAAGATACAATTAATTTTGCTTAAACTGATATATTCGGCTTAATATAACAAAATAAGCTTTTGAGACATTTTAACCATAAGCCATTTTCATGTAGACTGATCTGATCAGCTCAAAAATATTCAAAAAAATAGGATTTTAGATATCAATACTAAAACGATCTAGTTATGACTACAAAAGTATATACAACGGAAGCAGCATTTTTACTCAATATATCGACAGGTAGACTGCGAATACTACTTAAACAAGGCAGAGTAGTAGGAGCTTACAAGGAAGAAAGGTTATGGATGATTCCTCTTAACAGTCGAGGAGTACCGGAAATCATACCCGGTCGTCGCGGTCCGGAAGGAACCTGGAACAAAGCTGAACGTACAGGGAATACATTTGTTCATGTTCTACGAAAGACTATTGATCAGAACCGAGATAATAAAACTTCTTATCCAGCAATTGCTGTCAAAGTAGGAGATAAAAAAGATTATTGCCACGCTCTAAAAATTAAGGGACCTTGCCAAATAGTCTATCAGCCACACCAGCCTAATAGAAGTCAGGCAGGAGGTGCCCGTCTGTGGATTGAGGTCGAGTCGCAACATCAAGTAGAACGAATTTATTTCTCAAATGGAGATTATGGTCCGCCTCCGGAAGTTAAGGAACAGAGAGAAAAGTCGAAAAGAAAGAGGAAAGAAAAAGAGCAAAAGTCTTCTGAGGAGAAGTGTTCGAGAAAATTACCGAAGTCAAAAGTCAGGCATTAAGATTTTATAGGCTCAAAACTTTGACGCTACAGTAATTTCAGGAAATTATTTCACGTTACTGTATTAAGATCAGCAATTTAGCCTGAATTAATGAAATTGGTATTAACTAAAAAACATGACAAGAAAATGGAGAGAGTATGGACCAAGATTTCTTGAGAGAGGAACTATGCCTTCAATCTTGCTAGGCGTAGGGAGTGCTGTAATGGGAATGTCAGCAATACCAATACTAACTCCTGCTGCTCCTGTATTCCTAGGCATTGGAGGAACAATTACAGGAGTGTCATTTTTGTGGACAGTAGTAGCTGGAGTTCAAGCTATCCCTGAAAGTATTAAAAAAGCAGTAGATGAAATCGGTAAATACAAATCAATAGATGAGTTAGATCAAATGGAACCTATTCCTTTAAAGCTAGGTTTTATTGGAAGAAGCCGTGTTGGTAAAAGTAGTTTATTAAATCTTTTTTGTGAAATACCTGAAGATAAGGAAAAATCAGGCAAAAATAAACAAGGAGATAGTACTGAAGTATTATATGCTTATATTCATTCAATTTTTTATGAAGAACAGGGTGGAAATAGTCAAATTTTAGCTGTTATTGATGGTAGTGGTGGTGGAAAGAAAAAAAGAGACTATCAATTATTTAAAATTGCAGAAAATGCAGATATTCTTTGTGTAATACTGGATCATACTTCTCAAGGATACGATCAATTGAAACAAGAGTTATATGAAATTCCTATAGGTCAAAATCGTTTAAAGGAGCATGAAGATTTTTTGGAAACTTTAAAAGAATACTTAGAGGAAAACATAAACGAGTCTAAGAAAAAAAAGAAATTACAATGCATCCATTTTCTTATGAATAAAAAAAATTATTGGAAAAAACAAGATGAAAATAATCTTGAAAACTGGTTTGATGATATTATTAGTGATTGGAAAAATAATAGAAAGTCTTTATCTAATCAAATCAGTGGTACTGTCCACTCAAATCGAAGCTCTGGTGATATTCAAGCACTAAGAAATGTAATTAGAAACATTATTATAAGTATTAACTGAAATTAAGTATTTGTTATGAAAACTTTAATAATAAATTCACCTATTGAGTTCGTTCTTTTGGGGCCTGTAGGAAGTAGAATGTCTGTTCTTGCTAAGAGCGAACAAGCCAGTGTTAATCTAATTGCTCACTATATTATTGAATATGAAAAAGGTGAAAAAATTAAATATTTTTCTTCTTTATTTTTAAGATTAAGTGATAGTCCTGAAATTCACTATATCAAAAGTAATTCTATTAATAATCTATCTAATGCTAATTATAGCGATCAACCTTCAACAAGTGATAAAGATGATCCTCGTAAAAGTCGTATGATTTTCTGTTGGAATGGCTTTAGCAATCTCAAGGATACAAGTTTTGTTCAAGACGAGTTTTCTCAATACACATCAGATATTGTCAAAGCACTAATTGAAGAAGACAAAGATGAGGTTGAATGGGTTATTGCTCCAATTGTATATAGGTGTACAAAAATCAATGAAAAGTACCAAAATAAAATTAGATTTTTGAGATTAGTTTTAAATGTCATATTCATTGTACTAATGATAACTTTTATTTTAAGTTCCTATGAATTAATTAAACATTCTGATTTCCTTCTTCCTAACCCTCCGAGACCTACTTCTGTTCCCTACTAGGAGATTTATTTTGCACGACTACTTAGTTATGTTAATTCTGATAATAAAGAAGCGAATTTCCATTGTCCGGCGTACTAACTGCTCATTCACATCAGATGAAAACATCTCATGTTATCTCATATAAAATCAATAAAAGAGATTATTAGAGCTTCTATTTCTATGTAGATGCACAAATTTCATTGAGTTGACCTTTGGAAAGATTAAAGTCGCTTTGCGCTTATTATTCGTAAAGTCTTTCCAGTTTTAGGATTTGTAATATATGTCCATACTCTGTTGTTAATATCAATCAATACTCGATCTCCTACTTTTACACCGATCTTCTCTCCATAGACAACATTGTAATAATTTCCAGTTGCTGAAAAAACGTTTATACTACAACCATTATTGTTACAACCTACGATTTTACAATAGAAAATGCAAAAGTTTCAGCTAAAGCCGGTTGAGATAGATTAGCGACTGACGCAAAAACAACTAATGCTGGAACACTTGATAGCATAGATGATGCTAGATACTTTTGATTCATTGAAGTTTTGAACCTTATGGTTTTTTTGATAGTTTTACTATAGCTAGGGTTTGCTGAAAAAGTCTCTATTGTTGTTGATTACTAAAATTTTTTATATCTAATTTAGCTATTAATTCTTCCTTAATACGACCCATAATCGAATTTTCATCCAAAGATGCCAAAATATTATTCACCACGGCTTTCGGACTTTCCTCTCCCCAAGATGCACCATTAGCTAGATATGTTTTAGTTATTTGCCCAATTCCATAAGACGATAAACCTCCTACTGCTGCTTGAGTCACTGCAACAGACAAATAAGGCGCTAAAGACAATCCTCCAGTAACAGGCGCAGCTAAACCTAATAATCCTTTCAGAGAACTTAATCCCAGATTTGCCACTAATTCACTGGCAGTTATACCACCCATACTAATAGCTATCTTTTGCAATAAATCTACTGCTCCACTTTGACTCATCTGAATGCCATACAACTTTGATAAAGTCAAAATCATAGCTACATCAATTATCGCCCCACTCAGAATATCTACCACAGTTACAGGGTTGAGAGCGATCGCCATTGCCTTAGTCATTACTCCTTTCCAAATAACTCGCTCTGCACTTTGGCAGCGAATTTCCATTTTCCGGCGTACTAACTGCTCGTTCACATCATCAGCATAGAGCATACTATTGAGCGCCACTAAAGATTTACCTTCTCGGTCTAAAATTTCCAATATTTTCAGCTTTAAATCTTCTACTTGAGGTTCTCCTCGTAGCATCTCTACTTTAAGACTACCATCGGAACGTTGCACCGCCTTAGCTACAAGTGGAGATGCTGCTGCCATAACTATTTCATTTGGTGAGAGTAATTCACGGACTCGTTCGTCGCGAATTTTATTGTATATAGCTAATCTATCTGCTTCTGGGTATTGGTCTATTTTGTTAAACACCAGCAAAATTGGTTTACCAGCATCTCGTAAGTAAGAAAGAGCTTCATATTCTACTTGAGTAATATCTCCTGCTACAGCAAATAGAAGTAAATCTGCCTGTTTTGCCACCTGTCGGGCCATTAATTCCCTAGTTTGTCCGTCTACTTCATCTATACCAGGGGTATCAATCAGTTCCACTTGAGATATTCTGTAGGAAGTTAGAGAATTTGTAGATGATGATTCTATTTCCGTTAAATTATCTCTCCCTAATTCCCATTGTCTAATTTTTGTCGTTTTAGTGACACCATGAATAGGACCTGTTTCAAAGATTTTTTCTCCTAGTAAAGCATTGAGAAGAGAAGATTTACCTCTACCTACCATGCCAAATACAGCAATATAAACAGAAGCTTTTTCTAATTTTTCTAACATTGATTCTAACCCAGAAATTTCTGAGTCTAATCCTACTCTTTCTTCTGGAGTTAAATCCAGATTAGTTACGATATCTTTTAAAGCATCTTTAGCGTTACAGATGTTAAGTTCTGCTTGAATATCTGCAAAGCTTGATATTGTTTTGTCTAGTTCTTGATCTAGATTCATTTTCAGATATTTTTAACTTAAAAAATAAATAACTTTTTATAGATATTAGTTTTAGTTTTTTGAGAGTTTTATTCCTATAATTAGCCAGTATATTCAGTATATTTTTCAAATATATTACAAGAGTTAAAAATGGGAATTCAGTCTCTAAATTCTCTAATCAGAGTTTATTTTATGATAATCTCATTTATCTGACTACTTACATAATGTCTCTTTGAATACCCAAAATTTATATTTTTGGAAATTAGGGAATAGGGAGCAATTTGAAAGAGCAAAACATTTTTTTTTATGTCTAATTAATGAGACTTGAGCTAAATGCTTATTTTGGAAATAGGGAATAGGGAGGAGTTTAAAATAGCAAAACATTTTTTTTATGTCTAATTAATGAGACTTGAGCTAAATGCTTATTTTGGAAATAGGGAGGAGTTTAAAATAGCAAAACATTTTTTTTATGTCTAATTAATGAGACTTGAGCTAAATGCTTATTTTGGAAATAGGGAATAGGGAGCAATTTGAAAGAGCAGAACATTTTTTTTTATGTCTAATTAATGAGACTTGAGCTAAATGCTTATTTTGGAAATAGGGAATAGGGAGCAATTTGAAAGAGCAGAACATTTTTTTTTATGTCTAATTAATGAGACTTGAGCTAAATGCTTATTTTGGAAATAGGGAATAGGTAGCAATTTGAAAGAGCAAAACATTTTTTTTTATGGCTAATTAATGAGACTTGAGCTAAATGCTTATTTTGGAAATAGGGAATAGGGAGCAATTTGAAAGAGCAGAACATTTTTTTTTATGGCTAATTAATGAGACTTGAGCTAAATGCTTATTTTGGAAATAGGGAATAGGGAGCAATTTGAAAGAGCAAAACATTTTTTTTTATGGCTAATTAATGAGACTTGAGATAAATGCTTATTTTGGAAATAGGGAATAGGGAGCAATTTGAAAGAGCAAAACATTTTTTTTTATGGCTAATTAATGAGACTTAATATAAATGCTTACATTGATTGAATCATTTCACTTTCTTTTTGGAAAAAAAATTTACTGTAAGTTGTGAAGAGTCATAATTCATAAGTCTCGGTTCATATTTTATTTGTCTATTAGACTTCTTGCAGAAGTCAGGCAATAGGCAATAGGCAATAGAGAATGAAATTGTTGATTTCACAGCTAGTATTGATTGAATTTTTACTTTTGCCATAGGTCTATTGGCACTTATTAAGCATTTCTTAAAGGCAAACCTAAAGCTAATTTTTTAGTTAAAGAGACATCTGAATCAGGTAGCTTAATTACAAAGAGAGTATTTGTCAAATAATTTTATCGTAAGCATTCAGCTCAAAGCAGTCAGCTAGAGCGCAAATATATAGACATAGGCGTGAAAATTAAAAATAAAATCAATTTTTATCAATAAATTATCAATTACTTCTCGTTCCAGTTAAGTGTTCCCTCTTTTCTAGAGAGGTCTAATGAATAATTCCTTGTCAGGTTAAAGGAGCGTACTAAAGTTTTAACTTTTAATTCTCCCTGAATTTCAAAGGTTGCTTTTACTTCTTTAGCTGATAGCTAATAGCTGATGGCTGAATGGTGACATTTTATCAAATTCATATAAGGATGAAAAAATATCTAGAAAAACACCCAAATTTTATTTAGACATTTACGCTATATTCTGATAATCATTTATCAATAAAATATTCTTGTTCTTGTAATTAAAAATCTTCTTTGTCTCATCTTAGCGCGAAATTTTAAAAAACTACTGTTCCTCAGAACAGGGAAAGCTTAACTAGGAAAAGATAATCAGAGGTTTTGGTATTTTAATTGGTTATTAATTTTTGTCTATTTACAAAATCATAGTCTTTTTTTTAATTTCAATGACTAACAAAAATTACACAATTTTTATATAAAATGTTTTTCCAACTGTTCCCTGTTCTCTATTCCCTGCTATATAATTAATTCATAATTAACTTATAGCTTTTCTCAGTAAGTATCAAGTACACTTTTAGTTTTTATTTTTTTCCTTTTACCTAAAACAAACAAACTTTTTACCTCATCAGTATGGAAATTGGTATATCTGGCAAAAATTATATATTTTTAAACTACTTTAATAATCTGCAATTAATTATGTAACTAGAGTTTTGATAGGTTTTGCCATGCTAACACAACCTCTAGACTAAAATTTCTCAACCCTCATTACTATCTTATCTACATTTTCTGATTTTGTAGCTATAAATTAACTTTTTAATAAAAAGATTTTTTTTCCAGTGCTTCTATTGCCTTTCCCTTAGGTTTTTCTTGAGGGGTTTCAAAGTATCGACTGACTTCAAACATTTTAGTTCAGCCAATTATTCACACCAGATTTTTTTTCTTGCATAGTATTATTTAATCTGATACTTGAGTGTAAAAAAAGTAACTACTCAAGGGATACTAAATTTTGACTGATTATCCACCTTTAAGTATTTGCCAAAGTAATGTTTATTTACTCACGAAATAAACCAATCAATATTTATCCCTTTCCATTTTTGAGTCCTAGGGAGTATTCAAAAATAGGAGTAGTAGCAAAAAAAAAATAATTTTTGCAGTTTATACCATCAAAATTATAGAAATATACCAACCAATATAATTAGCACCCTGTTAAGTTGTAAAATTTTACTCCAGACTTTTTTTGACTTTTCAAAATTCTTCTGTTAGTCAAGTTACTATTACCTTGTTGAGAAAGGTCTTAAATCTTCTAACGAATTAAAGATAGATCGACCTTGCCAAAATTGGTAGTTAATGCAACTTGTACATTTTCTAATCCTTTTACTAACCACATAACTGATTCTCTTGTGTATGTTTCATAATGATTAAATAGTATGGCAAATCGCTTTTCTAAGTATGGTTTGACTCGATAACAAACTAAAACTATTTTTAGTAGGAGGCTAGTAGTTGCTATGGGACCCATATTAGACATCAAGTTGAGAAATAAAAAATGCTGTGGTTTTTGAATGCTTTCTACAACTAAAAATCCTAACATTTGATTACAGGTTCTCATCAGTAAAAAGTCATTAAATTTTTGATCATCATTGTGAGGCATCGTATTTTTTAGTTGCTTATATAGTTTGTCTTTGAACTGATACTTGACAGTTCTGGAATCTACATCAAAGGATGTGCTTAAATATTCATAGAAACTTTCTTTAAAGTGACCATAAGATTGAGGTTGTCTAGCATGATTTAGGAAACTTTTTGCATAATCTTGGTAGTTATAACCATTTTCAACTTTACCTACAAATTGTTTAATAGATGATAATAATTCCCGATCACTTAAAAGAGTAGGATTTTGAATTTTGTTTGTATTTTCACAGCTTGACTCTGTAAAGGTTGAATCTTGAAACTTTGAAGTAGTTATTAGTCTCTGTCTAATTTGATGAGTCACATAGTGAGATAAGTCTATTTCAAATTTTCTCTGTTTTTGTCGTTGCATCTTTTTAATAGCTTGTTGATGTTCATAACTATTGTCTGAGGTAATTAAACAATGTTGGTATAAGTAAGGATAACGTGGAATTAGAGTTCTCAAAGGTTGAACTAAAGCACTATGAGTGTTTCTATAACTTCTCGTTCCTTGGTTAATTATTTCTGCAAAACGTTTTAAAGTTAAATACTGCTCACTTGTTGTGAATGTCTTAATCAGGTCAAGTAATTTCTTGTTGCTACGAGAACCGTAGTAACGTTGTGGTGTTGGATTTTCGATACTATCAAAAAGTTTAATTAAGTCTAGCAACACATCTTTTTTATAGTTATAGGGTCGCTTTCTATTAATAATTATATGACAGCAACGATTTAGGATAAAATTAAATTCTTCATCAACTTGTAATAAGGCGATAATTTTTTCTAGTGCTTTAGCTACTTCTTTTTCAGGATATCCAGAACCTTTAATAAATAAAATTCTAAACCTTTCAATTATCTCTTCTGATGACTCTAGGTCTATCAATTTGAGAAAATGGTTATAGATATACTGTTCATACTGAGATTTGTCTGGTCGATCTTTATCCATCAAGTTTTTCATGTTATGTATTCCCTAATTTAGTTTTTTTTTGTTCCAGTACCTTTAGCTATGCAAACAATTGCTAATCTCTGGTGAATGCTGAAGCTGTCTATAAGATTTTCTACAAGATAGCTGTTGACTTTGCTACATATAGTTTCTACCTAGATACTTTCTCAAAAAAAATCATATCTGGTAGCACCTAACACTTTAATTATACGGTTTACTAATTTCTATTACTCTCATTATCTTCATAATTTACGGGGTTTTTATGAAGTTTTGGTAAAGATTTACCAGAATATAGTAGATATATATTAATTTAACTGAGTTATCAATAATTATCAACTTTTGAACCAAATAGGATTTTTTACCACTTGGTTACTATCAGCATCAAAAAATACTACATTTTTTAATTGCTATTAATATATGATTAACTATGTTTGTAGATATTATTTGTAGATATTAATTGTTAAGCAGCTAGGGGTGTAGTATATAGGACTTGCTCTTACTCTGAGATGAGTTAGAGAAAACTTAAATTACTACAGGTATCCTCAATGGGACATGAACAGTAACCTTCGATAAAAGTCTGGGAAAATCTAAAGGTTGAGACATGGGTCATTTCAGTTCTCAGTTCTCAGTTATCAGTAACACTCGCTAAGGCCAGAGGTTTGAAATACTGAAGTTTATTTTCTCTTGGTCGATTGGATATGGTTAGGTAACCCATCCATCCCACCCTACGGGAAGCTTTCCTTACGGAATGCTTCGCAAACGCTAACGACCGCTTTTTATCCCCTTGAAATGGCAGGCTATTTACCTGATTTTTTTTGCTCAACAACCTATAGTTTAAGTCATAAGTCAAGAGTTAAATTGGCAACACAGACTAAGTTTGAGAGGAGCTAGAATCTCAAGAGTAGTAATGGCGACTGCTATACATTTTTCACAACCTATTTACGGTAATGATCTACACCATTTTTGATAATTCAAAGATTACTAGGTTTGATCATAATTTTACCTTAAATTAGAGTAATACGACATGATATTTTCGCCTCATCTCACTTTGAAATTATGACAATACTTGCAAACTTTAAAAAAAAATCATCTAGACTTTTGATAATTCTTTAAACTTTTTATTTTGCCTTAGTTACTCAGTTAGCACCCAGAAAATAAGTTGAGTTCAACAACAGCAAATACTCTTATATAATTATTATACATCTTTCAAGAGGATTGCCAATAGCTATGGTTTGTCGTATTAATTTATTCCAATTGACTGAAATATTAACTGCTACAACATTTACAAATTTTCATATTCCAGAAAAAACATTAATTACAGGCATAAATACTGATACTCGTAACTTACAATCTGGTGCAGGATTTGTGGCATTACGAGGTGAAAAGTTTGATGGCCATAATTTTATTAAGGAGGCAATTGAAAAAGGTGCTTCTTGTGTCATTGTTGAACAAGAATATACCTTAAATAATGATGTTAAACAACAGTCAAATAACGTACCTATATTACAGGTAGAAAATACTTTAAAAGCTTACCAAAAAATTGCTCGTTGGTGGCGAGATAGATTTGATATTCCTGTGATTGGAGTTACAGGTTCAGTAGGTAAAACAACTACTAAGGAATTAATCGCTGAAGTTTTGGGGACTCAGGGTCAAGTTTTGAAAACTGAAGCTAATTATAATAATGAAATAGGTGTACCTAAAACTCTTCTACGACTTTCTTCTGATGATAATTATGCTGTGATAGAAATGGCAATGCGAGGACCTGGAGAAATAGCAGAATTAACGGGTATTGCTAATCCGACAATTGGTTTAATTACTAATGTTGGTACTGCTCATATTGGTCGTTTGGGTTCTGTTGAAGCGATCGCTGAGGCTAAGTGTGAGTTACTAAGAGAAATGTCTGATAGTGGTATTGCTATTCTGAATTATGATAATCGACGGTTGATAGAAACTGCTGTTAAGGTTTGGTCTGGAGAAACTTTTACTTATGGTTTGGAAGGTGGAGATTTACAAGGAAATTTAATTGATTCTCAAACTATAAATGTTGAGGGTGTTGATTTACCTTTGCCTTTACCTGGTAGTCATAATGCTTCTAATTATTTGGCAGCTTTGGCCGTTTTGAAGGTGCTTTATGGAAAGAATATTTCGACAAAAACTTTATTTGAACCTTTGACTAATAATTTATCGGTTCAGTTACCAGGAAGTAGGGCAAAAAGATATGATTTAGCAAATGATATTGTGATTTTAGATGAAAGTTATAATGCTGGATTAGAGTCGATGATAGCTGCTCTGAATTTGTTAGTTGAAACTTCTGGAAAACGTCATATTGCTGTGTTGGGAACTATGAAGGAATTGGGATATAAATCACTTTTATTCCATCAACAAGTTGGTCATGTTGTTAGAAATTTGAATATTGATGGTTTATTTATTTTGGCTGATTTTGAGGAAGGAAAAGCAATGGCTGAAGGTGCTGCTGGTTTGCAATTTATAGAGGTAAAAAATATTAGTGCTAATGATGCTCACCAGAATTTAGCTAGACATTTACAAGAGTTTTTACAACCGGGCGATCGGGTTCTTTTTAAGGCTTCTCATTCTGTGGAGTTAAATAAGGTAGTCGAGCTTTTAATTAATAAGTAATTTATTTCTAGTACAGGTATTTTGCTTTTAACTGATGTTTCTTAAGCGATCGCGTTTATATGTGTAGCAAAGCGGAACGAAGTTCTATCGCGCTCGAATCCATACTATCTTTGGTTGAATAAAAAGTCATGTACAAGGGCGAGCAACCCCAGTTAACTTTTAGAATATCACAAAAATTGTGAGGATACAACCAAAAATCCTTTGGCGGGCGATTTTTTAGGAGCTTCAGAAAATGCAAATCTTGGCAATTTTTGAGTGAGGTAAAGCCAGTATTTATTGGTGCTTCACAAAATGAAAATATGTGGCTATTACTCTTTGGAAAAATCACTGAATCTTTCATGGCTTCCTGCTAAGAAAATTTAGTTGAATAAAAAGTCATGTACATGGGCGAGCAACGCCAGTTAACTTTTAGAATATCACAAAAATTGTGAGGATACAACCGAAAATCCTTTCGCAGGCGATTTTTTTTCAAGAGCTTCAGAAAATGCAAATCTTGGCGATTTTTGAGTGAGGTTAAAGATGGAAAGATTTGATCGGGGAAAAGCAAGCATTTAGGGAGTGCTTCACAAAATGTTTTTTTCGCTATTGCTCTTTGGAAAAATCACTGAATCTTTGATTGGCTCCTGCCAAGGAAATTTAGTTGAACAAAAAGTCATGTACATGGGCGAGCAACCCCAGTTAACTTTTAGAATATCACAAAAATTGTGGAGATACAACCGAAAATCCTTTCGCAGGCGATTTTTTTTCAAGAGCTTCAGAAAATGCAAATCTTGGCGATTTTTGAGTGAGGTTAAAGATGGAAAGATTTGATCGGGGAAAAGCAAGCATTTAGAGAGTGCTTCACAAAATGAAAATATTTCTGTATAGCTGTTTTTTTCTCGTCCTTTTTATAGCGCTAGGGAATAGGGAATAGGGAATAGGGAATAGGGAACAGCAAACACTCAAAGGGTTTCAGGATTTAGAAATGTCCTAAACTATTTGCGTAGTGCTATATAGCGCTAGGGAATAGGGAATAGTAAAGTGTCAAAGGGTTTTGCGTAGTGCTATAAAAGTTGATAAAGGATAGCGGTACTTTGAGATTGTTTACGCCAAAAATGGCTTCAAATCTATTTCCGACTATTGCCTATAGAGCTAGAGTTGATACATTTTCTGAAGCACTCGCGCCAGATGTGAAATTTTCCGACTATTGCCTATAGAATCAGAGTCGATACATTTCCTGAAGCACCCCCGCCAGATGTAGATGGATAGTAAAATTTTCCGACTATTGCCTATAGAACCAGAGTCGATACATTTCCTGAAGCACCCAGCCAGATGTAGATGGATAGTAAAATTTTCCGACTATTGCCTATAGAACCAGAGTCGATACATTTCCTGAAGCACTCGCGCCAGATGTGAAATTTTCCGACTATTGCCTATAGAACCAGAGTCGATACATTTCCTGAAGCACCCCGCCAGATGTAGATGGATAGTGAAATTTTCCGACTATTGCCTATAGAATCAGAGTCGATACATTTCCTGAAGCACCCCGCCAGATGTAGATGGATAGTAAAATTTTCCGACTATTGCCTATAGAACCAGAGTCGATACATTTTCTGAAGCACTCGCGCCAGATGTGAAATTTTCCGACTATTGCCTATAGAATCAGAGTCGATACATTTCCTGAAGCACCCCGCCAGATGTAGATGGATAGTAAAATTTTCCGACTATTGCCTATAGAACCAGAGTCAATACATTTTCTGAAGCACCCAACCAGATGTAGATGGATAGTAAAATTTTCCGACTATTGCCTATAGAATCAGAGTTGATACATTTCCTGAAGCACCCCGCCAGATGTAGATGGATAGTAAAATTTTCCGACTATTGCCTATAGAATCAGAGTCGATACATTTTCTGAAGCACCCCACCAGATGTAGATGGATAGTAAAATTTTCCAACCCCATGCGTATATAGTTATCCTGGAAGTGTGACAGAAAAGACTAAAAAGCTGATTTGACAAGGCGTGCAGCTATATCGTTTTCTTGACTCAAACTCTCATTATTAATCTTTCTACTTTTTAGTAAATAAGTAGACATTTCACCCTTACCTTTGACGGAAATAATACCTCGCTTTTCCAATAAATATAAATATTGTTCCTTATTTGAAATAATGTCTCATCCAATCTAATAAATTCTCTACACCAACTTGAGGAATAATTTTAATTACTAAACCTGGTTGCTTTAAGGTTGGCAAATTGAAGTCATTCAACATAATCTCCTCCTGAACCATATTTCCATTGCTCAATCCAACGGTGATAATAATACCTTTGCTCCTCTGACATTTTTGCCATTAAACTTTCTATTATTCCCCCAATTGGATATAACAAACTATAAATTATTTATTTGAAATAATGTCTCATCCAATCTAATAAATTTTATCTAGGAACTTGAGGAATAATTTTTATTACTAAACCTGGTTGCTTGAAGGTGGGAAAATTGAAATTAGTCGATCTAATCTCCTCCTGAACCATATTTCCATTCTTCAATCCAGCGGTGATAATAATACCTTTGCTTTTCTGAGATTTTTGCTATCAAATTTTCTATTATTCCCTCAACTGGATATAGCAATGTATAAATTCCTAAGTTGAAATAATGTCTCATCCAATCTAACAAATTTTATCTAGAAACTTGAGGAATAATTTTTATTACTAAACCTGGTTGCTTGAAGGTGGGAAAATTGAAATTAGTCGATCTAATCTCCTCCTGAACCATATTTCCATTCTTCAATCCAGCGGTGATAATAATACCTTTGCTTTTCTGAGATTTTTGCTATCAAATTTTCTATTATTCCCCCAATTGGATATAACAAACTATAAATTCCTAAGTTGAAATAATGTCTCATCCAATCTAATAAATTTTCTCTAGGAATTTGAGGAATAATTTTTCTCACCTTACCTGGTTGCTTGAAGGTGGGAAAATTAAAATTATTCAAGATAATCTCCTCCTGAACCATATTTCCATTGTTCAATCCAGCGGTGATAATAATACCTTTGCTTTTCTGAGATTTTTGCTGTCAAATTTTCTATTATTCCCCCAACTGGATCTAACAAACTATAAATTCCCAAATTCAAATAATGTCTCATCCAATCTAACAAATTTTCCACACCAACTTGAGGAATAATTTTTATTACCAAACCTGGTTGCTTTAAAGAAGTAACAAATAAAGTTTGTGCCAAAGCAGGAAACTGTACTACATCTTGCAAAAAAGGTTTAAGTACAGGTTCACCTAGTTGTTCCATTACCTGAAACACACCTGCCAATAATTGATTAATTTGATGTGGTTCAACTTTTTGGTTTACCCCTATACTCATAGAACGTTGAAACAACCAAGTAACTGATACATTAGGTTGATAAGGTTGCAAAAGTACCAGAGCATTTGCCGACAAATTTTCAGTTTGTAAAGCTTCATCAATACCCACAGTCAGACGTTTCAAGTGACGTACCATTGCACCAAAACCGCCAAAACTCAGAGGAGACTGACTTCCACTACTATCCCCCACTGGCAAAATACGATTCCAAGGAGTTTTCAGAGGACTTTGACGATAACAAGGAAAAAAACCAAATAAAGCACGTTGAAACTTAAGTTGACTAAGTTCGACTTGTTGATATTGAGGTAATAAACGTAGGTACTCCTCAAAGAAAAATTCCAGAGAAAATCTGTCTGGATGAGCATCTAAATAAGTAAATAAATAAGTAGTTCTCCCATCTCTCGCGGGAAATGCTTCCCAAAAATATTGGCATTGATTTTGTATCGGAGTAAACGAGGCAAAAATATCTCCCGTATCATTTTTTGGATATCCAGTAGCACAAGTACCAACTACTAAACAGACAGCATCAGGTTTTTTGCCTTTCCTTGCTTGTTGAACAATAGGAGAAAAATGCCCCATCGCATCTACAAGTAGTCGAGTTTTGAGCGATCGCCCATTGCTTGTTTGAATATTTACCCCATCTGGATGAATCACTGCTGCTTCATAAGCTGTATTTTCAAATAATTTACCTCCTGCTTCTAAAAAGCTTTGTTTCAGGGTTTCTAATAGATAAACTGGATCTACTCCAATATTAAGGACATCTTTTACCCAAATGTCAGGACTATTGGGAAAACTAATCCGAGCTGGGTTATATTCCGTAGCGATCGCTCTTTGTAGTTCTTCTGAAGAGAGGAGGTTTAATTCTAGAAATGTTTCTAGTTCTTTGCGGGAGATATTCCACTCTTGTCTTCTACCTTTGAGAATACCTCGTTCTAATAGTGCCACCCGCCAACCTTTCTTAACTAAGCTCGTACCAATAAGGATACCGAGAGTACCTCCACAAATTATTACATCCCAGTCTGACGTTTCTAATAATAGAGTTTCTGTCTTAACAGTGGTAGGAATAGGTGTATTTTCTGCTCGAAGTTTTTGCCAAATCTCATCGACTCGTCGCAGACTTTCTAAAGGATTTCCTGGAACTTGGGAGAGAATTTGTTCTGTTAAAGACATGATTTTTTCTATTATTAATTTTTGTCGTAATTATTGCTTGTTTTTATATAGCTTTTCTCAACAAATGTGAGGTACACCTATTTTTAATTTGTATTCTATTGACTATTCTCTCCATAACTTTTCCCACTTAAGTGTTTCCTATAACTAAGGAATGCGCATATCTCACACTTCTTGGGAATTGCTATGTATTAATTTATGATTTAATTACGATTATATATAGCACTACGCGTTAAGGTTAAGACATTTCTAAATCCTGTTTGCGGAGCATTTCCCTATAAGAAAAAGCCTTTAAAAGTCTGCTCTTCCCAGTTAAGTGTTCCCTATTCCCGCTTCGCGTAGCGCTATACCTGAAATTCTATACTGATTTCTCATCAGACAAAAAATGCTTCTATCTATGTTCTGGTTTTCACTATTCTCAGTTAAGCTTTCCTTTTCTGTATAATCCTAATTTCACATCTCAAATATAGAAAAATTTTCCCACCATAACTTTATTGCTTAAGGTGAGTTAATCGAATATCTTTTTTTCTTCTCCTCCGAAATTTATTAACTTAAAATCTATTCGATTTACATCTAGTCAAGTAATTCTAGTAGATTGCCCCAACGAAAATGAAGAATTAATTTGAGACTTCAAAAATTCGTCTTCAACCTACTGCTACTGTACTTCTATATACAACCGAACGCACTGTATTTCTCAAAATCTATTTGCTGCCAAAAACTAGATTTCAAATACTGTAAATCACTCTAGTTTTTTGCAGCATTTTGACATATTATAGATTAGTTATACTGCTAAATTTGGAGATAATAGCTATCCACTACCTCACTTATCTATTCTTCCTCATTATTTTGATCTTCTACTTCAACTTCACTATTAATCTGTCTCAGATGAATATGTTTATGTCCTAATTGAATGACAAATTCATCTCCTGGTTTTAGTCCCATTTCATCTGTATAATTAGCTCCTATTACTAACTGTCCATTTTTATGAACGCAAGCACGGTAAGTCGGAGCACGTCCTCTTCCATCTTTAGCATCCCTTTCATATAATTTTACCCCTTTAGCCTGTAGAACTGCATCGTAGAACTTGCCAAGATTTACTCGCTTCTGCCGATCTTTTGTAGTTGTATAATATCCACAAGCAATAGCAGTATCTTTCTTTGACTTATGTGAAAGGTCTTTAACTTTTTTCAACAATGCTTTACCTGTCAGTGGAGTATCTAATAGTTCTGAATTATTTAATTTTTCTGTTGTTGTTTTAGCCATTTTCTCCATCTAAGTGAAAATCTTCATTAATAAACTTTAACACTTATACCATTTAATATCAAGCTTCTTTAATCTTTTTTTTTAAGATTTTATCTAACACAAATTTTTTGAGAGCAACCACCCCTTAGAGTCAGAGAGTAATATGTAAAAAAAAAGCTAATGACTAATAACTGATGTGCTAATTATTACACCTTTACTTAACAGTTAAATGTTTGATGAATTTATCTTTGTGTAAATTTTGATTCCAATAATTTAAACTAACTTTTTCTCCAGAAATATATCCAAAGGAAAAACCTAAATCACTACCAACTGTAGTTGATTTCTGAGTTTTATATTTTACACCTTCTTGCTTTAAATATGCTTGAATAGCTAAAGTATGTTTTTCAAACATCGAACGCACAACTATAGCAGATGCAGATGTTGAATCATAATCACCATTACCAGCTATACCCTTTTCCTCCATATATTTTCGTCGCTGCTCTAATCTCTGTCTTAATCTAGTTGCACATCCCACCCGAAATGCATTAATAAAAACTCTTCCCTTACCTCTATGTTGTTTAGCTAATTTATCAATTACAGCAGTTAAATATTCATAAAGAGACTTAGAAACTGTAATATTAGCTTCTGTTCCTACTACTCTCATTTCACCATTGTAAGTAGAACGCATTGCTTGACATCCATTAGCATTAGCAATTCCTGCTAAAATCCACATTTTCCAGGTTACATAACGACCTGTTTTATCAACAATACCCTTAGTAATATCCTCATCTTTGTCTTGTCCTAAGTCTGCTACAGATAAATTATGTTGAGCCAATAATTCTGCTGCTTTTTCTGCTGCTAATGCAGCTTCATGTTCATTAGGTGAATTGGCAAGAGCTAGGAGTTTACTAATTTTTTCCAGGAGATTCTGATCGACCATTTCTCTAACCTTAGATATGGGTATTTTATCCTAAATTTTTTCATCTAACTATAGCTACTTAAGATCCAACCTCACCCTTGAGGGCGGGGTTTTAATATAGCTCTTAGGATTTGTGTTAAAAGATGTTTTCTTAGTATAGTTTATACTATTTTATAAATGATTTGAGAATTAGTATATAAGTAGTTGTACTTTTAGGAATTTCTTAGTTCAGGGAGGGAATACTTAACTCAGAAGAAGAGGTTAATAGGATATTTTAACAATTAACAATTAATAATTAACAATTAATAATTACCTCTCCCTAAAAGTGAGATGATTGAGGATTAAAGAAAAAAGTTTCTTTTTTTGCCCGTAACTAAATACATTTACTATTGCCATTCAGGGTATATATTTGAATTAGTTTAAATATAACTTTAATCACCGGAAAATTGTGTCTGAAGCCTCTCCCTTTTAGCTATGCCTTACCGAAAAATCAAGGTACAAAGCTTCTCCATTTATGTTATTGAGAAAAAGCAGTCGTGTTGCTACGCACAACTTTGATTTGTTCTGTTTATAAACTTCGTTCGCTGCCAAAAAACTCTTCCAGTTTTTATCTAAAATCATCAAGATTTATTGAGAGACTTTAGCTGTCATTGTTTTATAGTCTGATTGAGTAGAGAGTGTTCCTTGCAGATCATAATAGGAAAGATAAATCTTTTCAAATATAAAAGAAGTCCGAACTAAATAATTAGCATGAGTTTAAGATATTTTTCGACAAGAAACATAGTCGGTCATTTCAGTTATCAGTTATCAGTTATCAGTTATCAGTACCTCTGCCTGTTTGCGCAGCATTCCGTAGGAAAGTATTGGGATTGAAATATTGAACCTGTTTTTTTTCATCCCCTTGAAAGGGGAGGCTTGAGACCTGATTTTTTGATCAATTTGCAGGATAAAACCGATGATTTTTGGTATGGGATATGTCTCTCAACTAATCTCATAAATCAAGGAGTTAAAATTACTAAAGGCTCTGAGAATTTATTAATTTTTATTATTATTTAGTTTGGCAGAATCAGCAAATTTCATTATACTATGAAACATAAGGTCGAGAGTTATTAAATTTCGTCAAATATTTAGTAGCTATGAAAGTACAAATAAACGAAGATATTTGACATTATTCGACTACATAAGACTATATTTATGTACAACGTTTATTATACTTAGGGTTTACTGAAAAAGTCTTATGAGTGAGGGGAGGAGTCAGGAGTCACGAGTCACGAGTCAGAATAAATGGGAATTATAGAGGAGGTAGGAGTCAGCATTGTCCCTTAAAATTCCCCCCTTTATCTGCCCAAAATCCTAAAATGCATGAGCTTTTAGGTCTAAAAAGCTTGCACTTTTTTAGAGCGAAAAAAGCTGAAGCCTTTATCTGTCAATGTTTTGATAATTAATTAGCAAGCCCTACTTAAAAATAACCGCACTTAACAACTCCAAAACTTCTAATTCAAGTTGCTAGAAAATTTTTTGCTACATTAGCTATTTGTGCAGAAAAAGCCAAGAAATAAATTAACGAAGTGCCGGAGGATAAGTCTAGACAATTAATGTTTTAAATAGAGAAGAATTAATTGAGTCCAAAATACTCCCTGAATACAAATAGCAACAGTCGGTATAACTGGGTTTAAAAATTCTCATGCATACCCAATGTGTTTAACTGATGGTGTCTTAACAACCGACTGTGAAGCAACCATAAAGATAGGAAAAATATTCGGCCTCAAAAGTAGGTGCGATAAAACAGAAACTACTCATTTAAGGAGGCCGAATCTCCCGTTATCTTTCAAGCGCAACATCGGGAGGATGTCATTTCAGTTATTAGTTATCAGTACCTCCAGGTGAAGCATCGGGATTGAAATACTGAATTTGATTTTTTTCATTCTATCCCTTTAAAAGGGGAAGCTTGAGACCTTATTTTTCCTTCAAAATTAAACTTATACCTTTTACTTAATTAGCATTTTGCCGATACCAGTCAATTGTATTCTTCAACCCTTGCTTAAAATCTACCTCAGCAACAAAGCCAAATTTTTCCTTGGCTTTTTCTGTATCTAAACATCGCCTTGGTTGACCATTAGGTTTATCAGTTTCCCAAACTAATTCTCCCTCAAAATCCATTAATTCACAAATTAATTCTGCCAAATCACGAATCTTTACTTCTTGATTAGTTCCTAAATTAATAGGCTCGGATTCATCGTAAAATTGAGTTGCCATGACAATTCCTCTGGCCGCATCTGTAGAATATAAAAATTCACGACTTGGACTACCGTCACCCCAAACAGGCAATTTTTTATCCCCTCTTACTTGAGCTTCATGTACTTTATGAATTAAAGCAGGAATTACATGGGAACTCTTAGGATTGAAATTATCTTCAGGTCCATACAAATTAACAGGTAATAGATAAACCCCATTAAAACCATACTGTTGACGATAAGCATCCAATTGAACTAAAAGAGCTTTTTTGGCAATACCATAAGGAGCATTAGTTTCTTCTGGGTAACCATTCCAAAGTTCTTCTTCTTTAAAAGGAACTGGAGTAAATTTAGGATAAGCACATATTGAACCAACACAAACAAATTTTTCTATATTTGCTTTATGGGCACAATCAATTAATTGCGCTCCCATCATCAAATTATCGTAAAATAACTCAGCAGGTTTTTCCTTATTTAAACCAATACCCCCCACATAAGCAGCAAGGTGAATTATAATCTCCTGTTCTTGAACAGCTTTCTGGCAAGCTTCCAGAGTCCGAAGGTCATAATCACGCGAGCGTAGTACAGTAATCTTATCAGGATTAGCTCCTGCTTTATGAAGTTGAGCTATAACTTGGCGTCCCAGAAAACCAGCTCCACCTGTTACTAAAATTCTTTTGTTTTCTAACTCTAATTTACTCATCAAAAACCTCCGAGATTAATATTAATCAGACTTTAGCTTTAAGGTATTGTGGATTAAAATCAATCCAATAAAAACACGATAATATTGTAGATGTCACAGATAGAAAAATTTCTTATTTCCTATTACTGGGATTTAATAGCTACTCAAGATTTTTTCCAGTTTTAGGGTGTAGTAGAAATTTTGGCTTTCCTGAGATGATATATGGCGCTACGGATAAGTCAAAAGTAAAAATTAAAAGCTCAAAACCGAAAAGTAATATCTAAGTAAGATAGTTTTCGGTGTCCAAATCCTTCCCTAGAGGATGCACCCATTCATGTCGTGCAGGGTTTCATCTGACCGAATCGCGAAAACCCAAACAGGATTTACCAATGTCCGCACCCTAAATACCTAGTGGTATAGAAGAAAATTTGAGTTGTCAAATTTCACCAATAAATAATTTAGGAGGTATATCCAGCATTTTTACACTCATAATCTCATAGACTTTAACTATTAATTTTTAGTTTAACTCAACCTCTACATCCTGCATTAGTAAAGAGCTATTTATGATTGCTATAGTACGATCTAAAAACAATCAATTCCTACTAGGACTTTAGCTAAATATCATCTTATACTGATCCCAGCTTTCTACTTCATAATTATCCTACTGTTAGAAATGTTTTTTCTGTAATTATTCTCTACTTTGACAAATATATTATTTAGATACACCCGATAATTCTCTTTTTAACTTGCTCATACCAAATTCAAAAAAGATAGTTACAGTAAAATGATTACAAAAAAGTTAGTAAATCTGCTCCCTACGTATAGGGTGAAAATCAAATTATCCCTTGGGCACAAAAAACAATTTTTTATAGTTATAAAACTGTTTTTAGTCAATCATGGAATAGTTTTACTGTAAGCAAAAATAAATATTATAAATTCTTACCTCCTAACTCCTGACTCCTAACTCTAAAGAACAAAGCCACTGTAGCAATATTTTATGAAATTGGTATTAGATACTTTTTCATCATCAAGTTTTTTGAATTTTGATAGTGCCAAAAGACCACTAAAAGCATTATCACCTCAAAAAAGTCAAGGATGATCTCTTGAGTTAAACCCTCTTAATAACTTAGCCCAAAAATTCTAATCAAAACCGTTGCCAATAATAGCAGTTTTTTCCAAAGCATTAATATCAGAATCAACCATCAAATGTACCAACTCTGTAAATGTCACTAATGGTTTCCAACCTAACTTTTCTTGTGCTTTTGTACAATCACCTATTAACAAATCAACCTCCGCAGGACGTAGATAACGGGGGTCAAACTCCACATAATCTTGCCAATTTAGATCTACATAAGTAAATGCTATTTCTAGAAATTCTTTAATAGAATGAGTTTCATTAGTAGCAATTACATAATCATCCGGTTGTTCCTGCTGTAGCATCATCCACATAGCTCGAACATAATCCTTTGCATATCCCCAATCTCGTTTAGCATCCAAATTACCAAGATAGAGTTTTTTCTGTTTACCCGTTTTTATTCTAGCTACAGCTCGAGTAATTTTACGAGTTACAAAAGTCTCACCTCGACGGGGACTTTCATGGTTGAATAATATACCATTACAAGCAAAAAGACCGTATGATTCTCGATAATTTATTGTTTGCCAGTGGGCATAAACTTTAGCACAAGAATAAGGACTACGGGGGTAAAAAGGTGTCGTTTCTTTTTGAGGTACTTCTTGAACTTTACCAAACATTTCCGAAGAACCCGCTTGATAAAAACGAACTTCAATTCCAGTACGTTGTTGATAGTCTCGAATTGCCTCAAGTAAACGTAAAGCACCCATTCCCACTGCATCTACTGTATATTCTGGAGAATCAAAGCTAACCCTCACATGGGACTGGGCACCTAAGTTGTATATTTCTACTGGTTTAACTTCTTCAAGAATTCGACGTAGAGTCGTCCCATCAGTTAAATCTCCATAATGGAGAAATAATCTAACATCTGGATTATGAGAATCTTGATATATATGGTCTATCCTATCCGTATTAAAGCTAGAACTACGTCTGATAATACCATGAACCTCATAGTCTTTCTCAAGTAAAAGTTCACTTAAGTATGAACCATCTTGACCAGTAATACCAGTAATTAGCGCTCGTTTCCTTTGACTCATTGCAGTTAATATTTACAACATTGACATAGTTACTAAATCTATAGAAAAATATTCCTTGACTTAGTTTTAATTAAGTGTTACCTTAACCGGGTGAACTACAACACCACGCCAGTTGCTTCAAGTCGGGAAACCCGCCCAACGCACTGGCTCCTCTATCCCATTGCTAAAAGCGTTTGGGACTACTTTTCGTAATATATTTAAACTTTCATTGACATCGGCATTGTATTTGACACCATTTGAAGCTTGATAAAGTCCTCTTTTCACTCGTTTACCACGCTTCTCTGTGTTTGACACTTTTTTTGTAAACTGGTAAGTCGTCCCAGTCTAAAAAACTAGCTTTTGATGTTATATTTCATTTAATTATTACTTTTATTCCTACTAAGCAAGCCTTTGTATTTTAGTTGTTCAATTAACTTAAAAAAAGGAATTTGAACAAAATTTTGATTATTTTTTTGGCCAAGATTTAGGCCTTGTTTCCTGCCTTGGATTATTTCCTATTACTAAAACTCCTATCTGATTTTTGATCAGATGATTAATAATATACCTGCTAGTAGACATGTAGATAATCGTCAATCTTAAAATTTCTTTTTGTCGATAATCTTTTGATTCGATTACTACTTTTAGTCTTCTTTAATTCTGACTGTAGTTTACCTTTCTTATAATTATAGAATTGATTAATTGATTTGACTGGTCTGCCGTTAATAATAAAGGGTTGAAAACCTTTTTTATTTGATGTTACAGTCGCCAAATTATTTACTCCCAAATCTCGATTAAGCTACATGATATTTAGACAAATCTAATTTAACTTCAACGGATTCGTAAACCACTTCTATCACATAGTAATTAAGCTTATTGTTTAATTCTCACTTGTTGCTGAGAATCGTAATTTATTTTACTATCAAAAAATAGCTCACTTTTTGATAGTAATATCTTCTGATTTTTTATTAATTGAGGTTTACTAATAGCTTGCGCATGTATAGACTAAAATATTCCTTCCTTTCTGTTTATGTTTATATTTTGGCAGTTGAGGACGGCTTTTAAACTTACTTGGACATTGATTATAAGCTCTTATAGCTTGAAAAAAACTTTGCCAATTTTGATGTAAAAGAATCAACACCTGCTGAGAAACTTTCGCCGGTATTGCTTGATAATCTGCTCCCGACTGTAACAAATGCATGAACCTTGTTATAGTCTAGATAATTTCCGTTATTAATAAACTCTTGTCTAACTATGTAGTTAGCTATATTGTAAAGATTTTTAGAACGGAAAAGCTAGAGCATCAAGTGATTTATAATTGGGATGATTTTTTTTAATAATAGTGCGTTCTACTAACTGCATTATCCCTCCTGTAAACATTTAACGAGCTGTTCTGCAATCCTTTCTCAGTCTAAGATATTTTTAGTTGTTTTCCTATGTTTTTCTATAAAATTAATAAAACTTTACAATACGACTTTGAAAAAAGAATTGTACAAAAAGGTCCTAAATAAATGAATTCTCTATTAGACATCTCCAATAATAAAGAATAAAGCATTAGTGATTTTGGCTATGATTTTGCTGAAATGGGGATTGTTTAACTTAGAATTTACAGCGGTTTTCATATGAATAAACCACAATGATACTGACTCCTAACTCCTGACTCCTGACTTCTGACTTCTGACTTCTGACTCCTAACCCCTAACTCCTGACTCCTAACTCCTGACTCCTGACTCCTGACTCCTGACTCCTAACAATGAATTTAGTGGTCTACTCAACTGAAAAGCGCTGTAAAATGCTTTTAAATTTTACGCTCTTTAGATTTCATAGCTTGATTCACCAACACCAAAAATCAAATCAATTATTGTATTCTTATTCATCAATTATTTCCCCTACTCTCTACTCCCTTTTTTCTAGTTATAAATTTGGGTTAGAGGTGCATTTTAAAAAATACTACTAACCTCTAACCCCACAATAGCTTCAGCTAATTTGAAATCTCTCAATCCTAATTACTAAGGATTAGTAAGCACCATTGTTTTTTGGAAAAATCATAATGCCAATTGTCTTAAACATGATCCATAAATCTATCCAAAAATTTCTGAAATTTACATAGTAAAGGTCTATTTGAACCCTCTTAGGATAAGGAATATCATTGCGACCAGAAACTTGCCACAAACCAGTAATTCCCGGTTTAATAGTCAGAATTTTATCCATGTGATGACCGTATTTGGGTAGTTCTTCAACCACTAATGGTCTCGGCCCTACTACACTCATATCACCTTTCAAAACATTCCAAAATTGAGGAAATTCATCTAAACTTGTCACTCTCAGAAATCTACCAATCCATGTAATTCGGGGGTCATGTTTTAATTTAAAACTATCCTGAAATTCTTGGCGCAGATGAGGATATGTTTCCATTATTTCTCCTAACATTTCATCTGCATTTTTCACCATAGTTCTAAACTTCAAACAACGGAATAGCTTTCGATTTTTACCTACTCTTTCTTGAACATAAAAAATCGAACCTGGTGAGCTAAGTACAATTAGTAAAGCTATCAACAGGTAAATGGGGGCCAACAATATGAGAACGGATAGGGAAAACAGGATATCAAATAATCGTTTATAAAATCCTACTTCTCGGCCCTCTAGAAATCGACTTTTTTGTCGATCTCTGGGGAGGAAAGGCTGAAAAGCTCGTCCTGTAAATCCTCTAATTACTTTGCCAGAGATGAATTGGCTATCAGCAGTCATCTTACTCCTTCACTTCACACCACACACAGTCCTGATCATAAAGCTTATAGCGAAATAGAGGGCAACTTTAGTGGTGAAAAAGATGACTAATTTTGGACAATGACGATTCTTTGGCTCTTAATTGAGTGTTTCTGTGCCTATTTTTAGGGATTTTATAAAAATCTTTGAATTAAAAAATCAAATATTACTATCACGATAGTCCCATCTATTGCCTATTTTCTGAGTAGTAGACTGTTTCATCTAAAAATTGTGCATATAGAACCCCTAAACGTATCTTTTCTTGAAATATAAAGCCTTCAGGAAAGCCGTTTTAAGGAGCCTAACAACTATAAGGGTTCAGGAGACCGAAAAATTATGCAAAATGACTGCCAGAATCATCAAACCCAGATGGGTATTGGACTTGTAACTTATTAAATAAATACGCTTAGGGGTTCTATAGATGTCGGTTGGGTTTCGGTCTCTCAACCCAACAACAATCTTTCTCCCCTACTCCCCTACTCCCCTACTCCCCTACTTCCCCACTCCCCTACTCCCTAATGCACAGTTTTAGCTGTGTCAGTTTAGTAGTCTAAATTAGACAATTACTGCTGTAGAGTTAGCAGTCTCAATAATTATATTTTCAATGGCCTCAACAGATAAATTAGGATTAGCTTGTTTAATTAAAGCTACTACACCTGCAACATGGGGTGATGCCATAGAAGTACCAGCAAGGAAATCATATAAATTACCTGTTATTGAAGGAGGTACAGGAGCATAAATATCTCCTGCATCTTGACGAAAACCATCTCCCCCCGGGGCAACAACATAATCTAACGGTTGGTTTCCAGCTTCGTTGGAGAAAGAAGAAAATTCTCCATTTCGCTCCACTGACCCAACTGCAATTCCCTGTTGAACGGCCAATCTTGCTGGATAATCAGGACTACTTAAACCACCATTACCCCCAGCAGAAACAAATACAACACCATTCTCAGCTGCATAACTAATAGCTCCAAGTTCGCCAATAACTACACTTCTGCTACCAGAACTAAGGTTAATTACATCTGCCCCATTATCAACAGCATAACGAATGGCCTCTATCCCATCCCTAGCCTGACCTACTCCCTCCTCGTCTAATATTCTAATAGGCATAATTTTGGCATTTGGAGCAATTCCGGTTGTCCCTATTCCATCTCTCTTGGCAGCGATCGTTCCTGAAATATGAGTTCCATGGCCTTCTTCATCCATTGGGTCATTATCATTATCGACAAAATCCCAACCCTGGACATCATCTACATAGCCATTACCGTCATCGTCAATATTATTGTTGGGAATTTCACGGGTATTAATCCACATTTGGCCTGTTAATTCGGGATGGGTATAGTCCACTCCACTATCAATGACGGCTACTACAATACCATCTCCTTGATAGCCCTGATTCCAAACTTCGGGTGCTTTGACTAAATCTAGTCCCCATTGATTTCCTCCTACATCTGGAACGTCTGGAAAGGGTCCAGCTCCAATTGCTCTAGCTACTGCTGCCGAGGCATCAACTAAACCATATCCAAAAGTATTATTAAAGGTTGGTGTTACGGAACTAGCAATTTGTGGAAGTTCATTAGTATTTGTAATAAAGCTATTTTGAAGAAGGGTTGTATCAGATATTCCTCTAACTATTGCTAATATTGAACCGTTGTTTTGAATTAATGTATCTCCTGTTAGGGTATCTGTATTTAATTGGATGTTACCTGTTAAGTTGTCTGGGATTTGAATTGTGTCTAAATTAGGATTAAAGTCATCAATAATATCTGCTGTATTTGGGTTATTATTTTGTGAATCTCGCAAAACAAATGTATCATTCCCGGCACCTCCAATTAATGTATCTGTTCCTAAGTCGCCAGAAATTAGATCGTTACCATCTCCTCCTAATAAACTATCATTATCTTTCCCTCCAAAAATTGTATCGTTACCTTGATTTCCAGAAATTATATCGTTACCTAAATCTCCAAAAATTTGATCGTTACCTTGGTTACCTTCAATCAAATCATTATCTCTACCTCCTCGTAAAGTATCAGAACCTCCTCCACCGAAAATGTTATCATTATCTTGATTTCCATTAATTAATTCGGGGTCTAATGAGCCTATTACTGTATCATTTCCAGCTAAGGCTTTTAGACCTTCTGGAAATGGAGTTAGTAAGCCTACAGATACGGTAAAGTTATCAGGGATATTATCCAATAAATAGGAGCTATTATCAGGGCTAGGACCAATCATCGTTTTTTTTATGAACGTTAATTTTAATTATAAACCTGCTATATTTATTTGCGATTAGAGAATAAAAAAATGATCGTTTTTTCCAAAAAATAATGCTACATATTTAATATTTATGGCATTGGTTTTGGAATTGTAAGTAGATAATAAAATATTTTAATAAACAGGGGATTATTAAAAATAATAGAGAGACAATAAATCATTTTCAAAAATTCATCAAATTGATAAAAATTCAGAAAATATTACCAAAAAAGGGGAGGCTTCAGACCTAATTTTTTGGGGAAATTTATCAAGGAGTTTTTATATTAATCAGATCAACTATTTTTCTACTCCCTACTCTCTATAAATAATTTTAAAAAAGTCATCAAATTGATAAAAATTCAGAAAATATTACCAAAAAATGGGAGGCTTTAGACCTGATTTTTGGGGAAATTTATCAAGGAGTTCTTATCTTAAGAATATCAGGTATTTTTCAACTGCCTACTCCCTACTTTTTACTCCCTATAAATAATTTTAAAAAAGTCATCAAATTGATAAAAATTCAGAAAATATCACCAAAAAATGGGAGGCTTTAGACCTGATTTTTGGGGAAAACTTATCAAGGAGTTCTTATATTAATAAGAGCAACTATTTTTCGACTCCCTACTCTCTATAAATCATTTTAAAAAAGTCATCAAATTGATAAAAATTCAGAAAATATCACCAAAAAATGGGAGGCTTTAGACCTGATTTTTGGGGAAATTTATCAAGGAGTTCTTATCTTAAGAATATCAGGTATTTTTCAACTGCCTACTCCCTACTTTTTACTCCCTATAAATAATTTTAAAAAAGTCATCAAATTGATAAAAATTCAGAAAATATTACCAAAAAAGGGGAGGCTTTAGACCTGATTTTTTGGGAAAACTTATCAAGGAGTTCTTATCTTAATCAGATCAACTATTTTTCTATTCCCTACTCTCTATAAATCATTTTAAATTAAAAAAGTCATCAAATTGATAAAAATTCAGAAAATATTACCAAAAAAGGGGAGGCTTTAGACCTGATTTTTGGGGAAATTTATCAAGGAGTTATTGTATTAATAAGATCAACTATTTTTCTATTCCCTACTCCCTATAAATCATTTTAAAAAAGTCATCAAATTGATAAAAATTCAGAAAATATCACCAAAAAAGGGGAGGCTTTAGACCTGATTTTTGGGAGAAACTTATCAAGGAGTTTTTATATTAATAAGATCAACTATTTTTCTACTCCCTACTCCCTACTCTTGACTTCCTATAAATAATTTTAAAAAAGTCATCAAATTGATAAAAATTCAGAAAATATTACCAAAAAAGGGGAGGCTTTAGACCTGATTTTTGGGGAAATTTATCAAGGAGTTCTTATATTAAGAATATCAACTATTTTTCTATTCCCTACTCCCTATTTCCTACTCCTTAAAATAAGTAATACCTACATCTTTCATTCTTTTTAATGCTTCGTAAATTTTTTCTTTTTCCACTGTTAATGCAATACGAAAAAAACCTTCTCCAGAAGCACCATATCCATTTCCAGGAGCTACAACAATACCACATTTTTCTAGTAAAAGAGTGACAAATTCTTGAGATGTATAATTTTGAGGAACTGGAACCCATACATATAAACTTGCTAAAGTTGGTTGAATCGGAAAACCTAAAGATTGCAAACCTTTGATGAGAATATCTCTTCGTTTTTGGTAAATCGCTACTAAACTTTGCAAGTCTTCTTTCGTAGTAGAAAAAGCAGCGATCGCTGCTTTTTGAATTGCTTTAAATACTCCAGAATCCACATTAGATTTAACTTGACTTAATCCCTTTATTCCGAGACTATTTCCTACTACAAAACCAATGCGCCATCCTGTCATATTGTAAGATTTAGATAGACTATGAAATTCAATTGCTACATCTTTAGCACCAGGAATTTGTAAGATACTAGGAGGTTCATAGCCATCATAAGCCATTTCAGAATAAGCATTGTCGTGGCATAGCAATATGTCATAATGTTGACAAAAGTCTACCAATTCTTGAAAAAACTCTAAACTAGCTGTAGCACCTGTCGGATTATTAGGATAGTTAATCCACAATAATTTAGCTTTTTCAGCTACTTCTTGAGGAATAGTCTTTAAATTTGGTAAAAATCCATTTTCCGGCCTCAGTTGTATTGGATAAGGTTGACCCTCAGCAAAAATTGTCGAGGTGCGATAAACTGGATAGCCAGGGTCAGGAATTATGGTATAATCTCCAGGGTTGACAAAAGCTAGAAAAATATTGTGAATTGACTCTTTAGAACCTATTGAGGAAATTACTTCTGTTTCTGGGTTTAAATTTTCAACCCCAAACCTACGTTTCATCCAATCTGCTGCTGCTTGTCTATATTCTTTTAGACCTTTGTAGGGTGGATAATGATGATTTGTTGAATCTTGAATTGCCTCATGCATTGCCTGAATAATATGATTTGGTGTAGGTTGATCTGGATCTCCTACCCCTAAATTGATAATATCAACTCCTCTTTTAAGCAATTCATTCCGTTTACGGTCAATTTCAGTAAAGAGATAAGGTGGTATTTTTTCTAGTCTTTTGGCAAGCTGCATAGTAACTTGTATTAATTCCTGAACTAAATTAATTCACATATAGCAAAGTTTATCTTGAAAATTAGTCAGAGGTCTTACTAAGTTAAAAGTTAAAAATAAAAAAGTAAACAGTCTAGACTTACAACCAGTTAAATTTTTTGTTCTATACTAATCCTAAATGATTTGTGAAAAAAATTGTAGGAGTTTGGTCTCCAAACAAGAACGAAAAAGGATTTGGAAACAAAACTCCTACGATAGAATACTACAAGCGATTTAGGATTGCTATAGATTTCGTTGAAGTAAGAGGGTATCTATAAATAAATAAAAAAAAATTAAACCTTGATGCAGGGTGGGGAGGGTAAGGCAGTAATAATCTCACAAAATCACTAAGGAGATTTCTCTGACTGCCCTAACCCACCAAGTATAGCTATTTGAGGAGTTTATTTAGATTTATTTTACAGATACCTTCTAAGGTCAACCTATCCCACTATTCTAAAAATGCTGATCTACTTAAGTAAAATTTTCCCTAAAAGCTAGATTTTTCGTTTTTATTTTTAACAATATTTGGGCTTTTCAGCAAAAATATTATTAGTGGGATAGGTTTATATATTAAGTAAATTTGGTAGTTGATATTGACTGTAAGAAAGTGAAATATTTGGTTGACATTTAGTAGGATATAAAAACTATAAATATTTTCATAATTCTATATTATGTTAAATAGTTGAGGTTGATTCATAGCTAACTACTTAGATTTTCACAGAGAGAGAGATAGTATAAAACCTACATTCTGCACTACAAAATCTAGCATAAATCCCAAGTAGTCAGTAGTCGTAGGGGGCGATTTACTATGGAATGCTCCTAATTACGCGCATCGCCCGTACAGTAGTCATTAGGGAATGATATTAGTTAACTTTGTGGCTCCACGAAGTATTTATACTTAATATTTTTCTGAGAATTTGACTAATGAGAATGGTCAATAAATCAGATTTACACAGTATAAATACTTACCCAATCCTCAATTTTTATATTACTTTTAATACTACAAATTGACGTGCGGAACGTGGGATAAAAGGAATAATTAAGATAATTTTTGCTGGTTATAAATCAATATAAAATACTAGGGCGTGTCATCAATTAAAAAATTGATCAAATAGGTATTGTATGCTTTATGGAGATGGCGATCGCTATGCTAATGAAATGACAAGCTACCAAGTAAATTCCTCCCAGGAAATTAACCGAACGTTTATCATATCTAGGGCGTGTCATCAATGAAAAAGGTTGACAAGTAGGGGTATTGTATGATGTATGAAAATGGCGCTCGCTATGGCAACAAAATGACTGTAGCTGCCTCTAGGAATCCCTTCCAGGAAGTTAACTGAACATTTATCCTATCTCCTGGCGATATAGCTGCCCCACTTGCTAGGCCCACCCTCAATATTGTTTGAGGCCTTGCCTTGAAATTTTCTATTCATAGACCTGCTTTGTAGAGTATCTCATCGTAATTACGGAGTTCACCCACGGTTTTTTTTCGAGGGAATCACCACCTCTATGCCTCTCTCAGCTCAAGGCCCAATCACCCTAAGCAAGAGCTTCATAAGCTTGATCTCCTCATACTGCTTCTGCTTCTACCATCCCTAATAAAATATCTGCATCAGTCCAAGATTGAAGTTTGAACAGTAGTGAAAAATGCAGGAGTGGGATTAGGAGCGA
>NZ_JAAHHT010000030.1:0-28887 GCF_010672085.1 Okeania sp. SIO3I5
TAACTCAATAAACTTCTAATAATTAATAATTATTAATTATTATTAATTATTATATTCCTTCTTTCATTATTAATTATTCATTATTAATTATTCATTGAATACATATTGCTAGGCAAAGAGAAGATTTCCACTTGCATTACTGCTCATAAATTAGTTAAAGAGTATGATGTAATTGCTGTTGAAGACCTCAATATAAAAGGTTTAGCTAGAAATACTAAACTATCAAAATCAATTTATGATGTAGGTAAATAATGAATAATTAACAATGAATAATGAATAATGAATGATTCTTTAATTATTAATTATTAACTATTAATTATTAATTATTTAAGGTGTTCATGTAGTCAAAGTCACTCCTCACAATACATCACAAAATTGTTCAAAATGTGGTCATAAAGTACCTAAAACTTTGTCAGTTAGAACTCATTCTTGTCCTAAATGTGGAATAGTTTTAGATAGAGATGAGAATGCAGCAAAGAACATATTAAATAAAGCATTAAGCGAGGTGGGTATCATCTGGCCTGCTTGTGGAGGCTTAGACGTTAGTCAGCCTGAGAAGCAAGAAACTTTTGAAACTTGGGTTCAATTATCTCTGTTTTAGAAGCTCCTGTTAAATCAAAGATTATAACGGGAGAGACTTCACCTAAATTCATAACCATCAATACGAGCAACAACTTGTCTATGCCATTCAGATAAAGTTTGCTCAAATTCTGTCTCATGTAGACGACCACGCCAAAGAATTAGGGCATCTTCCCCAGTTTGCTGATAATATCCTCGACGACGGCCTACATCTTGAAAACCAAATTTATGATATAAAGACAATGCAGAAAAATTTGAAGCTGAAACTTCTAAGGTAGCCCTTTCTAACCCTCTTTCCCAGGCACACCTCATTAAAGTGTATAGTAGTAGTTGACCAAAACCCAAACCTTGATATTGGGGATGGATTCCTAAAATAGTAATGTGTGCCTCCTCTAAGATAGCCCACAAACAACCAATACCGATGATAGACTGATAATTATCAGTAATCTGTGATTGAAAGTTAGAGAATTTAAAGACAACTTCCTCATTCATATCTTCAGTATTTTGGCCGATAACTAAAATCAGTAGATCGCTATTAGGACTTTCTAACTCTCGCTGATAACCTTGAGCATTCCAGAGTCCACCAAAGCAAAGTCGATCCAATTCAACCACACTAGGAATATGCTCATGGATCATTTTTTCAATTGTAATAATGGCCATAGCTATTAATAATTAATAATTAATAATTAACAATTAATAATTTGAGATATAGCAATCCTAAATTGAATTGTAGAATTGTATTGTAGGGCTTTGGTCTCCTTTCCCCAAGCATAAATTGGATTTAGAGACTAAACCCTTACAGTGTTTTTCAGTAAGGATTCAGGTTCTATGGAAAAGACTATAAATCTTGATAGATAAGTATTTTCAGCAATTTCCTCCCCAATCCTATTCTCAATTAGAGATTGCTACAAGCCTTGATTTTCGTAATTATTGAGAATGAGGCTATTAATGTTAAATTGCTGAGTCAGTCATTTTTAGAAGTCTTTCTATAACTAGGTTTGAGATACCTGAATTCTTACGTTTTTCACAAATCATTTAGGATTGATATAGTTTTCATTAATGGATAATGAAAGTCTAAACTTGAAATTAAAAATCAATCAAAAATTGACAAACTAAAATAACTTCTATTTATTAGACTTAGTATAGACCACTAAAGTATAACTCTGTAAAGCACTCATGGTATCAACCCAATCTAAAATAACTACCAACTCTGGACTTCAGTATTTTCCAAAATCAACAGACTCTATTAAAGAAAGTTCACCCAATCAAGAACTTTTACCACTCACTGCTAAAGTTAATAATTTAGACCATTTGGAAATCGGAGGCTGGGATGTACCAGCATTAGTCGAGAAATTTGGCTCACCTCTGTATATTGTGGACGAATACACTCTCAGAACAGCTTGTCGTCAATATCGAGATGGACTTCAAAAGCACTATCCTGGAGAATCTCTCGTACTTTATGCTTCCAAAGCTTGGAGTAGTCTAGCAGTATGTGCTTTATGCGGTTCTGAAGGTTTAGGTATAGATGTTGTATCTGGAGGAGAATTATATACAGCTATCCAAGCAGGTGTTAAACCTGACAAAATATATTTTCATGGCAATAACAAATCTCAAGCAGAATTAACTTTTGCTATAGAAACAGATTGTATAATTGTTGTGGATAACTGGCTAGAATTAGAAACATTAGCAGCTTTAAAAAAAGAACAAAAAGAGCAGCTACAGAATCCTACCAAAATAATGGTAAGATTTACACCTGGTATCGAATGTCATACCCACGAATACATTCGTACAGGTCATCTAGATAGTAAGTTTGGATTTGACCCCAATCAACTAAATGATGTCTTTGCCTTCATAAGTAAACAAGAATTACTATCACTTATTGGTATTCACGCTCATATAGGTTCCCAGATTTTTGAAGTTCAACCCCATCAAGATTTAGCAGATGTAATGGTAGATGCAATGACAACTGCTATGACACATAATTTGTCAATCAAAGAAATTAATATCGGTGGTGGTTTAGGAATCCGTTATACTGAAGCAGATGACCCCCCTAGTATTGAAACTTGGGTTCATAAAGTTAGTACAGCAATGGTAGATGCTTGTCAAGCAAGACAGTTACCATTACCTAAACTATTATGTGAACCAGGACGCTCAATAATTGGACCTGCGTGTGTAACAGCTTATACTGTAGGGTCCCAAAAACAAATTCCTGAAATTAGAACTTATATATCTGTAGATGGAGGAATGTCAGATAATCCTCGCCCAATAACTTATCAATCAGTGTATCGAGCAGTTGTGGCTAATAGATTATCCGAACCAACCACAGAAACAGTTACTATTGCTGGTAAACATTGTGAGTCTGGTGATGTTTTAATTAAGAATGCTACTTTACCGATAACTCAAGCAGGAGATTGTTTAGTAGTTATGGCTACAGGTGCTTATAACTACAGTATGGCTTCTAACTATAATCGTTTACCACGTCCAGCAGCAGTTTTGGTAGGCGATCAGGAAGTTAATGTAATTTTACAAAGGGAAACTTACCAAGATTTACTGAGTCAAGATACTTTACCAGAACGAATAGCAATACTTCCAGAATTAACAAGATGACAATTAACAATTAATAATTACCTCTTCTTAAAAAGAAGAGGATAAAAACAAATAAAATTTGTTTTTATTTTTTAGACTTGAAAGGATCGGTTTTAAACCTCAAGCCTCAATTATTAATTATTAATATTAATTAATTGCTAGTGTTGTACAAAATAAATTTCCTAATTTAGGAAGTCACTCATGCAAGAAGTAAAAGGCAATAGAAGATTGGCAGGATCTGTAATTAATAGAGAAAACAGCTTAAACCCAGAAAATTTTGTCTGAAACTTGACTAAAATTAAGGTCACTCTTCAGAGTCTGCCTTACTCAACTTGTCTTCTACCTTATTCACAGGTATTTTATTAAAAATAAAACAGCCTTCGTTCATTAGTAGAGGTATGAATACTGGTATCGCAGGAAGGTTCCTATAGCTTTAGGATTAATTGTATCCCAACAAAAATGATATGATTGTGGAAAGAAAGCGGAGGTCAATAGACATAACTGTGGTGGGCACCTACCTTGGATCGAAATATACACAACCAATAGGAACAATTCCATCTATTGCCCCATAAATCCGCTAATCCTTCTTAATCAATGATAGTTATTCATTGGTAATTAAGAATTGGCCTATTAGATAGAAGATTATACCCGATAAACATTTCATGCTTAAGCAAAATGTTGGGTTGAAATATATTCTTCTTTGCTAGTATCCTACCAATGTAAAAGAAGCCAAATCAAACGTTGACGCTAGATTAATAATTAAAGTTAAATGAAATCGGGTCTTAGTAATGACCCAGGCTTGATGAAGTCCTTATTGCTACATAGTATTGATATTGGACTGGTTCTCGCTCTGATATATATGGTGCTGGTCATCATAGGGGAACGTCGTACATTATGGATGGTAAGAGGCTTTATAGTCCTAATGTTAGCTTCGGCTTTAAGTCATTGGGCTGGACTAAGACTATTAAGTTTTGCCCTTAACAGTTTAGTTATTGGCTCTGCTGTTTCAATGGCAGTCATATTACAATCAGAATTTCGTAGGTTTCTCGAACAGTTGGGACAGGGAGAAATTCTCCAGATGTTTGGACATAATCGCCGAAATCTGCCTGAATCAGATAATATTATTGATGAGATAGTCGAAGCAATCAAACAACTATCTCAAAACCGGATAGGTGCTTTGTTAATTATAGAAACAAATGGACCGATAGATGAAAGAGATTTTTCTGTACCTGGTGTCAAATTAAATGCTGAACTTTCTAAGGAATTATTACAAACTATATTTCAGCCAAAAACTCTATTACATGATGGGGCAGTCTTAATTCGAGAACACAAAATTATATCGGCTGGTGTAATTCTACCTTTATCTGAGAGAATAGCTTCAAGGCAGTTAGGGACTCGTCATAGAGCAGCTATGGGAATTACTGAACAAGTGGAAAAATGCCTCTGTATAGTAGTTTCGGAAGAAACTGGTTCTATATCTTTAGCTGAAAAAGGAACTTTGAATCGACCCTTAACAGGTAATAAACTGAAAGAGTTACTGGAAGAACGTCTATTTTTATCGGGTAGTGAAAAAAGTACAAAATCACTTCCTTTAGTTAATATTGGACGTCAAATAGGATCAAAAGGATCGGAATTAATTTCATGGGTATTTCATCAAAGTCCATCAGGTCCTCGCAAGAAAAGATGAATCAAGGCTCTTGCTTACAAGATTTACCTGTCGATCTGGAACCAGAAAGGTTGCCTCGTCATGTAGCTGTGATTATGGATGGCAATGGTCGTTGGGCTCAAAATCGTAGTTTACCTCGAATTATGGGCCATAGACGAGGGGTAGAAGCACTTAAGGAGCTACTACGATGCTGCAGAGACTGGGGTCTAGAAGCTTTAACAGCTTACGCTTTTTCTAGTGAAAATTGGGGAAGACCACTAGAAGAGGTTAATTTTCTGATGACTTTGTTTGAAAGAGTTTTGCGTCAAGAATTACAAGAGATGGTAAAAGAGGATGTTCAAATTAGATTTGTTGGTAATTTAAGTTCTTTACCTCTATCTTTACAAGCTGAGATTAAACACTCAATGGAAATGACTCAGCAAAATCAGGGGATTAAATTTACTGTCGCTACTAATTATGGAGGACGTCAGGAAATTGTACACGCTTGTAAAGCGATCGCTACCCAAGTACAAAAAGGTTTGCTTAAGCTAGAAGAAATTAATGAAGGACTTTTTGAGCAATATCTTTATACTGCTGGTATTTCTCACCCAGATTTATTAATTCGTACCAGTGGGGAAATGCGAATTAGTAATTTTTTACTATGGCAAATGGCTTATTCAGAAATTTATGTTACCGAAACATTTTGGCCTGACTTTAATCGCCATGAATTTTATCAGGCTTTGTATGCTTATCAGAAACGTGAACGTAGATTTGGTAAAATTTGATTGGGTATACTCCAACTAAGGCCCTGAAAAAATAGCTTCTTCAAGATCCCGCCGACTCAAAGAATATTTAAAAGAGCGTTGAATATCACTACCATCAACACCTGCATCTATGTAACGTATAGTAAGTTGGTCTATATCAAGTAATAATTCTGCTTTCCAATCAGGTTTTTCAACCCACCAACAATGTAGTTTTTCGGGATTTTGTTGACAGCCATTTTCTTGAAGCCATTGCTCAATTTTTGGTAGAGGATGGTTATATAAAGGAGTATCTGGATTGGGAAAGTTCATTTGATAATTGATAATTGATAATTGATAATTGATAATTATTGCTCTGCTGATTAAATATCAAAGCATTGACAGATAAAGGTTTGAGCAATTTTAATTCAGGAAAAAGTACCAACTTTTCGGTTAATAAACCTGAAAAAGTGAACATTTTGGGGCAGGGCGAGGCAGAAAAATTAAGGGACTATTATTGTGGCTACCTACTCTATAACTCCCCGTTTCTCCTGACTCCTCTCTATAACTCCCCGTTTCTCCTGACTCCTCCCCCCTTACTAAAAGACTTATTGAGGAAACACTAATTAAATTCCTGGTGGTTTAAGAGATTGAATAGTTAATTCAGGACGCATGAGGCCAATAATAATAGCTATCATTAAACAACCAAGTAGAGTTATTCCCATAATCAATAGGGCAAATAATTCACCTGCAGATAATGGTCGCTCTGTACTGTCTAAGTAACTAGATAAATTTCTCCATTTTGAACCAGATACAAAATGAGTATTGAAGTTAACTCTTTGCTCAAAATCATTTAGATATAAATGTCTAATCTTTTGATCGTATTCTAATCTTCTCTTTGAGTCTACTAGAGTAGCATAAGCTTCATTAATTTGCTGGAATTTAGCAGTAGCGATCACTTGTGGCATATCTGTAGTATCTGGATGATAGTGTTTACTCAATTCCCGATATGCCTTTCTAATTTCTTGATTAGATGCTTTTGGATGGAGTCCAAGTAAAGAATAATAATTCATACCCAAAGAAGTGTATTTTGACATTCTTCAAATTCTTATATCTGTTCTCTACTCAATTTTCTTTTAAGACTATACGCAAGTAGAATTATTTAGTATTTATCTTGAAAATATCCAAAGATTATCTTGTCTTTTTTCAATAATAATTATCTTTGAAATCTAGTTAATCCATTGCAAGGAAAGAATAATTTGCTATCTTCTCAATTTGCCCCATGAAAATCAACTTTTTACATAATCAATAAATATCATCTAATTATATAGTTATATAGAATAGATATCTCCAATAATAAAAAATAAAATCAATTATTGAACTATTTTCATCAATTCTTTATCTCTACTCCCTACTCGCTCTTTTCTAGAGATTTCTAATAATAAACAATTAGATTAGAGATTAGAGATTAGAGAACTTAGAAAAGATTAAATTTTAATCATTCCATTCCCCTCTTGGAGGAATAGGAGGGTTTCTCTGAAGGGTTAGAGCTAATTCGTCTTCGGGAAGACCTCCTCTCAACCACTGACGAAGAGCGCTTTCAATTACTTTACTAGGGTCATTTGTCAAATGTTGAACTTGATCTAATAACCTAGAATCTATATGTATGGATAATTCGACCTTTTCGGTTGACTTCTGCTGATTAACTTTAGACTCATTCATCGCCATATCATATAATCCTAAATTGATATATCAATAATATATAGTAACTAATTTAACTATTCTACTAAGAAACAATATAATTTATAATTTTGTACTTTTTTAGACACGATGTACAACTTTTTTCTAGGTAATAATCAGTTTTTCTGGGTTTTTAGGAGAAAGTCTGGTTCTCAAGACTCCCTAAGTCTTATTGCTTGGAAAAAGTTGCACATGGCATTTTTTAGCCAAAATTATAGCATCTTTGTTTATTTTAATTATCACATTAGAATTTATTTGTCAATTTCGGATCAATATCTGAGTAAATTATTTTTACCATTACACTAAGATAAGAATGATAAGAATGGAACAAAAATTATGAAAGGCCAGAAAGTCAAAGATTAGAATATGTTAAAGAAGTGGTCAGGGGTCAGCACTCAGCAATTCAGTAGGATAATTTTTTGAAGTTTGCGAAGGGAATTTTAACTCTTCCTAAACCATCCAGCATATTTGCCGGGGATTTTAATCCAAAGCTATATAAAGCTGATAGCTAGTTAAGCCAATAGATAAATCATATCAAAAAAACTATCACAAAAACACATTATCAACAAAAATATGACAAAAGTTCCTGTATCTCACATTCGTAATTTTTCCATTATTGCCCATATAGACCATGGAAAATCAACCTTAGCAGATCGCCTCCTACAAGCAACTGGCACAGTGGCAGACCGTGAAATGAAAGAGCAGTTCCTTGACTCAATGGACTTAGAAAGGGAGCGTGGCATTACAATTAAGCTTCAGGCTGCCCGAATGAATTATCATACTCAAGATGGAGAAGAGTATGTATTAAATCTCATCGATACACCTGGTCATGTAGATTTTTCTTATGAAGTATCCCGGTCTCTAGCAGCTTGTGAAGGTGCTTTATTAGTGGTAGACGCTTCCCAAGGAGTAGAAGCTCAGACTTTAGCTAATGTATATCTAGCTTTGGAGCATGACCTGGAAATTATTCCTGTATTAAATAAGATAGACCTTCCAGGGGCAGAACCTGAACGGGTAAAACAGGAAATAGAAGAAATAATTGGCCTAAACTGTTCCGGTGCAATTTTAGCATCTGCTAAAGAAGGAATTGGGATTACCGAAATTCTAGAATCAATTGTCCAATTAGTACCACCACCACAAGATACTATTGATGAACAATTAAGGGCCTTAATATTTGATAGTTATTATGACCCATATCGAGGGGTAATTGTATATTTTCGGGTCATGGATGGGACTATTGCTAAAGGCGATCGCGTCCGACTCATGGCATCAGGAAAAGAATATGACGTGGACGATCTAGGAGTTCTATCTCCCACCCAACAACCAGTCAAAGAACTTCATGCAGGAGAAGTAGGTTATTTTGCAGCAGCTATTAAAGCAGTGGAAGATGCAAGGGTTGGAGATACGATTACTCTGGCTAAAAAACAAGCTAAAGCTCCCCTACCTGGTTATACTGAAGCTAAACCTATGGTATTTTGTGGGTTATTTCCTACGGATGCTGACCAGTTCCCAGATTTACGAGAAGCACTAGACAAATTGAAACTTAATGATGCGGCTTTGTCTTATGAAGCAGAAACATCAAGTGCTATGGGTTTTGGATTTCGGTGTGGATTTTTAGGATTGCTCCACATGGAAATTGTGCAGGAAAGGTTAGAGCGAGAATATAATTTAGATTTGATTGTTACTTCTCCATCGGTAGTTTACCAAGTAACTACCAGTACAGGAGAGGTTGTTTTAGTTGATAATCCAAATTTATTACCAGATCCTAATCACCGGGAAAAAATGGAAGAACCTTATGTGCAAGTGGAAATGATTACCCCTGAAGAATATGTGGGTACGTTAATGGAGTTGGGTCAATCACGACGTGGTGTATTTAAGGATATGAAGTATCTGGCTCAGGGTAGAACTACTTTAATATATGAGATACCTTTGGCAGAGGTGGTAACAGACTTTTTCGACCAGATGAAATCTCGGTCTCGTGGTTATGCTAGTATGGAATATCATCTTATAGGTTATCGTGAGAATCCTTTGGTGAAGTTGGATATTATGATTAATGCTGAACCAGTGGATGCTTTGGCTGTAATTGTACATAAGGATAAGGCTTATGGGGTAGGTCGTGCTTTGGCAGAAAAGCTGAAAGAGTTAATTCCGCGTCATCAATTTAAGGTACCAATTCAAGCGTCTATTGGTTCTAAGGTTATTGCTAGTGAGCATATTCCTGCTTTACGAAAAGATGTTTTGGCTAAATGTTATGGTGGGGATATTAGTCGTAAGAAGAAATTACTACAAAAACAGGCTAAGGGTAAAAAGCGGATGAAGTCTTTGGGTACTGTTGATGTGCCGCAGGAAGCTTTTATGGCAGTTTTGCGATTAGATTAATAAGTAGGGTTTGCTGAAAAAAGTCTTTTCGTTTTTTGTCGGGAGTAGGTAGGGATGTTTTATGCAACGTCCCTATAGCTGAAACTACTACTTCTCCTGACGCAATAAAAGGAAAATTTTTCATCCCTCACCTCACCTCTGGGAGCTTCAACAAATGAAACGACTATTTCTCTCTATGCAATACAGCGGTTTTCATTTCAATAAACCACAGTAGGGACGTTGAATGCAACGTCCCTACGAGATTTTGATTATGGCGATGTGGTTCATTAAGAATGAAAAGCGCTGTAAAAGGAAAATTTTTCATACCCTACCTCCGGAAGCTTCAGCAAATGAAACGACTATTTCTCCCGACGCATCGGGAAGGAAAATTTTTATCCTTCACCTTCGAGAGCTTCAGCAAATGAAATGACGATTTCTCCTGACGCATCGGGAAGGAAAATTTTTATCCCCATCTCCGGGAGCTTCAGCAAATGAAATAACTATTGTTCAATAGTGGTAAAAGGAAAATTTTCATCCTCCACCTCTGGGAGCTTTAGCAAATGAAATAACTATTTCTCCCGACGCATCGGGAAGGAAAATTTTTATCCTCCACCTCCGAGAGCTTCAGCAAATGAAACGACTATTTCTCCCGACGCATCGGTAAGGAAAATTTTTATCCTCCACCTTCAAGAGTTTCAGCAAATGAAATAACTATTGTTCAATAGTGGTAAAAGGAAAATTTTCATCCTCCACCTCCGGGAGCTTCAGCAAATGAAATAACTATTTCTCCCGACGCATCGGGAAGGAAAATTTTTATCCCCATCTCCGGGAGCTTCAGCAAATGAAATGACGATTTCTCCTGACGCATCGGGAAGGAAAATTTTTATCCCCATCTCCGAGAGCTTCAGCAAATGAAATGACGATTTCTCCTGACGCATCGGGAAGGAAAATTTTTATCCTTCACCTTCGAGAGCTTCAGCAAATGAAATGACGATTTCTCCTGACGCATCGGGAAGGAAAATTTTTATCCCCATCTCCGGGAGCTTCAGCAAATGAAATAACTATTGTTCAATAGTGGTAAAAGGAAAATTTTCATCCTCCACCTCTGGGAGCTTTAGCAAATGAAACGACTATTTCTCCCGACGCATCGGGAAGGAAAATTTTTATCCTCCACCTTTGGGAGCTTCAACTTATCCTCATCTGAAAAACCACAAACATTTTCATTGTCTGAAGCTCCTGAAAAAATCGGCGGCTCAGAAGATTTTTAGCAGCATTCTCACAATTTTTGTGATATTATAAAGATTAACTGGGGTTGTTCGTCTATACGCATGATTATTTATTCAACTACATTTCCTTGGTCAGAGACAATTAAATATTCAGGAATTTTGCCTACAACAAGTAGTAGCAGAAATATTTTCATCTGAAATATTTTCATCTTGTGAAGCTCTTGCTTAGTTAAGTGTATTTCCATTTATATCTTCAGGGGAAAACCACAAACATTTTCATTGTCTAAAGCTCCTGAAAAAAATCGGCGGCTAAAAAAATTTTTAGCAGCATCCTCACAAAAATTGTGATATTATAAAGATTAGCTGGGGTTGTTCGTCTATACGCATGATTATTTATTCAACTACATTTCCTTGGTCAGAGACAATTAAATATTCAGGAATTTTGCCTACAAGTAGTAGCAGAAACATTTTCATCTTGTGAAGCTCCTATTAGTTAGTGTATGATGGAGCTTAATGTGGATATTCAATCTTCTATTGAAAACCACAACAAATTAAATTGCTCGGAATGTAGAATTAATGAGAATATTAGTAACAGGTGGCGCAGGTTTTCTTGGTTCTCATCTCATCGATAGATTAATGGAACAAGGCCATGAAGTCCTCTGTCTTGATAATTTTTACACGGGAACTAAACGCAATATTTACAAGTGGTTGGATCATCCTTACTTTGAATTAATTCGCCACGATATTACTGAACCAATTAGATTAGAAGCAGATCAAATTTATCATTTAGCTTGTCCTGCTAGTCCTATTCACTATCAGTTCAACCCTGTCAAGACAATTAAAACAAATGTGATGGGGACATTGAATATGTTGGGGTTAGCTAAAAGGGTAAAGGCAAGGTTCTTTTTAGCTTCGACATCTGAGGTATATGGAGACCCAGATGTACATCCTCAAACAGAAGATTATAGAGGTAATGTTAATTGTATTGGAATTCGTAGTTGTTTTGACCCTAAAACTGAAATTTTAACTGAAGCAGGTTGGGTAGCTTTTCCAGATTTACAAGCAGAAGTTAAAGTAGCAACATTAAATTCAGAAGGTAAAGTCGAATATCACATTCCGGATGAATATATCGTACAACCATACATTGGGGAAATGTACCGCTTTGCTAATACTAAGTTTGATTTTTGTGTGACTCCTAATCACTGGATGTATGTCCGTAGCAAAACTGATGAATTAAAGTTTATTAGGGCAGATGAAGATGAGCATTGGGAAAGTTGGCAGACATTAACTGGAGGAGATTTTGGAGGTGAAGAAGTAGAATGGTTTGAATTAGGAAAAGCTCCGAGAAATGCCAAGGGAAAAGTAGAAAAAATCTTCATGGATGACTGGCTAGAATTTTTAGGTTATTACATTTCTGAAGGTTGCGTTGACGTGAGAAAAATGTCGCGAGTGGTAGGGGGAAATGATTATGATGTAGCAGATTTTAATGTGTTAATTGCTCAAGAAAATTCTGAAGGATGTTTGAAAATTTCTAATTGTTTAAGTCGTTTAGGATTTAAGTTTTTTGATTCGGATAATAATCAATTTCGGATTTGTAGTAAACAGTTAGCTGAGATTTTATTACCTTTAGGTAAGTCTGGTGAAAAATACATTCCTCGTGAGTTATTTGAACTATCAAAACGACAGTTATTAATCCTATTTAATGCTCTGATAATGGGTGATGGTTCGGAAGGGGGAGATTGTTACACTTACTATAGTAAATCTAAACAATTAGCAGATGATGTACAAGAGTTAGCACTTCGTTGTGGTTATGCAGCTTCGGTAGTTTCTCATGCAGTTGGGCGCGACCTTTATCGAGTAAATATTCGACCTGCTAAGGATGAGAATTTAGTTGTACCAGAACGGTTCCATTATGTAGGAAAAGTTTATTGTGTTAATGTCACAAATCATGTGGTTTTTGTTAGGAGAAATGGTCGTGCAGCTTGGTGTGGTCAATGTTATGATGAGGGTAAGCGAGTAGCGGAAACTTTGGCATTTGATTACCATCGTCAAAATAATGTTGATATTCGAGTAGTCAGAATTTTTAACAGTTTGACTGGAGACCAAAAGGTACTTTATTACATTGGTGAAGAACTTTATTATGAAACTTTTGCTGAATGTTATGACAGGATTAATGGAGATATATCTAATGTATCGGTACCTTGTTTTGATGAAAATTCTCAAACAGTGATTAAACCTATTTCTGCTATTTGGAAACATCATGTCAAGAAGAAAGGTTTTCAGATAAAAACTGTTTGGGGTAAGGAGATAAAAATTACAGAAGATCATAGTTTATTTACTAGGGATGAAAATAATAAACCTCAAGCAGCTTTTGGAAATGAATTAAGGGTTGGAGATGAAATAGGAGTTCCTAGTTATATTAGTTTTTTGGAACAACCTTTAGAACCATTCCACATTACGGACAGGATATTAATTCAAGAAGAAATATCTGTAGAAAGTGAGGAGATAATTTCCTATTTAGAAAAATATGGAGATAAAATTCGGGAGTATTTATTGGCAAAAGGTTTAAACCCTAGTCAACTTTATTCGACACTGAAAAATTACGAAGCAAAAAATCAAATTCCTAAGCATCTATGGGAATATTTAGAACTGTCTCTATCTGAAAAAGAAAAAATTTGCTACTCATCTACAAAAGCAATTAAAAATTGGATAGAAAATTTAGAAGAATTTTTATGGTTATTAGGGTTTTATGTAGCTCAGGGAAGTTTGATAAACAACGAACTTGTCTTCAAAGGAGAAGTTGAAAAACTAGCAAAAGTAATAGAAGTAATAGAAAGAATATTTGATTGTAAGTCGCAAATTAATGAAGCAGGATATATAAGTATTGAGTCGAAAATTCTAGTTGATTTAATCGCAGATAGCTTGAATTTTGGAAATCAAGAAAAAGATATTCCTAACTGGATTTTACAACTTCCTCAAAAACAATTAATTAGTTTTTTACAGGGATTTGCTGAAGGTAATGATTCAGAAAATAAACTAAATTCAAGGCTGGAATTTAAGATTAATAGTCAGTTAGTTGCGGAAAAGTTGGTATTGATTCTTTCTAAGTTTGGATTAGTAGCAGGTGTCTCAGAAATAGAGGTAAAAAATGAAAAAGTTTACCGGATAATAGTAGAGGAATTAGAAGATAACAATATCCAGAATTTGTCTAACGTTCAGCAGAAAATATCAGCTACAACTACTGGCAATATTGTTTGGGCAAAAATAGAAAGTATTGAAGAATTTGAAATAGATGATTATGTCTACGATTTTTCAGTGCCAAATTATGAGAACTTTATAGGAGGAAGTTACAGTATTTTTGCTCATAATACCTACGGACCTAGAATGTTAGAAAATGATGGTCGAGTTGTTAGTAACTTTATCGCACAAGCCTTAAAAGGAATACCACTAACAGTCTATGGAGATGGTTCTCAAACCAGAAGTTTCTGTTATGTTTCAGACTTAGTAGAAGGGTTTATCCGGTTAATGAATCAAGACTTTATCGGACCAGTTAATATAGGAAACCCTGGAGAATATACAATACTGGAATTAGCTCAAAAAATTCAAGAAATGGTTAATCCAGATGCAGAGATAACATATAAACCTCTGCCACAAGATGATCCAAGACAGCGACAACCAGATATTACTCGTGCTAAAAAATATTTAGGTTGGGAGCCAACTGTTCCTCTCGAAGAAGGGTTAAAATTGACCATAGCAGATTTTCGAGAGCGGCTCAGAGATAATGAATAATGAATAATGAATAATGAATAATGAATAATAAAGACTATCTCTAATTATCCATGATTCATTGAAAAAGAGAGGCTTTAAACTTCTGGATTAATTATTAGTTATCCATTGAAAAATAGAAGTTTAAAGCCTCTAGGGAATAATTATTAATTATTAATTATTAATTATTAATTATCCATGTTTCTGTTAAAAATTCTGAGGATCTAAAATATGCGTGTTTGTGTTATTGGTACTGGTTACGTTGGTTTAGTTACAGGAGTTTGTCTGTCTCACATAGGACATCATGTAATTTGCATAGACAACAACGAAGAGAAAGTCAAATTATTAAAATCAGGACAGTCTCCAATCTACGAACCAGGATTGTCTGAATTGATGCAAAGTAGCACTCAAGCAGGGTTGCTAGAATTTACTTCCGATCTGAAAGCAGGGGTTGAGCATGGTGATATTTTATTTATCGCTGTTGGTACTCCCCCACTACCTACAGGAGAAAGTGATACTCGTTATGTGGAGGCAGTAGCAAAGGGTATAGGTGCTCATCTGACTACAGGTTACAAAGTGATTGTTAATAAATCAACTGTACCTATTGGATCTGGTGACTGGGTAAGGAGGATCGTTTTAGATGGCGTTGAGGAACGGAAAAAAGAAGAAGGAGGAAGTGGTAGAGATATTGAAGCAGAATTTGATGTAGTTAGTAACCCAGAATTTTTGCGTGAAGGTTCTGCCATCTTCGATACTTTTAATCCAGACAGAATTGTTTTGGGAAGTAATAATCAAAAGGCGTTAGATATGATGCAGGAGCTTTATGCACCTTTAGTAGAACGCAAGTATGGTGATAACCAGTCTTTACCACCAGTGCCAGTGGTAATTACAGATTTGAACTCGGCAGAGATGATTAAATATGCTGCTAACTCTTTCTTGGCAACTAAGATTAGTTTTGTGAATGAGATTGCTAATATTTGCGATCGTGTCGGTGCAGATGTGACTCAGGTTGCTAAGGGGATTGGGTTAGACTCTCGTATTGGTAATAAGTTTTTGCAAGCTGGTATTGGTTGGGGTGGTTCTTGTTTTCCGAAGGATGTTTCTGCTTTAGTTCATACTGCTGATGACTATGGTTGTGAAGCACAGTTATTGAAAGCAGCGGTTGAGGTGAACCAGCGTCAACGGATGATAGCGGTGGATAAGTTGCAGCAGCATTTGAAAATTCTCAAGGGTAAGACTGTTGGTTTACTGGGTTTGACGTTTAAACCTGATACTGATGATATGCGAGATGCACCTTCTCTGGATTTGATTCAAGAGTTGAACAGGTTGGGGGCAAAGGTAAAAGCTTACGATCCAATTATTTCTCAGTCTGGTATGCGTCATGGTTTGTCTGGGGTCGTGGTTGAGACTGATCCAGAAAGACTTGCTGATAGTTGTGATGCTTTGGTGTTGGTGACGGACTGGAAACAGTTTCAGAAGTTAGACTATGGGAAGATGGTGAAGTCGATGGAGCATAATTTGTTTGTTGATGGGCGGAATTTCTGCGATCGTAAGGAGTTGGAAACTGCTGGTTTTCAGTATGTGGGAATTGGGCATTAATATAGCTTTTAGCAGTTAGCTTTCAGCTTTCAGCAAGTTCAATAATCTATTGAAAAAATTATGTAGGAACGTTCCATAGAACGTTCCTATTTTTGAACAGGAGGATATACAATAAATTCCGTACTAATGAGGTATATCTTTATTTATTCCCTATTCCCTATTCCCTATTCCCTATTCCCTGTTCCCTGAAAGAAATAACATAATTAGGATTATCAGTGCGAGAAAAGTTACAAATCAAGAACGAAAAGCATACAAGGAGAGTTAAAAAATGGAAGATGAATTACGGTCAGAATATGATTTAAAAAGTTTAAAAATTATAAAAATGGGTGCTAAACGTAAAAGTTTTGGGGAGACAATAATTAAGTTAGAACCTGATGTGACAAAAATGTTTCCTAATGCAGGAGCGGTAAATGAACCACTGCGATTTTTAATTAGAATTGCAAAAGAAAGTAAAGCAAATAATAGTAATTTTATTAATTAACTATCAGCTTTTAACAGCTCTGGTTAAAATCCCATTCTAAACTTTAAAAAAATCATCTTGCTGACTGCTAAACGCTTCTTTAAAAATTTAAAAATCAGAAAAATGGGTGCATAACGTAAAATTTCTGGGGAGACAATAATTAAATTAGAACCCGATGTGGCAGAAATGTTTCCTAATGCAGAGGCGGTAAATGAAGCACTGGGATTTTTAATTAGAATTACAAAAGAAAGTAAACCAGATAATAGTAATTTTATTAACTAGCTATCAGCTTGTAGGGGTGAATAGCCATTTGCCCCTACTTGGTTAAAATCCCATTCTAAACTTTAAAAAAATTATCTTGCTGACTGCTGAACGCTTCTTTAATTAAACAATATTTGATATTATGAGTCAAGAATTAATTGATTTAAAACGAAGTATTATGGAAGGTAGATATGATGATGCCTTGGCAATAGTGGATGAATGGGAGTGGATGAGCAAAGAACAAATTTTACAAAAAATTGAAAGTTTTTTAGTCAGGTTATTAGTACATTTAATTAAAAATCAAGTTGAAGAACGTTTAACTAATTCTTGGGCAGCATCAATTAGGGATTCAGTGCTGAAGATTCAACGGTTGAATATTAAGGCTAATAAAACATCTTATTATATCAATTGAGAAAAATTAGTCAGGAAGTGGTACTTTCCCAAGACATCTCCAGAAAAAAGAGAGCAGGGAGCAGGGAGCAGGGAGCAGGGAGAAAGAATTGATAACTTCTGTGGGATAATTGATTTGATTTTTTATTGTTGGAGATGTCTAATAATATTAATATGATTTTTCAGCGACACAATACTACTGTTGATAATCTCCAACACGCCATTATTTGTCACCCCAACGTCTCAAAAGAGCAGCAGGCAAAATTTGAAGTATTTAATTAGTTCGAGTTGAACTTTCTCAACAAAAATACTATTGTAGGTTGAAACCTAAGTAAAGAAAGAATGAATAAATAATATGCCTGAACAACAATATTTAATCAATCAAAAACTCTTAAAAGAAACAGATATTTTTCTAGCTTCTTACCCACACTCTGGTAATATATGGATGCGTCTGTTGCTAAGTGATGCTCTACTACAACTGCAAGGCTTTCAGACAACTACCGGGGGTAATATAATTCCTGATATTTATAAAGTTAGTATAGATGAATGGAATGAGCAAATTAATACAAATTTAAAATTCAGGATAATAAAGACTTATGAACCATTGTTTTTTGAACAAACATTAGAGTGGAAAAACCGAGCTTTTTATTTGTTCAGAAAACCGGCTGATTGTTTATGTTCATACTATTATTATTGGCTGAGATTTCAAGAAAATAAAGAAAATGATCGAGGAATAGATGAATTTTGTTTAAAGCACTTAGAAGAGTGGTGTTTTAATATGAATAGCTACATAAATTACAAGGAAAAAAGTCCTGAAAATATCATTTTTTTATCTTATGAAAAACTTAGTGATAATCCGGCGAAAGTTCTGAATTATATTATGGAATTTTTGGGATGGGAAAACTGCCAATTAATTTGTCAAAAATCTGTTGAAAACCAGGATTTTAATAAGCTCAAAAGTTTTTCAAAAGAAGAAAAACCTGAGCAAATGGGGTTCTGGGAAGAAGATGGTTATCAAGATTTTTTTAGAAAAGGCAAGGTTAACATTTCTCAGGAAGAATTGTCTCCTGAGACACTTCGGATAATTGAAGGAAAAGCTATGCCAATATATCAAAAAGCAAGTTTATTTGAGCCGATTTTTTCTTTTGATTTTTCTGGTGATGACCATGAATATTATTATCAATTAGCGGAAAAATTTTATGCACAGAAAGAACTTGATTCAGCTATTACTGCATATCAAAAGGTAATAGAAATTAATCCTAAGCATTCTTGGTCTTATCAGAAATTGGCTAATATTTTCCGAGAACAAAACAAAGATGACCAAGCAGTTACTGCTTATCGTCAAGTAATAGAAATTAATCCTAATTTTGCTTGGTCACACTATCATTTAGCAACTATTTTAGAAAAACAAGGGCAGTTAGAAGAGGCGATCGCTTCCTATGAAACAGCTATTGAAATTTATCCAACCTGTTCTACATTTCACTATAAGTTAGAAAGTTTACTGGGTGTTGTTGATTTTGGGTATGATTTATATTTTTTGGCAATTGCTAAAGTATTGAATAACGAATATTCAAGATTATTAAGTTTTTATTTTTATATCTTGATTCAGCAACGCCATTTATTCTATTTAAGATTTGCTTCGGAGAAATTGGAGGAATTTGTAGATGCTACTTCGGAAGTAAATCAAGGTAATACTGTTAATAAAAATCTTGATTCAGAAATTCAGACAGAATCGGTAAAAATCTTAGATAAGGCTCCAAAACAGCCACAGTCAAAAATACTAGCGTATATGGAAGATGGAGAATTTATTAACTTTTTGTATGAAACTTTATTGCACAGGAGTCCTGATGAAATTGGTTTAAATGAGAAAACTACTGATTTGGTTAATGGTGTGTCTAGAACTAAAATTTTAGAAGATTTAATCCAGTCAGATGAGTTTAAAAACAAGCCAAATAAGAGAACAATATTTTCCGCTCTCGACGATAGACAATTTGTTGAGTATATTTATATAACTTTTTTAAAAAGACCTGCAGATGAGCATGGTTTAAAAGCTCATATTGATGCTTTAGAAAAAAGTCTTGATCGGGTAACTCTATTAGAGAGTATTTTTGATTCTCAAGAGTTTTTAGAAGTAAATAAACCTAAAATTTTGGAAGAGTTTTCTAATCAGGATTTTCTCCGTACAATCTGGGAAATTCTTTTAGGCAGAATTTGCGATGTTGTAGCTGAAAAACAGCATCTTAGACTCTTGAATACTGGTGATGTTAGTAAGCTAGAGATAGTTGTAATGTTGCTTAAATCTGAGGAATTTAAAAGACGAATCAGAGGCTATGATCTATCAAATAGCCACCATGTTAATCAAGATGATTCTAACAATCAAGCTTACATCATGGGTAGAGATAAAGTGATTAGTCAAAAAGAATGGGATCGTACTCTTTTGGAAGTTTTATTGGAAGATACTCAAAAAAATCAGAAATTGGGTAGTAACAATGATGAAAAAGTAGATATTAAAACAGACGAAATATATTTATCTGATCGAGCTAGAGAAATTTTATCAAAAGAAGAATTGCCTTTAGTTTCAATTATCACTAGCCTCTATAAAGGGGGAGAATATATAGAAAATTTTCTTAGCAATATTACCAGTGGAACTATTTTTGAAAAATATTGTGAGTTGATTATTATAGATGCTAATTCTCCTGAACAAGAATATGAAGTAATTAAGCAATATATGAATCGATTTAGTAATATTAAATATCAGAGAACTGAAACTGTAATTACTGTTTATGAAGCATGGAACTTAGCTATTAAAAATTCTCAAGGGAAATTTTTAACTAATGCTAACCTAGATGATTTGCGAAGTTCTGATTGTTTGGAAAAACAAGCGATCGCTCTATTACAAGAAGATTGTGATGTAGTTTATCAAAACTTTTATCATTCATTTACTCCTAACTTACCTTTTCATATTGTTGCTAAGTGTAATTTTCCAAGTAAGTTACCTGTTGTTAGCAAGACTAATATGCTTGAGTTGAACTCCCCACATAATGCTCCGATGTGGAAGAAATCTTTACATACAAAAGTTGGATTTTTTGATACTCGTTATAAGTCTGCTGCTGATTACGAATTTTGGTTAAGATGTCTTCTCAATGATGCTAAATTTGGGAAAATAGACGAACCTTTAGTGGTTTACTATAATAACCCTACTGGAATTTCCACTGGTGTTGACACAGATGGTGCTTCAGAAGTTATTAATATTCAAAGCATTTACTCAAAGCTTTTTAGTAGTAATTTACTAGGTATGAATCGCAATGATTTTATCAAGTTTTGTCAAATTACTTTTGGGTTTGACGAAGATTCAATAGAAAAATTAGAACAGAAAAGTTAGGTAGATATGGATAATGAATAATGAATAATGGATAATGAATAATGGATAATTGATAATTGATAATTACCTCTCCAGAAAAGAGGTAATAGGGAATAGGGAATAGGGGGAAAGAATTAATTATTTATGTACGATAATTGATTTGATTTTTGATTGTTGGAAGGGAAGTTAGAAGAGACGTTGGCTCGCCTAGTGGCAGCTACATCGCTTCCTATCAAAAAGTTATTGAACTTTACCCAAAGTATTCTGTATTTTACTGCAAACTGCAAAATTTACTCTAAACTGCAAATTTACCAAATAATTAATAATTAGGGTTTGCTGAAAAAGTCTTGTGGTAGGGGTAGGAGTCAGGAGTCAGGAGTCATACAGTTTCTCCATGAAGTTACGCTTAATAAAAGATAAGAATGGTAAGTTTAATAAGGTCTGAGTAACAATTATTAAGCGCATTGTTATAGAGAAATGGTATCAGGAGAAATGGGAATTTAGAGGAGGTAGAAGTCATAATTGTTCCTCAATTTTTCTGTCTTTGTCTGCCCAAAATACTAAATTTTTTGAAGTTGCACATTCAAGGATGATAATAGATTTTCAACTGTACATATATTGAGGAAATAGTTATCCAAAAATATCTACTTTCGGTTTTCATCATTCCTAATTGTGCAACGCCAATTTTTCAACCACACAGACCTAAAAGTTTGGTTTTTTTCAAGACATAAAAAGGCTGAAACTTTTACATGAAAAGGATTTGATATTTAATCAGCAAACCCTAATTAAATAATTAAATAATTCAGCTTTGTTAGGCTCCCCTTTTAAGGGAAAAAGCGGTTGAGGGATGGCAGAGAAATAAATTTTTTTCTTAAGTGTCAATCCTCTCCCTTTTAGGGAGAGGTAATTATCAATTATCCATTATCAATTATCCATTAATGAACTACTCCCTAAATTTTTTAATGCTTGAGTTCTGCAAACAATTAATTAGGGGTTGCTTGTCTATATCTAAAAGTATTGACATTAATCATGGTTTGAGCTTTTTTAAGTCTTGAAAAAGTACAAGGTTTTCCTTCTAAAAAGCCCAAAAAGTGAGGATGAAAGGGTTAACTATTGGCAGAAAAATCAAGGGATAATTCTTCCTCCTTTCTTCTCACTCATTCCCCATTCTTCCTGTCTCCTGTCTCCTGTCTCCTGTCTCCTACCCTTAAACCCTAATTAACTTGAAAGAAAAGAATAATATCTCCTTTAATTTGAGTTTCTTCAGTCATAAAGTGAGCTTGTGCTAAGAGAATAGTCTGAGCAGAAGAGCTAATCATATTTTCTAAAAGGCAATCTAGAGTATCTTCTAAATATTTTGGAACAGCATATTCTAGGTTTTTTGTCATAGCATTACTCATAGTTCCCATAACAGTATTTAAAACCACATTGCCTATTTCAGTTAACATCTCTATTTGTGCTTGCTCAAAATCTTCACTACCTGGTTCTTCTCCTGTTAACAATTCTGTGAGAATATTAGCACTATCTGTGAGAAAAAATAGTTGAGATGTACCGGAAAAACCTCCATAAAATGGTAACTGAGTCACACAAATTTTTTCACTGCCAAAGATTTTAGTTAGTTGTTCGTGTAATTTTTGATAACTGGTAGCTTCCACTTTAGTATCTTGGAAAATAATCGGAAAATCCGTCATTTCATTCAGGGTTACTCCAGCTTTATCAATGGCAATAGCTAACAGATTTTGCAAAGTTTGAATACTGAAAATCGTTTGCCAATTATCGTTAGCAGAAGAGAGTTGAGTAGAGGGTAAAACAGATGAATTAGGAGTATGATTTAAGTTAAAAGAACTATCTTGATTAAGAGCTATAGCAATAATTTCTGCTAATTGGTTGGGGGATGGAGAATGTGGTACAATACCAAGGAATCCTTGAGGAGTTTCGATATTATAATCAGAAATAGCGATCGCTGAAATTTTGAGCTTTTCTAGAAGAGAAATTAATTCACTTTCCTCTACCATTTTTTGCTCTAATAAAGCACAGTCGATAGGATGAACTTCAATCAAGTCTTTTGTATAGTTAATCTCATCTGCTTCAACAACAATATGATCTAGTTCTTCGATCATTTTGCGAAGTTTACTTCTTTCTTGTGGGGATCGATCTGCAATTAGAATTAAAGCCATATATTCAGCAATTAACAATTAATAATTAATAATTACCTCTTCCTTTTAAGGAGAGGATTTAGTAAAAGGAAAAATTATTCTTTTTTTCCCCCTTGAAAGGGGAGGCTTTCAACCTGAATTATTTAATTAATAACTATAGCAATTCCCAAAAAGCGTGAGGTACAAAATTCTTTGGTTTTAGGGAACAGGGAACAGGGAATAGGGAGTAGGGAGTAGGGAATAAGGAGTAGTAATTGTCATTCCGTAGAAATAATAAAGAAGAAAAACAACTGTACCTCCGAGAGCTTGGGAAACGCTATATTAATTATTAATTATGGTAATTATATTTAAGTTGTAATATTTTGGTTGTAGTTAGGAGTCAGGATTCAGAATTTTGGAGGTTTTAAATTAAAATTAATTGTTATAAAAATTATTACAACCAATGCGTGGATTGCCATATTTTATGTTTATTTCCATCAGTATTAAATAGAAAATTAGATCGTAGTATGAGCATCCTGCTCTATTATGAATATTATGCTCCAGTGTTTGAGGAAAACACGAAAATTCTCAATACTTCACTCATTAAGTAGTAAAACCAATTCACTTTAAAGATGTCACAAATAGTTTCAAACTATATGAAATAATTTACTCAAATTAAGTCTCAAAGTTTTGAGCCTATAAAATCTTAATACATGACTTTTGTAGGGGTGATTCGCGAATCACCCCTACAGACTTTTAACTTCCGTAAAACCCTAGAAGTAATTCCCAGAATTTCCATACTGAGAGGCTGGAGAAAAAGAAATATAATCAAGTTATTATGCCTAAACTCCGTATTCTCATTGTTGATGATTCGGTGATTGTTCGCCGAATGCTAAACAATGTCTTATCTGAGTCAGATCAAATAGAAGTAGTGGGTGTAGCGCCAAATGGCCACATCGCTTTAGCAAAGATTCCCCAAGTTAACCCTGACCTCATCATACTTGATGTGGAGATGCCAGAAATAGATGGTTTAGAAACTTTAAGAAGAATTCGACAAACCTATAAACAACTCCCAGTAATTATGTTTAGTGCTATTACTGAACGAGGGGCAATGGCTACATTGGATGCTCTAACTTTAGGAGCTAATGACTATGTTACTAAACCTGCTAATCTAGGTAGCAAAGAAGCTGCTCTTGAATATATCCGAAAACAATTAATTCCTAAAATTGAAGTTTTCTGTAGCCGTGGAGTTACTTTGCCCAAAAAGTCTTTAACCGCACCTATTATTTCCAAGCAGAGAAAGGTTCCTACTCAGCTTTTGTCCTCTAAAGTAGAAATTGTAGCTATTGGGGTTTCTACAGGAGGGCCAGAAGCCTTATATCAGCTTTTACAAGGGTTTCCGGCAAATTTGAGGGTGCCTATTGTTATTGTCCAACATATGCCTCCTGTATTTACCACTCGGTTAGCGGAAAGGTTGTCTTCTCAATGTCAAATTCCTGTCCATGAAGCGAAAGACGGAGATGTGATTAAATCTGGAGAAGCTTGGATTGCACCAGGGGATTATCATATTGTTTTAGTGAGGGAAGGTACACAAGTTCGCATTCAAACGATACAAACCCCTCGTGAAAATTCCTGTCGTCCAGCGGTAGATGTTTTGTTTCGTTCGGTGGCCAAACTTTATCAAGGGGGCGTACTTGGGGTGGTATTAACAGGTATGGGGCAAGATGGACTCCATGGTTGTGCTTCTATTCGTGAAGTGGGAGGGCAAGTTTTGGTCCAAGATGAAGCTAGTAGTGTGGTTTGGGGAATGCCAGGAATGGTTGCTAATGCGGGACTTGCTGATAAGATTTTGCCTTTGAATAAATTAGCTGAAGAGATTATTCGTAGAATTGATTGATTAGGAAATTGGAAGTAGTAGGTTGGGTTGAGGAATCGAAACCCAACATTATTCGTCAACTTCTTAACCAAAAAACATCAGTTGTTTTACCAGATGATAAGGTTTATTTTGTTGAGTCTCGTTTGGCACCTATAGCTAGTTCAGAAAAGCTTAATTCTGTCAGTCAATTAATTGCTAAAATGCTGATTTATTCTGAGAATAATTTACATGAACGAGTAGTTGAAACTTTGATGACTACTGAAACATTTTTTTTCGGGATAATTATCCTTTTGAAGCTCTGCAAAAATTCATCTTACCAGAATTAATAAATAATGGATTTTTGAGAAATCATTTAGGATTGTTATATTATTCTTGATTATTGTTGGGTTCGCTGTCGCTTAACCCAACCTACAAAATTATTAACTATCTCCGCAATTCCTAAATTCCTACTCTATATTATGTCTATTAGTTCTATTGATTTTGAATATATTCGTCAACTTCTTGAGCAAAAAACATCGGTTGTTTTACCAGATGATAAGGTTTATTTTGTTGAGTCTCGTTTGGCACCTATAGCTAGTTCAGAAAAACTTAATTCTGTCAGTAAATTAATTGCTAAACTACGGATTTATTCTGAGAATAATTTACATGAACGGGTAGTTGAAGCTTTGATGACTACTGAAACATTTTTTTTTCGGGATAATTATCCTTTTGAAGCTCTGCAAAAGTTCATCTTACCAGAATTAATAAATAAACGAAAAATCGAGCGTTCTCTTAATATTTGGTCTGCTGCTTGTTCTAGTGGTCAAGAAACTTATAGTATAGCAATTTTACTACAGGAATATTTTCCCATAATTAATAATTGGAATGTTTCAATTCTTGCCTCTGATATTTCTGAGCAAATGCTCAAATTAGCACGGACTGGACGTTATAATCAGCATCAAATTAATAGAGGATTGTCAGTTTATTTGCGGGATAAATATTTTCAGCAGCATGGAAAGGAATGGGAAATTATTTCAGAAGTTCGCGATCGAATAGTATTTCAGCAATTAAATTTATCTAATACATGGAATAGTTTGCCAAAAATGGATTTGATTTTTTTAAGAAATGTATTAATTTATTTTGATGTTAAGACTAAGCAAAATATTCTTTTCCAAGTTCGACAGTTATTAAAACCTGATGGTTATTTATTTCTAGGAGGGGGAGAAACAACGATTAATATTGATGATAATTTTGAAGTAGTTAAGTTTGATAAGGCGATTTGTTATCGGTTGCGAAGTTAACGAAGTCAGAAGTCAGAAGTTAAAATTCAAAAGTCAGATTTTATAGGATCAAAACGTGGAAGTTCAAATCAAAAGAGCTTTGTTGCATGAAAGTATATAGCTGCCGCACTTGCTCCGCATCTGTACTTCATCAACGGGCGGAAACTGCTGTAACTATTGGACAATAAATAAAACATCAATCTTTGAAATAAAAATCCTGAAACCTTTACTGGCAAAAGCTTTAATGCTCTATCAACAAGCTCTAACTATTGGACAATAAAAAGACAATATTTTGCGTAAGTCCTGTTGCTATAACTATTGTCCAATAGATAAAAAAGGTGAAACCTTTATGGGAAAAAGCTTTGAGGCTATATCAACCAGTCCTAACTATTGGACAATAGAAACAATAGAAATAGATAAATAGAACATCAATAATCGCGAAAAAGAGGGATATAGCTGCGGAATGGAATTCTGTCGCTACTTTCATGCAACAAAGTCAATCAAAAGTCAAAAGTTAATGATTGTGCGCTGTCGTTGTATTTGTCACGAGAACAGTGGGAGCATCTTGCTCCCGTGTTTTGTATTCCTTTTTCCTGCATACTCAGGACTAAAGCCATGCGAACCCAGAAACCCGGTTTCTCGTAGATGTTTATTGTCAAAAACAATGATTTACCGTAGAAACCGGGTTTCTTTGCGTAAGTCCTGCATACCATTACTATGCAGGAGTACCTAAAATTTAAACTGATTGACTAATTCTTGTAAGTCTCCCGCCGTTTTGGATAACTCCGTTGCAGACTGTTGGGTTTTGCCTGCGCTATTATTGGTACTTTGCGCCGCTTGTGCCACACTGGTAATATTACGCGCAATTCCTGACGATCCTTCTGCTGCTTGGTTAACGTTGCGGGCAATTTCGTTGGTAGTGGCGGTTTGCTCTTCTACCGCTGAAGCGATCGTATTTTGAATGTCGTTAATTTGATTAATAATAGCGGTAATTTGACCGATCGCTTCTACTGCTCCTTTAGTATCTCCTTGGATAGCTTCAATTTTTTGACTAATATCTTCGGTTGCACTGGCGGTTTGTTTTGCTAACTCTTTAACTTCATTGGCAACTACCGCAAAACCTTTTCCTGCTTCTCCCGCTCTTGCTGCTTCAATGGTGGCGTTGAGAGCGAGGAGGTTTGTTTGTTGAGCAATAGAAGTAATAACTTTAATCACTTTACCTATTTCTGTACTACTAACTCCTAATTTACCAATGGTTTCATTAGTAGTTTCGGCGGTTTCGACAGCAGTTGTGGCAACTTGAGCAGCATTAGTGGCATTTTTGGCAATTTCTCGGATACTAGCAGTCATTTCTTCTACACCAGTAGCAACTGACTGAGCATTAGCGCTAACTTGTTCGGCGGTACTAGAAACTGACTCTGCTTGAGTCGAGGTTTCTTGAGATGCTTGACTCATAGTTTGACTTTCCGCCATCATCTCCTCAGATGACTTAGCAACAGCGATCGCTACTTGGGCAATTTTTTTCACTTGTTCGGTAAGGTTAGCTGCCATTGTATTGACGTTATCTGTCAAATCTTTCCAAACTCCCCTGACATCTTGTACTTGCGCTTGACCACCTAATTGTCCGGCAACGACTTCTTTGGCAACCCGCGTTACTTCAGAAGAGAAGGTATTAAGTTGATCTACCATTTTATTCAGGGTAGTCTTAAGTTCGAGAATTTCTCCTTGAGCATCCACAGTAATTTTCTGAGTTAAATCTCCTTCAGCAACAGCAGTCGCAACTTCGGCAATGTTTCGGACTTGAAGGGTAAGGTTCGCTGCCATACCATTCACATTATCAGTCAACTCTTTCCAAGTTCCAGCGACTCCCTCTACTTTTGCTTGACCTCCTAATGTTCCTTCCGTTCCGACTTCCTTAGCAACTCGCGTTACTTCTGATGAGAAACCATTAAGTTGATCTACCATTTTATTCAAGGTAGTCTTAAGTTCGAGAATTTCTCCTTGAGCATCCACAGTAATTTTCTGAGTTAAATCTCCTTCAGCAACAGCAGTCGCAACTTCGGCAATGTTTCGGACTTGAAGGGTAAGGTTCGCTGCCATACCATTCACATTATCAGTCAACTCTTTCCAAGTTCCGGCAACTCCCTCTACTTTTGCTTGACCTCCCAATGTTCCTTCCGTTCCGACTTCCTTAGCAACTCGTGTTACTTCTGATGAGAAACCATTAAGTTGATCTACCATTTTATTCAAGGTAGTCTTTAGTTCCAAAATTTCACCTTGAGCATCCACAGTAATTTTCTGAGTTAAATCTCCTTCAGCAACAGCAGTCGCAACTTCGGCAATGTTTCGGACTTGAAGGGTAAGGTTCGCTGCCATACCATTGACATTATCAGTCAACTCTTTCCAAGTTCCGGCAACTCCCTCAACTTTTGCTTGACCTCCCAATGTTCCTTCCGTTCCGACTTCCTTAGCAACTCGCGTTACCTCTCCACTAAAAGCATTAAGTTGATCTACCATTTTATTCAGGGTAGTTTTCAGTTCCAATATTTCCCCTTGAGCATCCACAGTAATTTTCTGAGTTAAATCTCCTTCAGCAACAGCAGTCGCAACCTCGGCAATATTTCTCACCTGCAAAGTTAAGTTCGCTGCCATACCATTGACATTATCAGTCAACTCTTTCCAAGTTCCGGCAACTCCCTCAACTTTTGCTTGACCTCCCAATGTTCCTTCCGTTCCGACTTCCTTAGCAACTCGCGTTACCTCTCCACTAAAAGCATTAAGTTGATCTACCATTTTATTCAGGGTAGTTTTCAGTTCCAATATTTCCCCTTGAGCATCCACAGTAATTTTCTGAGTTAAATCTCCTTCAGCAACAGCAGTCGCAACCTCGGCAATATTTCTCACCTG
>NZ_JAAHHT010000030.1:28987-29666 GCF_010672085.1 Okeania sp. SIO3I5
GTTGATCTACCATTTTATTCAGGGTAGTTTTCAGTTCCAATATTTCCCCTTGAGCATCCACAGTAATTTTCTGAGTTAAATCTCCTTCAGCAACAGCAGTCGCAACCTCGGCAATATTTCTCACCTGTAAAGTTAGGTTCGCTGCCATTTGGTTAACATTATCTGTTAACTCTTTCCAAGTTCCGGCGACTCCCTCTACTTTTGCCTGACCTCCCAATGTTCCTTCCGTTCCGACTTCCTTAGCAACTCGTGTTACTTCTCCACTAAAAGCATTTAACTGATCTACCATTTTATTCAAGGTAGTCTTTAGTTCGAGAATTTCCCCTTGAGCATCCACAGTAATTTTCTGAGTCAAGTCTCCCTGAGCAACAGCAGTCGCCACCTCAGCAATATTTCTCACCTGTAAAGTTAGGTTCGCTGCCATACCATTCACATTATCAGTCAACTCTTTCCAAGTTCCGGCGACTCCCTCTACTTTTGCCTGACCTCCCAATGTTCCTTCCGTTCCGACTTCCTTAGCAACTCGTGTTACTTCTCCACTAAAAGCATTTAACTGATCTACCATTTTATTCAAGGTAGTCTTTAGTTCGAGAATTTCCCCTTGAGCATCCACAGTAATTTTCTGAGTCAAGTCTCCCTGAGCAACAGCAGTCGCCACCTCAGCAATATTTCTCACCTG
>NZ_JAAHHT010000030.1:29766-72518 GCF_010672085.1 Okeania sp. SIO3I5
ACTGATCTACCATTTTATTCAAGGTAGTCTTTAGTTCGAGAATTTCCCCTTGAGCATCCACAGTAATTTTCTGAGTCAAGTCTCCCTGAGCAACAGCAGTCGCCACCTCAGCAATATTTCTCACCTGCAAAGTTAGGTTCGCTGCCATTTGGTTAACATTATCAGTTAACTCTTTCCAAGTTCCAGCGACTCCCTCAACTTTCGCTTGACCTCCCAATGTTCCTTCCGTTCCGACTTCCTTAGCAACTCGCGTTACTTCTCCACTAAAAGCATTTAACTGATCTACCATTTTATTCAAGGTAGTTTTCAGTTCCAGAATTTCACCTTGAGCATCCACAGTAATTTTCTGAGTTAAATCTCCCTGAGCAACAGCAGTCGCCACCTCGGCAATATTTCTTACCTGCAAAGTTAGGTTTGCTGCCATACCATTCACATTATCAGTTAAATCTTTCCAAGTTCCGGCGACTCCCTCTACTTTTGCCTGACCTCCCAATGTTCCTTCCGTTCCGACTTCCTTAGCAACTCGTGTTACTTCTCCACTAAAAGCATTTAGCTGATCTACCATTTTATTCAAGGTAGTCTTGAGTTCCAAAATTTCCCCTTGAGCATCCACAGTAATTTTCTGAGTTAAATCTCCTTGCGCAACAGCAGTCGCAACTTCGGCAATATTTCTCACCTGTAAAGTTAGGTTTGCTGCCATACCATTGACATTATCAGTTAACTCTTTCCAAGTTCCGGCGACTCCCTCTACTTTTGCCTGACCTCCCAATGTTCCTTCCGTTCCGACTTCCTTAGCAACTCGCGTTACTTCTCCACTAAAAGCATTAAGTTGGTCTACCATTTTATTCAAGGTAGTTTTCAGTTCCAATATCTCCCCTTGAGCATCCACAGTAATTTTTTGAGTCAAGTCTCCCTGAGCAACCGCTGTTGCAACTTCAGCAATATTTCTCACCTGTAAAGTTAGGTTCGCTGCCATACCATTCACATTATCAGTTAACTCTTTCCAAGTTCCCGCGACTCCTTTTACTTTCGCCTGACCTCCCAATGTTCCTTCAGTTCCGACTTCTTTGGCAACCCGCGTTACCTCCGAAGCAAAAGTATTGAGACTATCCACCATCAAATTAATAGTATCTTTCAGTCGTTGCAGTTCCCCTTTGGTTTCTACCGTAATTTTCTGAGTCAAGTCTCCCACACTAATAGCAGTAGCAACTTTGGCAATATTCCTCACTTGGTTTGTCAAATTACTTGCCATCTCGTTAACATGATTAGTTAACTCTTTCCAAACACCAGATACTCCCTCAACCTTCGCCTGGACTCCCAATTTACCTTCTGTCCCCACTTCCTGAGCAACCCGCGTTACTTCTGAGGAAAAACTGTTAAGTTTGTCTACCATTTGATTCACAATGGTGCCTATGTGGTAAAATTCGCCTTTTAAGGATTTTCCTTGCAATTGTAAATTAATTTTTTTGGACAAATCTCCATTTGCTACTGCTTCTAAAACCCGCGAAACTTCCGTAGTGGGTCGTGCTAAATTATTAATTAGTCCATTTACCGCATCAATACTTGATTTCCATGACCCTTTAACTTCTGTTAAACTTGCTCTAGCGGTTAATTCTCCTTCTTCTCCAACTTCACGACTAATACGCCCCATTTCTTCGGCAAAATTTTGATTAATAACTATCATTTGATTAAAGACAATAGCAACTTCTCCTAAGCCATTATTTTCAGGAAGACGCACGGTAAAATCTCCATCTCTAGCAGCTTTAAGAGCAAGTAATAAAGAGTCAAGATTAGGATTATTATTCATATCAATATTAGTTGTTGTTTGAGAAATTGGAGTTGATAAAATTGCTTCAGATTCAGTTATATTTTCTTGGGGATTTTCTGTAGTTAGTTCGGTATCTTCAAAGAATACCTGACGACCAGGATTTCGTTTTTTAGGTATTGTCATTTTAGTTATAGCGCTAGGGAATAGGGAATAGGGAATAGTTGGAAAAAAATTTCCTAGTCTAAGATTCATCATTAGTCTATATCTTAACCAATGCTTTCTTAGCTATATTAGTTATCAGCAAGTCCAGGGATTAAATTCAGTTATCAGTTATCAGTTATCAGTTATCAGCAAGTCCAACGATTATACCAAATTCGTTTATGAAAAGCTAGTTTTTCAAATACTTCTAATTATTCTGCCTCCCCCCTTTCAAAGCTATGCTTTATCAACATTTTTCTTGACATAAAACTTGATAAAGGAAGATGTTTGTGTTTTTTCGCTGGAGAATAACGAGGCTTTTATATTTAATTTAATATTTTTTTTAATTAAGGATAAAAACCTAATTTTTTGAACTTTGAATTTTGAATTTTGAATTCAAAAAATAGTCAATTTACCTCTGATAAATAATTAGCTATTTCCATATAATTTTTCACAATTTGATTGGTGGATGAAATATGAGAAATTGGCATTCCCTCCTGTTGTGAACGATAAACTAAGAGGGATTCTGGAATTTTAAAGAGAGGATAAGACATTCTTTTAACTCCCTCCTCAATTTCTTCAGATATACTATTTTTTGACGACTTTTTTGATTGAGATGCACCAGTTCTAGATTTTATATAACGATTCAAAACAACCGTAAACCGATTAATTTTATGTCCGGTCATTTCCTGAATATCCTGACAATAAATTTGGAATTTTTCTAATGCTTCGATAGAAAAAACACTACTATCAATAGGAATAACAGCCTCATCTGTTGCTCGTAAACTATTGAGCATAAATAAGCCCGTATCTGATGGTACATCAATTAAAATATAATCATAATAGGATTTAATCGGGGTTAAAATTCGATTTAAAATTCCAACTTTATCTTTACATTGCTGCATTAAAATAGAAGCTGCTGCTAAATTTAATTCTGAGGGAACTAAATGAATATTTTCTATTTGTGTTTCTACAATTGCCTGAGTAATAGGAACTCCTTGATATTCCTGAAATTGATTTAAAACTACATCATAAATAGAATTTTCTAAACTATTCTCATCAATTCCTAACCCAGAAGTTGCATTAGCTTGAGGATCAAAATCTACTACTAATACCCGACTTGTTCGATTAATTAAAGTTAAACATCCAGCTATATTTATGCAAATAGTAGTTTTTCCCGTGCCACCTTTTAGGTTAGCAAAGGCAATGGTTTTAGCCATGATTTTTGACTTACGATATTTCTCAATATATTTTCTCTCAAAACAATAATTACTCAACTTATTCAACAATAAATGTCAGCATTTTTAAGTAATAAAACTTTGGATTGTTTGTTAATCTCAAATACTCCTATTTTTTTGTTTACATTATTATATAGCCGATCTTGTATAGATTTTCTATATAAATTTATCTATTTTAAAAAATATCAATAAATCTTGATTAATCTTTATTGTCCCTTTGCTTTTTCAGGATAGGTAATTATCCATATAACCGTATTTTCTATTAAACTTAGAAAAAAATTAACCGGATATAAACCGTACTATTCATCACAATGGGAAAACTTTTAAATTTTAACGAAGTTCTCCCCCAGGAGGCTAACTGATAACTGAAATTATTTTTTTGCCTTCCTCAAAGGGATTAACTTAAGCGGTAGTCTTGCATAGTAATGGCGAAGATACATAAGTTTTGTAATTTCTTCCCACGCTTCCCACACTTCCCACACCTCCCACCCTTCCCACACCTCTCACACCTCCCACCCTTCCCACACCTCCCACACCTCCCACACCTCCCACACTCTCTCTACCATTACTATGCACCACCACCACCACTTAAGCAAGATAATCCTGGTAATATCTAACACAATTTCGTCCCTCTTTTTTTGCTAAATAAAGAGCTTTATCCGCCTGACTAATTAATTCATCTGGATGTGAATTTACAGTCGGAATAATTGTGGCTAAACCCAAACTAATAGTAATGTACTTATCAACTTTTGAAGCCTCATGGATAATTTTCAAACTATTAACTTCAGTACGAAGACTTTCAGCAACAAACATTGCCCCAGATTTGTCTGTACTGGGTAATACTACCACAAATTCTTCTCCTCCATAACGAGCAACTAAGTCTGTCGATCTTTTCAAAGTTCTTTGAATTACCTGAGCTACTTTTTTTAAACAAATATCCCCTTGAGGATGACCATAATTATCATTAAATAATTTAAAAAAATCAATATCTATCATTATTAAAGACATAGACTGAGATTCGCGGATAGCTCTTTTCCAATCTCTTTCTAAGACTGTTTCCCAGTGATAGCGATTAGGAATACCTGTTAAAGCATCTGTATTTGATATTTTTAGTAGATATTGTAGCTTCTCATTTTGTTCCTTAAGCTCATAAGTTCTTTGTAGGACTTCATCAGTTAATTTTTGATTGAAATTACTTAATTGTTGTTCTCTATGCTGTAGTTTTTGCACTAACTGAATTCTTTCCAAGGAATAGCGAATCGAACGGATTAAAACTTCTGCTGAAATTTCACTTTTAACTAAATAATCCTGCGCTCCTTTTTGAACTACTTCAAGAGAAAAATCTTCATCATGTTTTCCAGTTAAAACAATAATCGGAATATTAGGAGCCATTTCTATCATCTGGGAAATCGTCTGAGAGCCTTGACTATCAGGTAGCCCTAAATCTAGTAATATTACATCAAAATTTTCTTCATTAAGTTGTTTAATTGCTAAGGATAATCTATGACAATGAGTTACATTAAAATTCAAGGACGATCTGAATTTCAATAATTGTTTGATAATAAAAGCATCTCCTCGGTTATCTTCTACTAATAAGGTTTTTAAAGAATATGTTTGATTAACATGATTTTTCCTAAACATGGTTTTAGTATCATTGGAGATATAACAAACATTATAGGTTGCCATTTGAGGATTTTTCTAATTTATAGGATAATAATTTCAGAATTTATTACGATTAAACCAAATAAAAACTAGGGTTAAATTAGGATTAAGTAATATAACTAATTTTATATAAAAACAGTTGAAGAAATTATCTAGTCTTTGGCTACCACACAGTTTATTAAGAGAAAATACTTGTGCCAGCTATAATTTCCAGTTTTCCTGTGGAGGATGTTTATACATATTATACTGCTTCAGATTTTTTTTTCTAAAGATTTATTCACAGAATTAGATATTTAGATACAATTTGTAATATTCAAACGTCAAATACTTATGTTATTCAAAACTCTCAATATTTTATAATTATTATGAAGTTTACTTAATTTTATTAGATGAAAAAGTTAAACGGGTACACAAAATTAATTAGGGTTTGCTGAAAAAGTATTTTTGCTGTTTCTAGTAGTCGTAGGGGTGATTCGCGAATCGCCCGTACGGGAGAAATGGGAATTTTATGAGGATATAGTTGGAAAAATTGTCCCTCAATTTTTCTGCCATAATCATCCCAAAATAGTAGCTTTTATAGCTCTTACCGCCAAAAAGTTGGTACTTTTTAAGGACTCAAAAATGCTATAATATTTACCGAAAAATTGTGGTCTAAAGCCTCCCCTTTTAAGGGGAAAAAAAAGAACATATTCCTTATTTCAAGCCTCCTTATTGCAGAGGTACTGATAACTGATAACTGATAACTGATAACTGATAACTGAAATGACCTGTCAATACTTTTATATTTAATCAGCAAGCCCTAATTAAACATCTATACTAGCTGAATTCTTTACCTGAGAAAATAAATAAGCATTTTAGCTGACGACTAAATGCTTACTTCTCAGCAACATTCATATCAACTACTTTTTCCACATCAAGAATTAGTAAAAGTTGTTTTTCTAACTTATAAGCACCTCGAATCAATTCCCGTACTTTTCCTCTTAATGTTTCCGGTGGCAGTTCAAAATTATCTTGAGATACATCAATAACATCTCCTACTTCATCAACTAATAAACTGATTGTTTCATCTTCAAAACGTACCACCACATTAAGAGGTGATTTTTCTATTTTATTATCGGTTAAATTCAATCTCCTTCGCAAATCAATAGCAGTCACAATTTGACTCCGAAGATTAATTAATCCGGCAATTTCTGGTGAGGATAAAGGAACATGAGTTATCTTTTGATAACGAATAATTTCTTGCACTTTTTCTACTTCTATTCCGAAAAATAGTTTTTCCAGATAAAAAGTACAAAATTGATTTTCTTGGGTTGTTTTTGTAGTTGGATTTTCCATTTTTTATCTATAAAATTATGTTTGGATAATTATAAATCTCCATAAAAGATAGAATTGGGAATTGGGGGAGGTTTATTAGTTATAAAAAAGTCTTTGTTTGTAGTTGCGCTTTAGCGCTCCAAACTTAACACTTAATGAGGACTTACGCAAAGAAACCGGGTTTTTAGGATAAATCGTTGTTTTGGCAATTTCCTTTGTTGTTGGGTTTCGTTCCTCAACCCAACCTACATTTATGCAACTACAAATGTTGATAATTTAAACAAAAATTGCCACTTGCTTTTTTGACAATTTCCTTTGTTGTTGGGTTTCGTTCCTCAACCCAACCTACACTTATGCAACTACAAATGTTGATAATTTAAACAGAAATTGCAACTTGCTTTTTTGACAATTCAATTTCCTTTGTTGTTGGGTTTCGTTCCTCAACCCAACCTACATTTATGCAACTACAAATGTTGATAATTTAAACAGAAATGGCAACCTGCTTTTCTGACAATTGAGCTTTAAAATTCGATAAAAACTTTAAATTAGCCATCTTAATCACTTCCTCCACATCCAAAATTTCTGTCACCCTTTCTTGAATAACCGCCGCATAATCAATTCCTTTTTCAGTAGCAGCACCTTTAATCTTAATTTCTTGCTCCACAATATCTAAAATTTGTTCCACTACAAATCCTACTAAATTATCTTCATCCATCGCTACAACCACCACTTGAATAGTTGATAATTCAGAAAAATTTTCCCTTTGAGAAGATAATTGATTTCTACCAAGAAGTTCTGATAAATAAATTAAAGGTAAGATTTGTTCCCGATATTGAATCACCTTTTGATTACCAATACGTTCCACAGAACTAATAGGAAATTCCTCTAAACGAGCAACTCTAGAACGAGTAATGGCCATCCGTCGATGATCTGGTCCAGCAAATAATAATAACATCTCTAATTCATCAGAAGTTTCTTCAGATTCAGCTTGTGTAGCTGTTATCTGGGAATCTGTTTCTTCGGAAATTACATGAACAGTTTCAGCTAATCCCTGAACATCTAAAATTAATGCTACTCTTCCATCTCCCATAATAGTTGCTCCAGCAAAACAAGAAATCCCTTTAAGCTGTTTTCCTAGAGGTTTAACCACAATTTCTTGAGTATCATTAATAGCATCAACCACTAAACCAAAAGACTGATTTGCAGCTTGTAGAACAACAATATTGAGAATATCCAGATTGTGATTTTGCCCCTTGAGATTTGAACTCTCTAACCAGGGAGTTGCCAGAGGATAACGTTGGGACTGGTTTGCTTCTAATTCTAATGCGTCCTTTAAATATATCAGAGGTAGAAGATTACCCCGCAAACGATAAACAGGGGCACCATGAACCATTTCTACCCCTTTTTTTGCCTCCTCCCCTTCCAGACGGACTAATTCTAATAAACTAACTTGGGGTAAGGCATAGCGATCGCCATTAGTGGTAATAATTAAAGTAGGGATAATAGCTAGAGTCAGGGGAATTTTTAATTTAAAAGTAGTTCCCTGATTAACTTGACTGGAAATATCAATAGTACCACTAATTTTTTCGATGTTGGTTCGGACTACATCCATCCCCACTCCACGTCCTGAGACATTAGTGACTTGTTGAGCAGTAGAAAATCCTGGAATAAAAATCAGGTTTAATGCTTCAGTGGGAGTTAAACGGGATGCTTGTTCATTAGTAATAAGATGACGTTGCAGAGCTTTAGCTTTAATTTTCTCCACATTAATTCCTGCTCCATCATCCCCAACCTCTATATTGACATAACCACTTTCATGGAAAGCTCTTAACCAAAGTGTACCGATAGGGGGTTTACCTTTAGCAGTTCTAATATCTGGGGGTTCAATACCATGATCGACACAGTTACGGACTAAATGAGTTAGGGGAGCAGAAATTGCTTCAATTAAAGTTTTATCTAGTTCTGTTTCTTCCCCTTCCATTTCTAAATTTACTTCTTTTCCTAATGACATAGATAAATCCCGCACCACTCTCGGAAATTTACTCCAAATTGTCCGAATTGGTTGCATTCGAGTTTTCATCACCCCTTCTTGCAATTCTGTAGTTACTAAATCTAAACGTTGGGAAGTATCAGCAAAAACAGTATCAGTCTGTTGATTAGTAAATTCCAAAATTTGGTTGCGACATAAGACTAATTCCCCCACCAAATTCATCAATTTATTCAGCAGTTGTACATCTACTCGAATATAACTATCTGAGATATTTGAAGTTGCAGAAATAGTATATATATCTTCCCATGAATCTGCTGATGAGGGAGAAATTGAAGAAGTCTCTGGAGTATTGGACAATTGTTTCGTTTCCCCAGGGAGTAGTTGTTCCGAAACAGTTTGTTGAGTATGGCCGATCGTTGACTTTTGAGGCGAATTGTCTACTTGTTCCAACTCAGGGGAAGGGTTTTCAGGAGGAGAAGAAACCTCTGTTTGAGTTTTTTCAGTCTGTTGTGATGAGGTGGTACTTGCTAAATTCTCTAAAAGGGAGTTATAATTATTATCCCCCTCTTCTCCCGTTGCTTCCAGACTGGAGAGAATTTGTTTAATAGCATCAATAACCTGAAGTAAAATACCCGTAATCTGAGGATTCAAAATAATCCTGCCATCTTCCAAACAGGTTAATAAATTTTCCCCTGCATGAGCTACAGATTGAAGGATATCCAAACCGAGAAATCCACTGTTTCCTTTGAGAGTATGAAGCGATCGATAAATACGTTGCATCAATTCAGGATTTGTCGGGTGTTGTTCTAGTTCGACTAGATCGCTCTCTAACTGATTGAGAGTTTCATAACTGTCAACTAGGAACGCTTTAACATCTTCATCTATTTCCATGTCGTTTCAGTGAATAGCAGCATCAACTTTTTTGTATTATAAGTTAATTACAGCACTTCTGAGGATGGTGAGGTACACTTAATCTCTTTGCAGTTCAGCCTTCTAGGCTGTAACAACCTGGAAGGTTGAACTGCCAAAATTACTAAATAAAACTTTGTACCTCACGCGCCTCCGAAATTGCTGTAAGATTAAGTGTGATACTATTAATCATTCTCAAAAAATATACTCAAATTTTGGCATTCGCAAGATTTGTCAATCGAATAGCCGTTTGGAGAGCAAACCCCTACAATCATTTCCTTAAGTGCAATAATAATAAGTTATCTTTCGTCCCTCAATCTAACAAAGACTTGCTGGTGTTGGGTTTCACTATCGTTCTACCCCACCTACATCTAGTAGGGGTTTGGTCTCCAAACCCCTAAATTAACTCTGAGGAACACGATGAGATATAATCCAAAGTTGGTAAGTAGGTAGTAAATCAAATTTATGGCCTTAATTTTAATTACAGATGATGCGGCATTTGCCCGTAGGATGATCAAAAAAGCTCTCAAAGAGGACAACCATGAAATTCTAGAAGCTGGTAATGGTAAAGAATGCCTGGAAATCGTGGCCACTAATTCTCCTGATTGTATTCTCCTAGATTTGTTAATGCCGGAACTTGATGGTTTTGGGGTGCTCAAAACACTTCAAGAGGAAGGCTCTAAAATTCCTGTTATTGTATTATCAGCAGATATTCAAGATGCTGCCCGCACTCAATGTCAAGAGTTAGGAGCTTTTACGATGTTACAAAAACCTCCAAAACCTCCTGAAATTAAAGAAGCGATTTCTCAAGCACTCCAAGCATAAAGGTGGAAATTTAAAGTGGAAAATCTGACAGACGAGCAACTCGATATCCTGACTGAGTTAATTAATGTCGGTATTGGCCAAGCGGCCAAAATGCTGAACGAAATGATAGAATTTCGTATCCGCTTACAAGTGCCTTTGTTAGAGATACTATCAGGAGTTGAACTACAGGAAGTATTGAGCGAACGTTTAGGTCTCGATCCATTATCTTCAGTACAATTGAATTTTAGTGGATCTTTTGCTGGTACGGCACAGTTAGTTTTTCCGACGGAAAGTGCAGCTAGTCTAGTTTCTGTCTTGACTGGAGAAGAAGTTGAAAGTCCCGACTTAGATGCCCTCAAAATTGGGACATTGACGGAAGTGGGTAATATTGTGATTAATGGGGTGATGGGATCTATGAGCAATATTTTAGACCAACCAATGCAATATGCTGTTCCTACTTATACTGAGGAAGATATTGAACACCTTGTACCGATGCAAGAACCTAATAATTCTGTCCTGTTGGCCCAGGCAAGATTTGATGTTGAGGAGTTACAGCTCAAAGGCGATATTATTCTGTTTTTTAAAGTGGGTTCTTTTCAAGATTTACTCACTGTCATTGAAAATTACTAATGTGGCGTAAATCTCACAAATAGTTGGCAATTGATAATCTGAAATAATCAGCCGAAATTACTGTCAAACCTAACTTTTTCAGCAATTCAAATCTCACTTATGACTTCTATATAGCGCTACGCGCAATTCAAAATTCAAAATTCAAAATTCAAAATTCAAAAGTAATCCCTGACTGAGTTTGAGAATTTATAAACGTCCTAACCTATTTGCTTAGTGCTATAAAGAGAAAGTAGGGGTCATTTTTTTATTTCTATTCTATTTCCTATTTCCTATTTCCTATTTCCTATTCCCTATTCCCTATTCCCTGTTCGGTTGTTTGAGAAGAACTAGGAATAGTAAAATAGAAAGTTGCACCTTTTCCAACTTCTGAATTTGCCCAAATTTTCCCCCCATGACGTTTAATAATTCGCTGCACAGTTGCTAACCCAATTCCTGTACCTTCAAATTGATATTTACTATGTAAGCGCTCAAAAGGAATAAACAGTTTATCTGCATTTTTCATATCAAAACCAACTCCATGATCAGCAACAAAATAAACCAACTGTTTTTGAGATATTTCCTCACCTTGATTATTTTCTAATTCTTGTGACTCAGAGCTGAAGAAACTTCCCACTTCAACTCTTACTTTTTCTTGTCTTTGGCTATACTTCACAGCATTATTTAATAGATTTTCTAGAGCAATATACACAAGATTTTCATCTGCCATTGCTATGATATTAGAACCAACAATAGCTTCTACCTTTTTGTTAGGATATTTCATCTCTAATTGCTGAAGAATTCGATTAGCTAATACACTTAAATTAACTTGACTCAAGTAAGCATTTTGTTTTTCAACATGAGAAAATAACATTAAATCCTGAATCAGTTGATTCATTTGATTACAACCTTTATTCATCATATCGAGCCATTGTTTATCTTGAGTATCAAACTTATCTTTATATTTTTCTTTCCAAAGAAATAGAACTCCTTTTAAACTGGTGATAGGATTGCGTAAATCATGGGAAACTGTATAACTAAAAGCTTTTAATTCTTGATTAACCGCCTCTAATTCCTCCGTTCTTTTTTTCAGTTCTTGGTTAGTTTTCTCTAATTGTTCTGTGCGTTTTTTCAGTTCTTTTTGGATAATTTTTCGCTCAATTGCATAGCGAATTGATTGAGTTAAAAGCTCAGTTGTGACTTGTCCTTTAATGAGATAATCCTGCGCTCCTTTTCTCACAGCTTCCATAGCTAGTTTTTGATCGTTCATTCCTGTTAAGATAACAATAGGAATATTGGGAGCTTTCTGTTGAATATTTAAAAGAGTTTTTAATCCTTGACTATCTGGTAAAAGCAAATCTAATAAAATCACATCACAAGTTGCATTTTCTAGATGAGATATTGCTTTTGCTAAATAATCAAAATGACTTACCTGAAAGTTACTAACTTGAGATTCTTTCAAAAGTTGTTGCAGGAAAAAAGCATCTCCTGGGTTATCTTCTACAAGAAGTATAGAAATTAACTGCTGATTCATCATTTGTTATCTCTAGCTTTTCTCTATTAGACATCTCCAGAAAAGAGGGAACAGGGAACACTTAACTGGGAACAGGGAACAGGGGAACCCACCCCTAATATAAAATCCGATTATACAGTAATCGCATTCAATAATCCTCAACTAAAATATGTTAAAAAAAGAATACGAATTGAAAAATTTATGCATTTTCATTTCCTTTCTTACTTCTAACTCCGAACTCCCTACTCCGAACTCCCTACTCCTAACTCCTAACTCCTTACTCATTACTCATTACTCCTTACTCCTCAGTAATACGATAACTAATTAACCGGATTCTATATAACCCCTCCTGGGAGGGGAGTAATTGATAATTTATCAATAAGAATTGATTTGATTTTTGATGATCGGAGATGTCTATTGTCGATCATATATCTTTGGTCATTTATAGGCAAGAGAAGATCAAGAAGATATACCTAAATATTTACATATTGAAATATATTTCTTGCATAAATAGGCAAAAGATTAGCTAATCTGCTTTGAGAGTAATATTAAATCTGCTGGCAATGGAAGTATTATCAGAAACCTGGTTTGTGGAAGTAAGATATTAGTATGGTGGGGAATTTGAAACAAACTCGATTTCTCTTTCTACGCTTTTTTATACCGACACTACTAGATTTGATATAACTTGGAATTTTTGCTCAATCTTTCAATTTTACTTCCTCTTTCAAAAATAATAAATAGACATCTCCGAAAAATATATAGACTTTTTGTCAAAGTAGGGAACAGGGAACAGGAAACAGGGAAGATATTTTCAGTAAAAATGTACAGAAAATGATCTGATTAGGAAATTTTACAACTCTATTTTATTTATAGTAAATAAAGGGCAAGTTCATTTTCTGGAGATGTCTAATTAATAGCTAATATCTAAGAACTGATGGCTAACTCTTGACAAAATATTTACAAATTCAAGGAAGTTGCACAAATTTAAACCAAAAGTTTTTTAAAGATTGTATTGTTGCCGTAAATTCTGACAAATCAACTGGTTTAGTCAGATAACAACTAGCATTAAGATAGTAACTTTCAAGAATATCTCTTTCCGATTGGGAAGAGGTTAAAATAACGATAGGAATAGTTTTTAATTCCTCATTTTCTTTAATTTCTCTCAAGACATCAAATCCATGTTTTTTAGGAAGATTCAAATCTAGTATAATTACATTAGGCCGAATAGAATTTCTATAATTTCCTTCTTGATAAAGAAACTTCATCGTTTCTTCACCATCTGATACCTCAGCTAATTGACAAGGCAAACCATTTTCATTGAGAGCTGCTTTGATAATAAACACATCTCCTGGATTATCTTCTGCTAATAGGACATTAATTTCTTTAATTTTTTCAATCATTATTTTTAATTACAAAATTGGGCATTAAGTCTCTAATATATAGCAATCCTATTTTATTTGTGTATAAAAATCTTACTGCTTTTAGAGAACAGGGAACACTTAACTGGGAACAGGCGGGAGTTTCAGTTTTTTTATCTACTTTTTAATTACCGAAAAATTTTGGTTTAAAGCCTCCCCTTAAAAGGGGATAATAAATAAAAATTTTCATGATTAGTCAATCCTCTTCTTTTCAAGGAGAGGTAATTATTCATTATTCATTATTCATTATTCATTATTCATTGTTGAACCGCAACCTATTTAGGATTGCTATAAAGTTTTAAAATACATTTATTCTTCTATAGATTTAGGAATAGTAAAATAAAATATTGAACCTTTTCCTAATTCTGATTCTAACCAAATTTTCCCTTGATGACGTTGACTTATTTTCTGACATATTGCCAATCCAATACCTGTTCCTGGATATTCTTGTCTGGTATGTAACCGTTGAAAAATCAGAAAAATTCGCTCAAAATACTGTTGAGAAATACCAATACCATTATCCTTAACCAAAAATAGCCAATAGTCATCCTCTGAACGAACATCTATTTCAATATTTGGTGGTTTTTCGCTACGATATTTAATAGCATTATTAAGAAGATTTTGAAATAGTTGAATTAATTGGGACTTATCCGCCATGACAGTAGGTAAGGGCGATCGGCAAATATAGGTATTAGTTTCTTCCATCAACAACTTAAGATTACTTAAGGCCATATCCAGAACCTCTTCACAATCAGTTTGCTCAAAGGATTGGCCTTGTCTACCAACCCTTGAGTATACCAGTAAATCCCGGATTAGAGACTGCATTCGCATAGCTCCATCTACGGCAAAATCAATAATTTGATTGGCATCTGCATCTAATTTATCTTTGTAACGTTGGCCTAACATTTGAGTAAAAGTTGTCACCATCCGTAAGGGTTCTTGTAAATCATGGGAAGCAAGATAAGCAAAATTTTCTAATTCAGCATTAGAACGTTCTAATTCTCTTTGTATTGATTTGCGTTTTTTCAGTTCTTCTTGATAAATTTGGATACGATCTGTTAGCTCGGTAATATCCTGAATAGACATCAAAGCATAGTAACTATTACCATCCTCAGTAGGAATAGCATTAACAGTAGTTTGTTGAATCCTTTTTTGTTGATTGGGAAGAAAACAAGGAATTAGAGGAGCGTGTAACTGAGGGGAAAAAATAGCAGGAAATCCCCCTGAAAAAACTTGATGGAAACGACTTTGATATTTGGGTTGTTTGAGGTGAGGAAAAAAGTCTAAAAGATTTTTATCAATAATGTCATCCCTAGAAATTTTTGTCCAATTTTCCAGACAAAGATTCCAAAATAGAACAACAAAATCTTGTCGCACTAAACATAAACCAACGGGAACACGATCGACTAAGTTAAATTGAGTAGTTGCTTTGAGAATTTGGGTCATTTTAGTTATCAATTATATCATGTTCGGATAAACACTAACTATAAAGTAATTGCGACTTAAACGAGTGGAAAGAAACAATCTCAAACCCCTGAGATATCTCTTCCATCTATATCTTAATCATAACTATTAAACCGAACATGATATTAAAAGTTTTTAGTCTCTCAGGCCGCATCTTTTGACTTCTAAATTATGACTTCTGACTTATGTAAAACAGTATAGTTTTGCCGATAGTCTGATAGATGTAGTGATTTATTATGGAAAAAAGAAACATTTAATTGGGAATAGGCAACAGTAAAGTACCTTTAGTCCTGTAAATGTAGTGATTTATTATGGAAAAAAGGAACACTTTGCTGGAAATAGGCAACACTTTGCTGAAAATAGGCAACACTTTGCTGGAAATAGAGAACACTTTGCTGGAAATAGAGAACACTTTACAAATAAGAGGTAATTATTAACTGTTAATTATTGCTCTGCTGATTAAATCTAAAAGCATTGACATTAATCATGGTTTGAGCTTTTTCAAGTCTTGAAAAAGTACAAGGTTTTCCTTATAAAGAGCTGCATAAAGTGAGGATGAAAGGGTTGACTTAGGCAGAAAAAATCAAGGGATAATCTTCCGACTGCCTTCTCGCTCATTTCCGATTCTTCCTGTCTCCTGTCTCCTGTCTCCTGACTCCTCCCCTCACTCAATTGTTAATTATTGAAGATTCTTAGTTAATCAACTGTTCAAATATTTATGACCAAAAATATCAATCAAAAACTAATAATTTTTCTTGGGTTTTTCCTATTATCATTCTTTCTGAGATTCTGGACTTTATTTGTATCTGTATTAGACAAGGATGAAAGTATTTATATATTAGGAGCGGATAGTTTATTAAATGGCAATCTCCCCTATACAGAAATTTGGGATAACAAACCTCCAGGAATTTTTATCTTGTTTTCTCTGACGATGCTAATGTTTGGAAATTCCATAGTATCCATTAGAATTTTATCTATTCTGGCTACAACTTTTACCAGTTATTTTTTATATAAAATTGGTAAAACTACTGACGCCAAGCAAGGAGAAAAAATCGGATTATTAGCAGGTGGTTTATATGCTATTTTTTCTCTACATAATGATGGTGCTGCTGCCAATGGAGAAATTTTATTTGCTCCTTTTGTTACTGGAGGATTCTTGTTGTTATTTCAGAATCGGAAATTATCAAATATAAAGGTATTTCTGATAGGTCTAATTTTGGGGATAGGGATGCAAATTAAATATTTGGTAATTATGGATGTGTTGGGATTGGTTTTATTAGGTAGTTGGTTTAGGAAGGAAGAAGTCAGGAGGAAGGAGTCAGAAGTAAAGAGGAAAAAAAATGGAAAACTTGTAAATAATTTTCAGGAATTTACAAATAAAAAATTTTCATTTGTTTTCAATAATCTCACTTTTTCCTGGTGCAAGTTTTACATAATTTTAGGTGTAGGCTTAATTTTACCCGCAGTTATTATCGCAGTTATTTATCTATTTTCTGGCTATTTTGATGAATATATTTATGCGACTATCATTGCTAATAGTAAGTATGTGGCGATGTTAAATTTTTCCTGGTCAGACCTTTTAAGTAGGTTAAGAAAACAGGTGTTAGGAAATATTTTATTGTGGTTATGTTTGTTTTGGAGTCCGATTTATTTGTTTGTCTTTGCTAGGGGAAAGTTTAGACAAGAACGAAATTTAATCTATTTATTTTTGTGGTTTGGCTGTGCTTTTTTGGCGGTTTTGTTATCTAAGCGATTTTATAATCATTACTTTTTACAATTATTACCTCCTTTATGTTTGATTAGCGGATATGTGATTATTAAATCTGTTGATTTAGCTCCAACAAATTCGGTAGAAAAATATCACTATAGAGAAGCAAACGAAATGAAAAAAATAACTGCTAAAACTGAAAAACCTGCTTTTATAAATTACCAAAAATTAGACGCGATCGCTCGCCCATTCTTGTCAAAAATTCCTGTCATGCCTTCCTTAGCAAACATAATTCTGTGCTTAATTTTGATATATCCTTTTGCTCAAGCTGGTTATAATAAATTAAGTAAAAATTGGGAATTTATCTATTATCGATATATCCAAAAAATAGATACTTGGGATGATAGAGAAGCAGCGATCGCTAAATATTTGAGACAGAGAATTAGCTCCAATGATTATATCTATGTTGTTAATTATGAACCAATAATTTATTACTTAGTGCCGACAAAAATTCCGACAAAATATGCTTTTTCCAGTCATTTAACAGCCATGTCTCAGATTTTGCCTATTGATGCTTTGACAGAATTAGATAAGATTATGACGAAAAATCCTAGTTATATTTTACTGGCGGAAAAAGATAATATTAGCCCTGAATATAGAAATGCTCTCAATCAATATTTAGAAACAAGTTATTTTCTGGAAACCACAATTCAAAATGTCAGATTATATAAACGCCAGGATAATAATTTTAGTGCGATACATTATGAGTGAGGGTAGGAGTCAGGAGTCAGGAGTCAGGAGTCAGGAGGGAAAAGGAGAAAGTTTTTTTATTACTAATTATTCGGACGCTATATTAAACTCGAGAGTACAAAGTTCTTCTAAAAAAAGATTTACTTTCAAGAATAAAAGTATTACTGATAAAAGCTTACAGCAAATACAGCTCTTTCTAGAGAGGTTCTAATATCATGTCCGGATAATTATAAAAAAACTTTCTCTTCATTTATAGCTTAAAATTCCCTCCTCTTCCCTCATAACTCATAACTCATAACTCATAACTCCTCCATTTTTATTTATAACTATTCAACCGGACATGATATAACTTTGGGATTGCTGATAGCCATTGCTAGCAATGGCTATTCCAAGAAATTTGTACTGTCTAGTGGCTTTGTTGTTTGAAAACATATAGCTACTGCACAAGATCCAAGCATATGTACTTCATACTTCTACAACTATTGTCCAATAAACATCTCAAAAAATCAAAAATGAAATCAATTCAAGAGCTGAAATCAACAATTTTATTCCCTCCATACCTCCATACCTCCATACCTATTCCCTGACTTCTACAACTGTTGTCCAATAAATAAATCAAACATCAATTTTTGATAAAAAAAGACTGAAACTATTGCCAGTAAAGGTTTTTAGCAGTTTATCTATTGGCCAATAAATGAATAAAGCATCAATCTAGAGAAAGAGGGTGATATAGCTGCCACTAGATTCACTTTTCATATCGGGGAAACCGAAAAGCGGAACCGATGTTCTATAATCTTCCCTACTCCCTTACTCCCTTTAGTCAATCCTCTCCGTTTTAAAGAGAGGTAATTATTTATTATCCATTATCCATTATCCATTATCCATTAATGAATCCCCTACTCCTATAGGGAAAATTTCTGGTGAGTCTTGAATGTACGAGTTAACATCTGATTTCGATGAGTATCTTCTAGTAACAATAAACGGAAGGGGTGCAGACAAACCTGCCAAGGAAAATAATTATTTTTAATTTGATGCCATTTTTCCTTAAATACTTCCGCTTGCAAATCGTAGTCAAAAGCATTTCGTGCAGGTTGATATAATTTCAAATATAAAGTCATCCGATGTTGAGTTTCGCTGGTTGCTGCTATCCAACAGGGAAAAGTATTAGGTTCGTTACCATTCTCAGTAAAAGTAATCTGGTGAGCGCGAATACCAACGTGAGAAAAATATTCTGGAATAGGCTCAAGAATATCAAGACTGCATCCCCACTCAACAGCTTCTATTTTATGATCGTCTATAATTACTGCTTGAGAAAAGTTTTTACAACCAGTTAACTGGGCGACTCTCACGCTAGTCGAATATTCAAAAATGTCATGTTTGACACCGTGACTAAGAATAATTCCGTCATCGACAACCAAGAGATTTTGGCAAATGCGGTAAGCTTCCTCTAGGTTGTGAGTCACCAATAATGTCACCCCCTGATAATTTTCTAGGGTGGCAATAACTAATGTTTCGATCTGATGTCGTAGGTGAGTATCTAATGCAGAAAAAGCTTCATCTAATAATAAAGCATCTGGTTGACTTGCTAATGCTCGCGCTAAAGCTACCCGTTGTTGCTGGCCTCCTGAAAGTTCCCCTGGATATCGCTTGCCATATCCTGATAACTGCACTGCCAATAGATGAGCTGCTACTTGTTGTTGAATCTCATTTGACGACAAACCTTTCGGCAAACCAAAAGCAATATTTTCAGCTACAGTCATGTGGGGAAACAGAGCATAGTTTTGAAATAGATAACCAACGTGGCGATCGCGACTGGGCAAATTAATTTTCTGTTCTGCATCAAATAATACTCGTCCATTTAAAACTATCCGTCCTTGAGTAGGAGTTTCTAAACCAGCAATGCAACGCAAAATTAGACTTTTGCCAGCACCAGAACCTCCTAATAACCCCAATGGTTTGTTATTAGCGTTGAAAGCAACATCTAACATAAATCCAGGAAGTTGCTTCTGGATATCTACAAATAGACTTTGTGACTTATTGCGAGAGTTGAGTGTAAAAGGTGTTGTTTCAACTTTAGGTACAAAGCGCACGTCAACAATTTGCTTTTCTGTTTTTTGTGCCCTGCGCTTTTTAATTTGAGATTCTGACCAAAAATTGACACCAGTTATCACCCCAAGAGATATGGCTAAAATTACTAACACCCAAGCAAATGCTTCCTTCATATTCCCACCTTCGGAGGCGAAGAAAATGGCAATAGGAATAGTCTCAGTTTTGCCAGGAATGCTACCTGCCAACATTAAAGTTGCACCAAACTCGCCAAGCGATCGGGCAAAAGCTAATAATGTTCCGGCAATAATTCCCGGTTTTGCCAAGGGTAACAAAATTCGCCAAAATACTTTCCATTCTGAAGCACCTAAAGTTCTGGCACAAGCAAGCAGACTGGTATCAATTTGATTAAAAGCTGCTAGGGATGTTCTATACATTAGGGGGAATGAAACAACTGTAGCTGCAATTACAGTAGCAGGCCAAGTAAAAATTAATGTTATCCCCATTGATGAAAGTAGATTACCAAGGGGACTATTTCTACCTAATAATAATAGTAATAGAAAACCCGTGACGGTTGGAGGCAATACCAGAGGAGATGTTAAAATGGCATCAATTAGTCCTTTGTTTTTACCGCGATATCCTAGCATCCAACGTGCTGTCGCGATGCCGAGAAAAAAGGTAATAACTGTAGTGACTGTTGCAGTTTTGAGGGAAATCCAAGCTGGAGATATGTCTAAATTCATTATTTTTGTTAATAAAGGGATAGTTTGTAACTGGGATAGCTAAATCTTGGTTGACGTTTATTATGTATTAAATTTATAGCAGTAGGAAGAAGTTTCAGAGAAGTAAATTTTGTCAAGGTAGTTATTTTGATACTGGTGCATTGCAATTATTTCCCTAATAGTTTTAGTCTTCATCTGAAATTACTATCCAGAACTAACTTTATTTTGTATCTTTTTTTCTTGAATAAACTGTTTTTTTGACTACAGGATAAAGAAGTATTTTATTCCTTGTATAACAATTTTAAATTAGACATCTCCAGAAAAGAGGGAACACTTAACTGGGAACACTTAACTGGGAACCCACCCCTAACCCCTCCCAGGAGGGGAAGTAATTGATAATTTTTGGATCAGAATTGATTTGATTTTTCATTTTTGGATAAGTCTATTAGTTAGGATAATTTCTATAAGAGTAAATATTAAGTCCAAACCTTTTAGATTCTGACTTCTGAAATATTACAACTGAAATAGAATTGCTATAGTTAAGGGAATAGGACAAAAAATAGGGACGTTGCGTGGAACGTCCCGAAAGGAGAATTTTATTTATAATTAATTACCAAAATATGATATAATATCAAGCCCGGTAGCAATCGGTATAAATAAAGCAGAAAAACCGGGTTTATTTGAATGCCCTACTATATTGACATTTATCTCCCATAAACCCGGTTTCTTATAACACTTCCATTGCCAGCAGATTTGATCTAATACCTGCTTAAACAAGCTCACTATCAATTTAGTAGTCAGTAGTAGTAGGGGCGATTAGCGAATCGCCCCTACCGCGAATCGCCCCTACTAAAAATCATACAATCATATCATGTCCGGTAGCATTGTTTGTGTTAAAAATTCAGTTGCAATTGGAAGAAAAGCTTCTGCCTTCTCCCCCCTTTCAAAGGGGGGTAGGGGGGATGCCCTCTGCCTTCCTTCCACCAGAGAATAAGTATTCAAGCAGACATGATATCGTGATATCATTCACCAACGCCAGATTTTTTTAGCGATGAATAATAGTTCCTACGTGTTCGCCATTCACTGCCGCAGTAATATTATCTGGCTCAAGGCCATTAACAATTTGAACTTGGCTTATTTGTCGGGAATAATCAAGTAAATCTAACAAAACCCTTTCAAATGGTAAGGTAGCAAAATCACGTTTTCTCACTTCCTCTGTAGAAATTTCTGAGATAAAGTTTGCATCTTTATCAATCTTAGGATCTCGATCGTAAAGTCCATTGACATCCTTAACCAAAGTTACACTTTGACACCCAAAACATTCTGCTAATAAAAATGCACCAGAGTCGCTACCATGAGGAGGAATACGTCCAATAGCAGGAGGATGTTCCCATAATGAATATGGAGGAACTCCTGTAAAAATCACTCCAGGAACACTACGAATAAATAGGGGTAAAAGATGTCCGAAAACTTCTGGAGGAATAGCAACCACCCCATAAGGAGCTAACAATGCACCGAGAACGTGAGCATTCCCCAAAGCATCTGCTTGAGCAAGTTCTGCTAATACACCAGAGGGCATTCCCAAATCTATACCGATGGAGAATACATGGCGAGTTCTAGCGCCTCCTCCTGTGCCAATAATTAGCTTTTTCGACTCTAACAAAGTTCCTAATGCGTCACGGACTGGATAGGTAGCACTGCGTCCTTTATCAAGAATAGAACGCCCTCCTATTTTGACTACATAAGTGTCAGGAAGCATCCGAATAACTGGCGCTTCCGTAGATTTTTGTACCTCTTTGTCAAGTAAGCTTTCACGCATTAACAGAGAGTCAAGATGATGTCGGCGATCGCCGTTGCTTTCTAATACAGTTGTCATTTCAGTTACCAATTATCAGTTATCAGTTATCAGTTCCTCTGACTAAACTCAGAGACTTGAAATACTGAAAGTTTATCTTTTTCATCCCCTTGAAAGGGGAGAGTTGAGACCATATTTTTTGGTCATAATGATTCCCAATGTTCAGTTATCAGTTATCAGTCATCAGTTATCAGTTATCAGTTATAGCATCTAGCACTTGGTATTTAGATGCCTGAGATTGCTAAATGGTTAAACTTATAGGACTTACGCAAAGAAACCCGGTTTCTACGATAAATTGTTGTTTTTGACAATAAACATCTACGAGAAACCGGGTTTCTGGGTTCGCATGGCGTAAGTCCTGACTTAGCCAAAGATTACTTCTAACTTTTAACTTTTGACTTTTAACTTCAACTTCTATGATTACTTTTGAATTTTGACTTTTGAATTTTGAATTCTATCAGTTATCAGCATAAATTTCTGTGCCGATATCTTCACCATTAAGAGCGCGAGTTAAGTTACCCTTTACCAATCCATTAATGATCCGAATAGAACGGCGATTCTTAGCAATTTCCATGAAGTCTAACACAGGACGTTCTACCACCACATCTTGTAAGTCTAACTCTTTTAATTCCTTCACAGAAATTCTTTTGATAAACTTAGCACTCGGATCTTTTTTCGGATCGGCAGTATATAACCCTTCCTCATCTTTGATGAAAATCATAGATTTTGTACCAAAAACTTCACTAACTAAATAGGCACCAGTATCAGTTCTGTGGGGAGGAATACGACCAATTTTCGGATTTTCATGCCAAAATGTATAGGGAGGCATCCCAAAGAAAATCACAGCTCCTCTTTCCTTTAAATAGTGTGCCATTTGCCCAAACTGCACTGGTTCAATAAAAGGAATACCATGCTTTGCTAGCAGATAATAAATTATCCGAGCGTTCTGCATACTGACAAAAGTTCCTAATACACTTAAAACTCCCGTGGGCAGTCCTAAATCTACTCCCACACTGTAAGCATGACGAGCGCGAGTGCCTCCTCCTGTACCAAGAATCATTTCATGGCTGCCTAAATTTTCGGCTATTTCTTCTATTAAAGGAAATACAGCAGCTTTACCTCTATCTATAAAGCTTTGTCCGCCAATTTTCAAGACATTTGCAGTGGGTAAAATCTTAATCGGTGCTTCTTTTTCTGTTTCGGATAAAACTTGTTGGTTGCTCAGGGAACCTGTTACTAAAGATTTACCTAATTCCGAAAGTAATTGACTGTCTTTTACTGGAGTTTGCAGATTCATAAGTATTCAGTAATTGAGATTGAATTTTTTAGTGTTTGATTGTAAGCATTCAGCTATTAGCGTTCAGCATTCAGCAGTTAGTAGACTTCTTGCAGAAGTCAGGGAATAGGGAATAGGGAATAGGGAATAGGGAATGAAATTGTTGATTTCATATCTCGCAATTGATTTCATTTTTGATTTTTGGAGATGTCTAATAAATCATAGCTGATAGCTGACTGCTGAATGCTTAGATAAAAAAGCCTTCAATGATGTAAGCTTCTTCTGATTCAATGGAAGTTTCTAAGTTATTAAATTTGGTTTTTGCCCAAATTTCTAATTCACTGAGAACAGATTCTTTAACCGCTATTGGCGGATTAATTCCAGCTAATCCTTGTTTTTGCTGCCAGCTATCAATAGATTGTTGTGGGGTATTAGTTACTTGCCAACTGCTAACTTTGATCGGGTCAATTTTTGTTGAATTTCTTTCTATAAATAACTCATTAAGTTGGCTATGTTTTTGTTCTTTTTGACGTTGCGATAACCCATGTTCTTGCAGAAGATTGCGCATTTTTTTTCGCATTGTTTCTCTCACGCTATCGGGCTGTCTTTGAATTTTACCTATGAGAAAAACTGCCCCTTTTCTGTCAGCAATCCGAAAGCTTTCATTGACAATATGTTCTAGCTCAAGTAAGTGAATTGTTCGGGAACTAAAAATAACTTTCGTACTACTATCCGGCACTGGCAAAACCTGATTAGCATCTGCTTGTTTTAAGTTCCAATTTTGTTGTTGATTATGCAACTTTTGCCTGAATATGTCAAGCATTCCATCCGAAACATCAAGCCCCAAATATTGACAGGATGACTGAATTAACCACTCACCAATTATACCTGTTCCTGCCCCAATTTCTACTATTAAATCATTGGGTTGTACTTGGGCGATCGCCAGTATTTTTTGAGCAATGGCACAACAAATATCTGGGGATAATCCTACTCGCGAATCGTAGCTTTCTGCTTGATTATCAAAAGGAGCATGGCTAATTTTCACTGCTTCATTTCAGTAAGTTTGACATTGTTTTACTCTATTATTTTTTTGGATAAATTCCTTGACTCCTTAATATTTTCTTTGGTTTATTTACATAAATAATTGAGCTTTTAGTAATGTCAAAATATAATGGCACTTTTTTATTAGTTTTTGATTTTTTACCCTGAAATAAAAGTTATATAATGATAATAATTCTACAAATAACTGTAATAATTTTACACATAAAAATGTCTCTAAATAGTTTATAAAAGAAATGTAATGCTTTTGGAAATATCTAAATGAATAAGGAAAGTCTATTACAATCTCTCAATGCTGCCATCGCAAAAAATAAAGATGAGCCTGTAGCGAGAGTTATTTTTGGTCTAGCAAAACAGGTTTGGCAAATTGACTGGACTGTTGCTCCCTTTGATATTCTGAGTCACTATCTTGAGTTTGATATCTCTTACTTTTATCGGTTTATGTCAATGGATCAAGGCGATGAAGCTGAAGAACAACAGTTACTTAAAGATTGGATAACTACTAGACATGCTTTAGACAAAGAAGGCAAGAAACGACTACCTCAGTTAGCAGATGAACTAAATCAGTTACGAGTTGCAGCAAGAAACGCTTAATTATATTTGATCTTGATTATTTTGAGGGGATTAATGGTTTTTATTTGTTACCATAATCCCCCTCTTTATCAATTATTCAGTTATTAATACAGCATTGACAGATAAAGGCTTTAGGTTTTTTTGTAGCCTCAGAAAAGTGCCAGATTTTCAGTCTAAAACCGTCAAAAAGTTAGCATTTTGGGCAGGAGTTAGGCAAAAAAACACTCCCCCACTCCCCCACTCACCCACATCCCCTACCCCTTATATCCATGTCAGTCTTAAGAACAGTCCTTTTTTTCTATACAATTTCCAATTCCTTTATGGTAATGGCTTGGTATTCACATCTAAAATACTTGAATAATCATCCTTGGTACATTGCTACAGTAGCAAGTTGGTGTATTGCTTTCTTTGAATACTCACTTCTGATCCCTGCTAACCGGATTGGTTATCCTGAACTTGGCTTATCAAAATTGCAAATTATACAGATAGGAATGTCCTTAATTGCTTTTATTCCTTTTAGTTTCTTTGTGATGAAAGAACCTATAAAAAAAGATTATATTTGGGCTTCTTTTTGTTTATTAGGAGCGGTTTATTTTATCTTTCGCAAAGTTCGTTAAAGGGAAAACTTCATTAATGGATAATGGATAGTGGATAATGGATAATTACCTCTCCCTTTTTTTGCTCTGCTTTATAAACATCTTTCTCTTTTCATAAAACTTGACAACATAGACAAGTTATGTTGAAGTCTTGAATCGGCTTTTTCAGGAGAAAAGAGTATTTTTCAATACACTTTTTTATGAATGTAGACAGAATTCTTCCTCCCCCTCCTCCCCATCCTCCCCATCCTCCCACAAGGGTTTCAAGAGTTCCTTATAAGGGATAGCTTTTAGGGAGAGGATTGACTAAAAGGAAAAGATTGATTTTTTTACCCTTGAAAAGGGAGGCTTTAAACCTAAAATTATCTAATTATTTAGTTGTTTCATTATTACAGCGCTTTTCAGATTGATGAACCACATCGTCAGAACCAAAACCCTGTAGGGACTAACCATGGTTAGTCCCTACTGTAGTTTACTGAAATGAAAACTGCTGTAATTAGGGCTTGCTGATTAAATCTGAAAGTGTTTACAGCTCAAGCTTTTAGCCTTTTTAAGTATTGAAAAAGTGGGAGATTTTGAGTTGAAAAGCCTCAAAATGTTAGTATTTTAGACGCATACATAGTTGGACAGAGAAATTGAGGAACAATTCTAACTTCTAACTCCTCTAAATTCCCATTTCTACTGACTACGTACGGACGTTTAGCTAAAGCACAACTTTCCTGACGGAATGCTCCACAAACGTTAACGCTACACGACATGTTTGCGTAGCATTCCGGAACGGAAAACGCATTTTTGTTATGCAACGTCCCTACTACTACAAAGAGCAAAAATACTTTTTCAGCAAACCCTAATTATTTCGGTAAGATCGAGCTGATTGTTACTTCTTTTCCTGGCCAAAAATGAAGTTTGTCTTAGTTCTTTTTCCAGTCTTTTTCTCCAACTTTCTGTCAAACAGGATTATATTTGAGCCGCTTTTTTTTTATTAGAAGCGGCTTATTTTATTTGTTGCAATAAAAAGGTAAAACCTAAGATTGAGCTGATTATTACTCATTTTACTGGCCTACAACTAAGTTTGTCTGGCTTCTTTTTCCAGCCTTTTTCTCAAAGTTCCTTCACCAACTAAAAACTGATAACTGTATTTGTATAGAAAAATCATACTTATAAAAAAATTGTTAAATTAATTCCTAAATTCCCAGAAATAAAGTTTAATATGACAAAATGTCAAAATAAAGCAAAGCTGTTGAGCTATTACCAATTTAATTAAGAATCAGATTCTCTAGCAGTCATTGCTGTCATGTTTTTGTTAGTCAACATATAGCAGTCGCCTTTACTTTTAGGACTTATGGAATAGTTGCAACCAGAGAAGACCAATAATCAACTTTATTCCTTCTGCTATAGGTATTTATTGTCCACAATATTGAACTAGGAAAAAGAATAAAATGACCCAACAAAGTGATGAAAAAAAAGCTTCGGAAAACCAAGAGCAAGATATTTTAAGTTCACCACTAGGCAGACGAGCATTTTTAAGTGGATTTGGTCTAGGAGCAGGAATAACAGCAGCCTCTTTTATCGTATTCGGTGCTACTCAAAATAAAACCACTTTAACAGGAATTTCACCAGTAAGTTCACTAGGAGAAACTCCTGTTAATGGATTTCCCCAACCTGAAACTATTGCCAATGGCACTCCACAAAGTCCAGCCCAACTCAGAGTCGCTCAAGAAAATATTAACATTTTAGGTACAAATCCACGTACTGAGTTGACTCGTTGTTTCAATGGTGACGTCCCTGGACCTACATTTAGGCTACAAGCGGGTGAGCGAGTAAATATTAAATTAGTTAATGCTTTACCTAAAAATACAACAGGCACTACCGATGGAACTTGTCCAGGAACTATGGACAGACCCCGTTGTTTCAATACCACCAATTTACACTTTCATGGGTTTCATGTCTCCCCTATGAGTATTGCACCTGGTGGAACAATAGTCTCTGGTGGCAAAAATGATGAGGTAGAAAAGTCGTCTGATGATGTTCTCTATGAACTTGAACCATCTACAACAGGGGGGTCTACTGAGCATCCCTATTGCGTTTATCTTCCCACAGATCATGCTCCTGGAACCCATTGGTATCATCCCCATCTGCACGGTTCAACTGCTATTCAAGTCGTTGATGGAATGGCAGGTGCTTTAGTTATCGAAGATCCTCCAGAAGACAAAATTGATGTCGATCAAGATTTATTATGGATTATTCAAGAAATCATTGGTAATAGCGATGAGGATGTTTATACATGTGGAGGGACATCTAGAGAATTTACGGTTAATGGGCAATCACAACCAACCTTAACCATAAAGCCTCAAGAATTGTGTCGTTTCCGTTTTATCAATGCGACTGCTACACCAAGAGGTTTTATGACTTTAAAAATCCAGAAGTGTAACAGTGCTGAGTGTGATATTAATGATGTCAGTGATGATAGCCCATGGGAAGATGTCGTTAGTAATGTAGATTTTACATCAGGAGTGTTTCAAATTGCAGTTGATGGTATTAGTCATTATCAGCAACCTCCAACACCAATGTCATCTATGTTACTGTCTCCAGCGAATCGTGCTGACTTCTTAGTTAAGCTAGAAGAAGGGAAATACAGGGTCTTTAAAGATACGTTTCCTGGTGTTGGCGCTACGACACAACAGACATTAGCTTCTATTAATGTTACAGGTACGCCCGTTTCTTCTCCCAAAGATATTCCGCCGACAATCCCAGGAGATTTCCCAGATTATCTTAAACCCTTTGATACTCCAAATCCAGAGCCCGCAAAAACTATTTCTTTTGATAGGGCTGGTCCCAGTTGTTTTAACAAACCTCCAGAGACAGTCATCCCAAGAAAATTTGAGGTTGATAATAAAGTTTATGATCCTGAACCCCCTAATGAAACAGTACAAAATGTTGATATCAACACGGATGAAGTATGGGAACTCACCAATACCACTGGTGCAGCACACCCATTCCACATTCATGTTAATCCTTTCAAAGTAATTGAATGTAATGGTTGTACGGATGAGGTAGATCCAACAATTTGGTGGGATACCTTCTATATTCCTCCTAAGAATGGTCAAACAAATGGTTCAATTAAAATTCGCCATCGTTTTAATAATTATCCTGGTAAATTCGTCTTCCACTGTCATGTTCTGATTCATGAAGATTTGGGAATGATGCAGAATGTTAACGTTAAGGGAACAGGACTTGCTCCTTGTCAACCTTCCGGCGGAGAAACCTTTACCTGGAATCCCGAATCTCCCTCAGCAAATGCCTAGAAGCAATTGATGTAGGGGAATATCTTTTGTAGTCAGGTTGAATTCTGACTCAATTAATAAAGCTTTTATCCCCATCAAAAACAATAGCTGATGGCTAAGTGTTTATGAATTCTATCATGTCCGGTAGCATTGGAGCGTGTATAAAATTAAGTCACAATTGCAAGAAATCCTTCAGCATAAGTGCCTGTCAGATATGCGTCTTACATTCTGTTCGCAAAGCGTTTCCTGCTGAAATGGAGACCTCACCAATTAGCGATCGCTTCTACCCTCTGCCTTCCTTTCAACAAAGTATAAGTATTGAAGCGGACATGATATTATTTAGGGCTTGATAGAAAAAAATCATAATTGTAAAAAATTGTTAAGTTAATTCCTTAATTCTACAAATAAGGTTTAATATGACAAAATGTAAAACTTAATAAAAATTGTCTTGCCTTACAAAACTTTACAAATAGTCTCTAAAGCAAATGACTGAGCAACATATTGAAGAAAAAGCCTGGGAAAACCCAGAACCAGATACCCCAAAATTAGGGATAAGTAGACGAGTATTTCTAGGAACTGGAATGACTGCTGCTGCTGCTGCCTTCATTCTGCCTCGTCAAGCGATCGCCGAATCAACCTGTCCAGATGTATGTCCTTATATTCTTCCTACACCTGAACCCTTTGTTTCCCCTTCTTTTTGCGATCCCACAGAAGTCCCAGTAGGTCCAAGTCAATTGTTGTTGGATACATGTGATTTAACTCTTCCAGATGCCGAGGGAAGCGACTATACGATCTCTGTGCGCCTTTATAACGATTTAATACCTGGACCGACTTTTAGGCGTGATCCGGGGGAAAAGATTGAATTCACATTGTACAATGAACTACCTCCTAACGACTTGCCAGGGGGACAAACCTGCTCAGATTTGCAACACAACAATGAACCTGGGTGCTTTAATAGCTCGAATATGCACTTTCATGGATTGCACGTTTCCCCAAGAACTAATACTTCAACTAACATTTCTTCTGATGATGTTTTCGTAGAGGTTAGCCCCGGTGAAGACCACCAATATTGCGTTGCCCTGCCTGAATTCCACGCCCCGGGAACCCACTGGTATCATGCCCACCGCCACGGTTCGACTGCAATTCAAGCTGCTAATGGGATGGCCGGGGCAATTATTATTCCAGAACCGCCAGGAGAGAGACGATTAGGGGTAACAAACGACAATGATAAAATCTGGTTAATTCAGGAAATTCTGGATGTTTCTGATGGAGAAGCTTTCTATACCGCGAGAGGGAACAGTACAATAGGACAATTCCTAGTTAATGGACAGTACCAACCCACCTTAACTATAGACAATCCTCATACCCTACAACGGTGGCGATTTATCAATGGCACGGGAACTCCTCGCGGACTAATGACTCTGAAGTTATGCAAATGTGATGACGAAACGGACACCGGTACTGACTGTGGTACTTTAGAAGATATGTATCTAATTGCGGTTGATGGCATTTCTTTCTATGGTAAACCTCCTCAAAGAGTTGGTACTGATGGTGTTGGTGCTTATCAAGATGGTTGGGAACTTGCCCCAGGAAATAGGGCCGATTTTCTCGTTAATCTGCCAGCAGGTCTTTATAAAGTCGTTAAAGCTGGGTATGAAACTCAGAACGTAACCCCATCGAATAACAACGCACAAGTCTTAGCCTATATTCAAGTTAACGAAGGAACTGATGCTGAAGGAGAAATCCCAGAGTGCATTGAGGGGGAATTACCTTGTTATCTCAGACCTGTTACTGATCAGGAGATTGACAATACTATGGACAGTGGGGAACCTGGTTCTTTGGGTAACCCACAAGAAGTTAGTTTTTCCACTGCAGGTGCCCAAGGTGCAGGAAATTATTTTATTAATGGAGCACCATACGGCGAAGGAGAAGACTTTGTTATGAACCTTAATACTGCTGAACAATGGGTCTTATCAAATACACAGGGTTCTCCTCATCCCTTCCACATTCATGTCAATCCTTTCCAAATAGAGGGTGATAAGATCGATCCGTCTGGACCGGATGAGCCTTCAAATTGGCGTTGGTGGGATACAATTGCTGTTAATCGAGGTTCCAGTGTTACCATTCGTCACCGCTTCTTAGATTTCGATGGAGAATTTGTCCTACACTGCCATATTCTGATTCATGAAGACCAAGGGATGATGGCAAATGTCATAATTGATGGAGATGGTGCCGATCCTTGTGTTATTCTCCCTCCCCCCAATTCCTGCCCTTACCCTGCACCCGATTCCTGCCTTGAAAGCATTAGACCTCGCCGGAAAAGAGGGAACAGGGAACAGGGAAAAGCAAGAAAAAATAGATAATTTATGGATGAAAATTGATTTGATTTTTAATTTTCGGAGACGTCTATTGACTGAAACTTACAGTATGGTAGCTAAATTTTTCGTGATTTAGCCATTCAAAAGACAGTGAGCTATGATGTTTCACTGTCTCTTCAACTATTATAGGACTTACGCAATACAATGTATTTTCGTCATTGCGACCGACTCTTAAGCAATCTCAAGTCCTAGTTTTTCGTACCTTATATCAAATACGGTAGTATCGGTAGAATTCTTGCCCCGTAGGGGTTTGGTCTCCAAACCCTCGACAAACTGGGAGTTTTCACTCTTTTCTGATGGTAGAATTTATCACTTCCGTTGCGAGCGCGGATTTGATATTATGCGTAAGTCCTGTATTATAAAAATTCGGTTGAACAGTCGTCCGCAGCGACGATAGGAAGCAATTGACCTGCGCCCCCTGAGATTGCGTCCTTCCACTGACTGAAGCCAAAGGAACTGATAACTAAAATGACCAGACTTATTTTGAAACAAGTCCTTTTAATTGCGATCGCTACTTTAGTTTCTTTAACGGTTATTCTGAAAGGATCGATCGCTCAAGAAATTCAAACGATTATTCCGAACCAAGATAATACCATCATTGAAAGTGCCACGGGCGCTCTCAGTAATGGTCAAGGGCCAATATTATTTGTCGGACGAACCAACCAACCTCAAGATAGTATCAGACGAGGGGTAATTTCTTTTGATATTGCTAACGAGATTCCCAGAGATTCTAAAATTACTTCTGTCACCCTAGAATTAACCCTCGAAAAAACTCCAGGTGGCGAGCAATCTATTGAATTACATCGACTGCTGAAAAACTGGGGAGAAGGAAATTCTTTTCATCCAGGGGGTAGGGGCGATCGCTCAACTGAAGGGGATGCTACTTGGATTCATAGTTTCTATGGTACTCAATTCTGGTCAAATCCAGGAGGTGATTTTTCCGAGAAAGTTAGTGCAGTAACAACGGTGGGAGATGAAGGAATTTATACTTGGGAATCTACTTCAGAAATGGTTGCCGATCTACAAGAATGGTTAGATAATCCTGATGATAATTTTGGTTGGTTACTGTTAGGAAATGAAACTGTTTCCAGAACAGTAAAAGGGTTTGCAAGTTCGGAAAATCCTGAACTATCAGCGCAACCACAGTTGAGGGTTACTTACGTTGAAAAGTAGGAGAAGCGATTGAAGCGGTGATTAATGATTTTTATTTGTTACCAAAAAATCAGGTCTAAAGCCTCCCCTTTTAAGGGGATGAAAAAAATATTTAATTCAGTATTTCAAGCCTCCGACTTCAGTCGGAAGTTCACTGATAACTGATAACTGATAACTGAAATGACCATAATCCTCCTTTTTAGTTGCAATCTGACCAATATTGATATAAGGAATCAATCAGAATATTCATGGCAATACGGTGACCGAAAAATTTGGGTCTCAAGCCTCCCCTTTTAAGGGGATAAAAAAAAAGAATATTCCCTATTTCAAGCCTCCCTATTCCATTGAGGTACTGATAACTGATAACTGATAACTGATAACTGAAATGACGGTTGCTTTTCAAGGGTTCTCCATCATCAAAGATTAAGTCTGTAGGTGGCATGGGTGCTTCCCTGTCGGGAGCGACTTCGGTTAGTAACTCAGTTTTGGGAGATGTTTCTGTAGTCATTTTTAGCCGCCTTCGATCATATTTTCATTATTAGAATAGCATGGATTGAATAATTAGGACTAAAGTCATGCGAACCCAGAAACCGGGTTTCTTGTAGATGTTTATTGTCAAAAACAATGATTTACCCTAGAAACCGGGTTTCTTTGCGTAAGTCCTGATAATATTATGCCTGTTTAGTAGAAAAAAATCATAATTAGAAAAAAGTGGTTAAATTAATTCTCTAATTTTTAGAAATTAAAGTATAACATGACAAAGTGTTAAACTTTTGTCAAATCCTTCTGCTTTACAAATAATATTTAAAACAAATGACTAAGCAAAACCATGAGCAAAAACCCAGGGAAAACTTAGAACAAAATACCCGAAAGTTAAGGATAAGTAGACGCACATTTTTAGGAACTGGAATCGCTGCTGCTACTACTACTTTGATTATCCTTTATCGATCGCTCGCCAGATTAACCACCTCTAAATTTCCTCCACCTCCACCCTATAGATACACTAATTTTCGCGAACCCATAGAATTCACAGGAAAAGAATTGCGTGTGGCAGAACATCAGTTAACTCTTCCAGGGAACGATGGAAGCGAGGGCGTTCCGATCTCTGTGCGTCTTTATAACAATTCAATACCCGGACCAACTTTGAGACGCTATCCAGGGGAAAAAATTGAATTCAAATTTATCAATAACCTACCTCCTAACAACCAGTCGGGAGGGAACACCTGCCAAGAGTTGCAACACGACAATAAACCTGCGTGCTTCAATACCACCAACGTACACTTTCATGGATTCCACGTTTCCCCAAAAACTGATAGTGGGGTTTCTGCTGATGATGTCTTCGTAAAGGTTGAACCCGATGGTGGAGAGCATCAATATAGGGTTGATATTCCTGAGTTTCACGCTCCAGGAACCCACTGGTATCACGGACACCACCACGGTTCGACTGCGATTCAAACTGCTAGGGGTATGGCGGGAGCAATTATTATTCCAGAAGACGACAAAAATAAATTAGGGGTAACGGACGATAACGATAAAATCTGGTTGATGCAAGAAATTCAAGATGTTTCTGATGGAGTTGGATTCTATAGAGCGGATCGGAACAACATCAAAACACAATTCCTAATTAACGGAGAGTACCAACCTACTTTAACTATAGATAATGCTCATACCTTACAACGGTGGCGGTTTATCAATGCCACCGGAACCGATCGCGGACTAATGACTCTGAAGTTATATAAATGTATGGATGAAGGGGATATCGGTTTTGAATGTGAAAATTCAGAGTTACAGGATATGTATCTAATTGCAGTTGATGGCGTTTCTTTTTATGGTCATCGTCCTCAAAAAGTTGGTAATAGTAATTATCAACCTTATCAAGATGGTTGGGAACTTTCCCCTGGAAATCGCGCTGATTTTCTGGTTAGTCTGCCAAAAGGTGATTATAAACTGGTAAAAGATCGGTATGAGACAATGAATGTCAGGGCATCAAATATCAACAGACAAGTGTTAGCTTACATCAAGGTTAAGGGAGAAAGTGATGCCAGAGGAAAAATTCCAGATATGATTGAGGGAGAGTTGCCTGATTATCTGCAACCTATTAGCGATCGCGAGATTAAGAATTCTGGGGAAGGTTCTTTGAATGTACCACGAAAAGTTAGTTTTTCCAGAGCATCGGGAGGAGGTTTAAGGCATTATTATATTAATGGAGAACCTTATGATCCAGAATCCCAGGACTATATTCTGGAGCTGAATACTGCGGAACAATGGGTGTTATCAAATCCATCGGAATCACCTCATCCGTTCCACATTCATGTCAATCATTTCCAAATCAAGGGGGATTTAATCGATCCAGATAAAGAGGATATGCCGTCAAATTGGCGTTGGTGGGATACGCTTGCTGTTAATAAAAAAAATGTCACCATTCGTCATCGCTTCTCAGATTATGATGGGAAGTTTGTTCTACATTGCCATATTCTTATCCATGAAGACCAAGGTATGATGAGGAATGTCAGAATTATAAGAAAATGATGAGAATAAAATTTAAGCACTTGGCTAACACATTGGTAACATTTGTGTTTTTTGTTGCAATAACCATGATTTCGGCAATTCCCGCCGAAGTAAGTTCTTTGGTTTGGACTGTAAACTCAAAAGGTGAAGTTTGGACTCTAGATGAACAAGGTGGTGGAAAACTTTATAGTACAACAGGTTTTGCTGGAGATATTGGTGTTGGAGCAGATGGTACAGTGTGGACTATCACTACTCAACCCCAAGTTGGCGAGGGTGGCAACATCCCTGCTTGGCTCTCAGATCCAGAAACTTCCAAATGGACGAAGTTAGGCTCGCCTGCTGCTGCAATCAGAATAGCTGTTGGGCCTGATGGAATAGCTTGGACTGTAAATTCAAAAGGTGAAGTTTGGACTTTAAATAAACCATCAGGTGGAGGGCTACTTTATAGTTCGCCAGGCTTTGCCAAAGATATTGGTGTTGGAGCAGATGGTACAGTGTGGGTTGTCACTACCGAACCTCAAGTTGGCGGGGGTGGCAACATTCTTGCTTGGCTCTCAGAACCAAACAAGGGAGCTTGGGGATGGACGAAGTTGGGATCGCCTGCTGCTGCAATCAGAATAGCTGTTGGGCCTGATGGAACAGCTTGGACTGTAAATTCAAAAGGTGAAGTTTGGACTTTAAATAAACCAGCAGGTGGAGGGCTACGTTATAGTTCGCCAGGCTTTGCCAAAGATATTGGTGTTGGAGTAGATGGCACAGTGTGGGTTGTCACTACCGAACCTCAAGTAGGTCAAGCTGGTAACGTTCTTGCTTGGCTCTCAGAGCCAAACAAGGGAGCTTGGGGATGGACTAAGTTAAGTTCGCCTGCTGCTGCAATCAGAATAGCTGTTGGATCAGACTGAACACAAAGAGTGTTTATCTTAACCTATTTCTAAATCCTATGAATGTACCTTTTTATCCACTTAGGGTGGGCAAAATAGCCCACTCTGGGGTTGGGGGGTTAGGTTTTACCCACAATTTTAGTCTAGGTGTGCTAGTAGGGTGAATATTCTGCTCGTCCGAAAATATCAGGAATTAGCGATCGCTTTTCCTTTGCTATTATAGAGTAAGTAGAGATTGCTTCGGCTGGCTTGACTCAGATAGATTGAGGTTAAGTCTAACATCACCGCCTCGCAATGACAATCACGAACCTTTTTATGCACCAATAATAAGTAGGGTGAGTATTCTGCCTGCCCGAAAATATCAGGGATTAGCGATCGCTTTTCTATTTAGGATACATCGAAACAACAACACTGCCCCAACAACTCCTAAATATTTTCTCCAGTAACATCTCGGTAGCGATAGAATATCGATTCCGCAGCTATATCGCTCTTTTTCTGTAGATTGATGTTCTATTTATCTATTGTCCAATAGTTAGAGCTTGGTTATTGAGTCTCAAAGTATTTACAGGCAAAAGTTTCAGCCTTTTTATTCTTTTTATTTCAAAGATTGATGTTTTATCTAACTATTGGACAATAGTTACAGCAGTTTCCGCCCGTTGATGAAATACATACGCAGAGCAGGTGAGGCAGCTATATACTTTCATGCAACAAAGCCACTGATAACTGATAACTGACTATAGGGTAGGGCGATCGCTACAGACAAAATTATATTTGAGTCCGGTACAATTTTCATGGTTTCTCTGTAATTATTTTCTCCATCTGCTCTTCTTGTTCGGTTCTAACTTCTGCAACCAAATCCCCCGAATAGATGCCATGAGTTTGTTGAATTTCTGCTCGGAGGGAATTTAAACATTCTAAAGCTTTTTGAGGTTGGCGATCGCGCACATCAGAAGTTCCATCGCTTCTTTGTTTGAGGGTTTCTAATCCCAGACGCACTACTTCTACAGCAACTTCAGAGAGTGTCTGATGTTTTTGAGTCCCTAACTGGAGTAGGGTGTTGTACTGTTCTGGTTCTAAAACCAGTGTAGGATATGGATATTCTGTCATCTTATTCTCTGAACATAAATATTTTGGGAATTTTTCTGATCGTATCATTATTTTCAGGAAATACCAACAATATTTCCATTGCTTCTTTAATTTCAGGACTTACACCAAATACTAAATTACACACCACTCTTAGGGGCGAATGGCATTCGCCCATACTAGATACAGCGGTGTTGCGTAAGTCCTGAATTTATCAAAAAATTTCAACTCTATGCTCATTTATCAAAATAGTGTGTTAATCTGTAACTATAGGAAAAAGTACGCGCAGATAGAGTCACTTTTAAAACTATAAAAACCATGTTGAGAGTAAATAAACCAATATGACAAATATATCCGTTAAAAAATCTGAACCACCATTGCCAGCAAAGGAAACTTTGCCTACCATGTACGACTTACCAAGCGAAGATCCGGAGGAACCTGGTTTGCCAGACGTATTTCACGACTTTCAACCTGAACTTTTACGCCAAACTTTTCAACCGCCTAACTGGTATCCCGATAAATTGTTTTGTGCTACCGATTTGAATCTCTACTACGATGTTAAACATCTTAAATGGTACAAACGCCCAGACTGGTTTGCAGTTGTGGGAGTCCCGAACTTGTATGAAGAATGGGATATGCGCAGGAGCTATGTAGTTTGGGACGAAAAAATTAACCCGTTCGTAGTAGTCGAGTTATTATCTCCGGGTACAGAAGATGAAGACTTAGGAGAGACAATAGGAGAAGAGGGAAAACCTCCGACTAAGTGGGAAGTTTACGAGAGCATTCTGCAAGTGCCTTATTATGTTACCTTCAGTCGCGATACAAATGAAATGCAGGCGTTTCATTTAGTGGGTAATCGCTACCAAAGAGCAAAGTTAAGTGAGGGACGTTTGTTGCTTCCGGAGGTAGAACTCAGTCTGGGTTCGTGGCAGGGTAGTTTTAATAGTGTAAATAGACTCTGGTTGCGGTGGATGACTCCGGAAGGAGATTTGATACCGACTTTAGAAGAGAAGGAAGCAGCAGCTAAAGAGGAGGCAGCAGTAGCTAAACAGGAGGCCACAGTAGCTAAACAAGAGGCCACAGTAGCTAAACAAGAGGCCACAGCAGCTAAACAGGAGGCAGTAGTAGCTAAACAACGAGCTACTAATGCTGAACAACGAGCTACCAATGCTGAACAGGAGGCAGCAGCAGTTAAAGAAGAGTTAGCAGCAGCTAAAAAACAAAGCGATCGCTTACTAGCGAAACTGCAAGAGTTGGGTATTATTCCTGAGGATTTCAGTTAAATAGTCAGGACTTACGCTCCAAGCGCCATAGTCTAGTAGGGGCGAGCAAGCGAATCGCTTCTACAGACTCAAATTAGGAATAGTAAAACCCATTTATGAAACAGGGAATAAACCAATATGACAAATACATCCTTTCAAGATGAACCACCACTTCCTCCAAAGGAAACTTTGCCTACCATGTACGACTTACCAAGCGAAGAACCGAATGAACCTGGTTTACCAGACGAATTTCACAAGTTTCAAGCTCGACTTTTGCGCGACACTTTTCAACCGCGCAAGTGGTATCCCGATAAATTGTTTTGTGCCAACAATCTGAATCTCTACTACGATCTTAAGCATCTCAATTGGTACAAAAAGCCAGACTGGTTTGCAGTTGTGGGAGTGCCGAGGTTGTATGATGGATGGGATATGCGCTTGAGCTATGTAGTTTGGGACGAAAAAATTAACCCGTTGGTGGTAGTCGAGTTATTATCTCCGGGTACGGAAGAAGAAGATTTAGGACAGACACCAAGAGAAGAGGGAGAACCTCCTAATAAGTGGGAAGTTTACGAAAGCATTTTGCGAGTGCCTTATTATGTGGTGTTCAATCGCTTTACTAATAAAATGCAGGCGTTTCATTTGGTGGGCGATCGCTACCAAAGGGCAGAGTTAGTTCAGGGACGTTTGTTGGTTCCGGAGGTAGAACTCAGTCTGGGTTTGTGGCAAGGGAGTTACAATAGGATAGATAGACTCTGGTTGCGGTGGATGACTCTGAAAGTAGATTTGATACCGACTTTAGAAGAGGAGGTAGCGGTAGCTAAACAGGAGGCAGCAGTAGCTAAACAACAACAGGAGCGCTTGGCAGCGAAACTGCGAGAGTTGGGTGTCGATCCTGACGAGTTGAGTTAAATAGTTTTTTTGAGATAGGGGAATAAACCAATTATGACAAAGATGAAACGATCCACTACTAGACTACTCCCAATTGGTTCCATTACCCTTCTTCCTAACCCAAAAACATTAACGGAAGCTTACAATTATTATAAAGAAAACATAGAATTTATCTGTAATGCCCAAAGTGCTTATTATTCCACACTATCATTATGAAAATGAGTTTACCAACTTTTTGGAGCAGGTAAATTCAACTCAGCCAGATTTCAAGTTTTATCTTCTGCCACCAGAAAATAAACATACCTCCCCATTAAAAAAAGCTCATGCTGATTATCTTGAGATTCTTGAATTTTTGGATAGACAAAAAAGGTACTTATCGCTATGGGAAGAAGACCTTCTCATATCTTTCTATGACGGTGTGATTACTGCTTTAGATCATGGACTTGTAAACCTGTTCATCGCTGGAGCTAATATAGAAGATTTATATCCATGTACCGCTGTTGTTTCTTTGCAATTTATCTCTTGGGGAATTCTTGAGCAAAAATATGATTATGCACTTCAACGCCATGCACTATTTCATCTCGTAATATGTTGCTTAATTGGTGGCTATACTAAACTTGTCGCTCATCATCAGACTTATGGATGCCTTCTTGACTTTAATAATGAGCTTGTAAGTTTCAATCGTAAGCTTCAAATGGGCTACTACCTATGCTCTAATAGTCAGAGTGGTTGTTATGATGCCATGCAATCTGAACTTTATGGACATTCAATTATTAGTTTGTGCAGAGTTCTAAAAAATGGTATTGACCAAAAAAGATTACAGGTTATTATTCAGGAGTTAATCATGGAACATTCAATTCATCAATATGGTTTTGGGGATAACATTGCAGGTGATAAAGTTATGGGTGACAAAATTGACACTCAAATTAATAATTCTCAAGATTTAGTCCAAGCTTCAAAAGATATTAAAAATTTACGCTAACCAGCTATCGACAGATTATCCAAATGATAGTCTCAGAGTTTTAGGAGCAAAGGCTGTGGATCAAGTTGGAAAGAATCCAGAGCTAAAATCTCGAATTTTGAGAGGAGTAAAAGCTGGTAGTTTTGCAGCTTTAGAAAAAATGGTTGATCATCCTGTTGCACAATTTTTTATTGAAGGTGTCAAAGAAGCCTTGAACTCCTAAACATTTTTTCCAGTAACATCTAGGTAGCAATAGTATCCGCATTGCTAGGGTGTGATTTCTGTTGTCGTCAAATGTTAGCTAAAGAAGGTCGTTTTTCTTATGTCCATCACATCACGAAGTTTGCAAAAGCTCCTCCGGGAGAATATCTCGGGGGAGAAACCCCTTAGCGTTGACCCCGAACAGGCCCAAGAACTGGCGGAAGAATTGTTGGCGCGAGTTGAGCCTCTCGCTGGCGTTAAGCGGAATGATAACTGTCATCATTATAGTCGTTTCCAAAGGGGGGCAAATGCAGATAAGCCCCCCAGCAACACCCTCTGTTGTTCTATTCTGCTCGAAGAATCAAGCGATCGCTGGTATCAAGATCATACCCATTTACATTTGCTCAGGAGTCCGGAGCAACAGATCTGGGTAGAGTTGGGCAGAGAGCGATCGCCTGCTCCTGTTTCAGATATTGGTGAGGTGGTTGCCCTGGTTAAAGCATTTTTGCAGCGGGTTGAGCGGCAAAAAGCACAAGCTGCCAAGCGCAAAAAGCAGAAAGACTTGAAAGTGCAAGCTATCTTGGCTCAGGTGCGTAAAATAGCCAAGGAAGATGAATTTGACTTTGCCACTGACATGGATACTATTAAGCTTAAGCTGATTATTCGTCTGTCTGACCAAGACTACTTTGCTATTTTGATTCCCTTTAACCAGTTCAAGGAGGTGCTACCCAAGTTGCGCACTGCTATTCGGGATATCCGCGAGACTTACAATACCGGCGTTCGCTTTACAACCCATCTCAAGCGGGGCGGCCGTTCTAACTGGATTCGTCATCAGGATTTGTAGTGCCGTGTCACGGAATTCAAAATTCAAAATTCAAAATTCATGCAGCGAGTGCGTAATTCTGAGGTCTCCGTTTCCTGCGGAAAGGCTTCGCCAACAGAATGTAAGACGCACTCAAGACAGTCCAAAGTAATATTTTATAGCTCAAAATGGCTTTGTTGTAATAGCCTTATGACATCCGTTCCGCTTTTCGGTTATCAGAGCCGATATGAAAGGTGAACCTAGTGGCAGCTATATCACCCTCTTTCTATTATTCTATTGGCCAATAGTTAAATCGCTCAAAGTTTTTACAGGTATAAGTTTCAGCCTTTTTTTTAAGAAAGAAAACATAGATTTATTTATTGGACAATAGTTGTAGAAGTATGAAGTACATAATATGCTTGGATCTTGTGCGGTAGCTATATGTTTTCATACAACAAAGCCACTCAAAACTTTGATACTTCAGTAATTTCAGCAAATTATTCGATATCTAAAGTTTGAAACTATTTGTAACATTTTTTTTTCAAATTGGTATAAGTAGGTAGACAAAATTATTCGTATATTTTAAATTAAATGTTAATGTTGTCGATCATTTTTTATCTCTATGACGACAGAGCAACCAAAAATGCACAATTAATTTTGTCCAGGTAGTTAGTTAAATGCAGAAGAATAAAGGTAAAAGAAAATGATTCGTATTGATGCCCGCGAACTTTATCAAGTTCTAGAACTAACCCCACGGTCGCAAAATATCCTCCTGGTGGGCAAGCATGGTATTGGCAAATCAGAAATTATTAGCCATTTCTACCGTCAGCGTCAGAACCTGTCCGTAATCCCTTTCTTTTTGGGTCAGATGAGCGATCCTGGGGATTTGATTGGCTTGCTCCATAAAGATGAGAAAACAGGCCGTTCGGTTTTTTTACCCCCCTACTGGTGGCCTGAAGCCGATCGCCCGGTGGTACTCTTCCTAGACGAGCTTAACCGTGCCCGCCCCGAAATTTTGCAGGCGGTTCAAGACCTGACTCTCAACAAAACTTTGGCTGGTAAACCCCTACCCCCTGGCAGTATTGTGATTGCTGCGGTGAATGCGGGGGAAGAATATCAACTGACGGAACTCGATCCAGCTCTGGTGTCGCGGTTCAATCTCTATGAGTTTGTGCCGACGGTGGAGGATTGGCTACTCTGGGCTGCCAAGCAGGATATCGATTCACGGGTGCTGACATTTATCCAACAGCATCCGGAGCATCTTGATGGTGACAATCCGGATGCGGATGCAGCGATCGCTACTGCTGGCTTAATTAAAACTCCCGATCGCCGTGCTTGGGTAAAAGTCGCGGATTTTGTTAGCAACCATAAAAAGCTGGAGGAGATTCACTTCAAACTGATTGCCGGTATGGTGGGCACTCGGGCTAGTATAGCCTTTCGCCAAAGCATTGCTACCCAAAGGAGTCTGGGGCCTGAGCAACTCCTGTTGCAGTATTCTAAGTATTCCAAACAGCTCAAAGAGATGGAGATTCATGACTTTGCAAGTTTGAACGAACAGGTATTACTCTGGCTGAATACCGGCCATTGCCCCGAAGCAAAAGCGGATAATGCCCGCAAAAATCTGTTGAAATATCTCCAGTATCTCCGTAAGGCTAAACAACAGGAAGCGAGCGCTCATTTTTCCTCCCTGATTCAAAGCCCCAAATTTAGCGATGCTATGGGGTTTGTCGCTGAATCAATAGAGCTGATTGACTTTTTATCGGAGTATTTGGAGGCGATCGATGTATGATAATCTCCACTCGTCAGCGCATTGCTCGCGTTGATGTTGACGACCCGCTCCGGTACATGCTATAATTGTTGATTGACAAGTACGATAAGGATAA